>CAOJFR010000010.1 GCA_948434855.1 uncultured Clostridia bacterium | reverse complement strand
CTATTGATGTGTCTAATGTTAATGTTATCTGTCCAAAATGTGGCAAGGCAATTCGTGTTGCTCACGCAACTGTAAATGGAAAGAAAGTAAGAATATGTTCTAAATGTTCTGCTTCACTTGATGCAAAAGTGGCTGATACAAAAGCAGTTAAAAAAGCAAAATCTGAAAAAGCAGAAGCTGCTGTTGAGGCTGAAAAGCCAGCAGAAAAGCCTGCTAAAACTGCAGCAAAAGCTGCAACAACTGAAAAAAAGTCGGGTGCTGTTAAGCCGGTTACTGCTGAAAAAGCAACTAAGACCGCAACAGCAAAAAAGCCAACAACTTCTAGATCATCTCAAAGAGGAGTGTAATTATTCATGGCAACAAAACAATCAAACACAGGAATTAGACTTAAAGACAAATATATTAACGAAGTTGTTCCTGCTCTACTTAAAGAGTTTGGATATAAAAACGTTAATGAAGTTCCTAAAATTGAGAAAATCGTTTTAAATATGGGACTTGGTGCTGAAAAAGATAACTCTAAGAGCTTTAACATTGCTGTTGAAGAACTTGCAGCAATCTCTGGTCAAAAGCCAGCAGTTACTTCTGCAAAAAAGTCTATTGCTAACTTTAAGCTTCGTCAAGGACAAAAAGTTGGTGCCAAGGTTACACTTCGTGGGGCAAGAATGTATGAGTTTTTAGACAGACTTATATCTATTGCTCTTCCAAAGGTTCGTGACTTTAGAGGAATTGATCCAAATGCTGGTTTTGATGGCAAAGGAAACTATTCTTATGGCATCAAAGAACAACTTATTTTCCCAGAAATTATCTATGATAAGATTGAGAAGATTAGGGGCTTTGACATTAACTTTGTAACATCTGCTAAAACAGATGATGAAGCAAGAAAGCTTTTAAAGTTTATGGGAATGCCTTTCAAGGCCTAATTTAAGGGAAACGAGGAGAAAATAAATGGCAAAAAAAGCAATGGTAAACAAACAACAAGGACCACAAAAATATAAAACACGTGAATATACAAGGTGTTCAATTTGTGGAAGACCTCACTCTGTTTTAAAGAAATATGGAATCTGCCGTATTTGTTTTAGAGAGTTAGCTTATAAAGGTCAAATCCCTGGAATAAAGAAATCTAGCTGGTAATAGGAGGAAGAGAAAGAATGGTTAATGATTCAATTGCAGATATGCTCACAAGAATTAGAAATGCACAAACCGCTAAGCATGAAAGCGTTGCTTTAGAAACTTCAATCATGAAGAAAGCTATCGCTGAAATTTTGCTTAATGAAGGTTACATTTCTTCTTTTGAAGAGGTAGAAAACGGCAAATTTAAAAATCTTGTTATTAACTTAAAATATGTTAATAAAAATCAAAAAGTTATTACTGGCTTAAAAAGAATTTCAAAACCTGGCAGAAGAATCTATGCAAGCTGTGAAGAGCTTCCTAAGGTTCTTGGCGGTCTTGGAATTGTTATCGTTTCAACATCTAAAGGTGTTATGACAGATAGAGAAGCTAGAAAGCTTGGTATTGGTGGCGAAGTTCTCGCCTATGTATGGTAAGGAGGAAGAAGGAATGAGTCGTATAGGTAAAGCTCCAATTGTTCTTCCTGATGGTGTTTCAGTTGATGTTTCTGATACAAATTTTGTTACTGTTACTGGACCAAAAGGTTCTTTAACACAACAAATTGTTGGAAATGTTTCTGTTACAAAGGTAGAGCACGAGGGCAAAAACGCTATTTTATTAGTTGCAAATGATGAGCTTAAAGATACAAACGCAAAGCATGGTTTGTATAGAGCACTTCTTGCAAATATGGTTACTGGTGTTAGCACTGGTTTCACTAAATCAGTTTCAATTAACGGTGTTGGTTATAAAACCTCAGTTCAAGGCAACAAAATTGTTATGAATATTGGTTTTTCACACCCAGTTAATATGGAAATTCCAAAAGGACTTACAGTTACTTGTCCTTCTGCAACTGAAATGGTTATTGCTGGAATTAGCAAAGAACAAGTTGGTCAGTTTGCAGCAGACATTAAGGCTGTTAAGAAGGTAGAGCCATATCATGGATATGGAATTTACTACACAAACGAACATGTTCGTAGAAAAGAAATTAAGAAGACATCTTCAGGTAAGAAATAAGGAGTTAATGTATGTTTAAAAAAGTAAACAAGAACGAAGTTAGAAAAGCTAAGCATACTCGTATAAGACATACCCTTAAGGGAACAGCTGAGATGCCTAGACTTAATGTGTATCGTTCAACAAAAGAAATTTATGTTCAAATTATTGACGATAGAGCTGGCAAGACTCTTTGCAGCGCTAGCTCAAACGACAAGAGCTTAGAAAAAGCTCTTGCTGGAAAAACAAAAACAGAACAAGCTTATGAAGTTGGCAAGGCTGTTGCTGAGAAAGCTTTAAAGCTTAAAATTAAAAAAGTCGTATTCGATCGTGGTGGATATATTTACACTGGTCGTGTTAAAAACCTAGCAGACGGCGCAAGAGCTGCTGGTCTTGAGTTTTAGGAGATAGGCAAATGGCAGAAGAAATTGAAGTTAAGGTTGAAGAAACAACCGAAACTGCACCTGAGGCTGTTGAAGCTGCTGAAGTTGCAGTAGAAAATAAAAGAGAGTCTTCAAAAAACTCTGGTCGTAGACCAAGAAGAGACGGCAATCGTCGTCCAGAAAAGGTTTCTGACGGACTTGAAAAAAGAATGGTTAACCTCAATGCTATTTCTAAAGTAACCAAGGGTGGAAAAACAATGCGTTATGATGCTCTTATGGTTGTTGGAGATAAAAGTGGAAAAGTTGGTGTTGGTCTTGCAAAAGCTTTGGACGTTACCATGGCTATTGAAAAAGCAACCCTTGTTGCTAAAAAGAACATGATTAATGTTTGCATTGATGGCACAACTATTCCTCATGACATTATTGGTAAGTTTGGTACAACCAAAGTTATTATGATGCCATCTCAGGAAGGTAAAGGTATTATTGCTGGTGGTGTTGTGCGTGATGTTGTTGAACTTGCTGGTATTAAAGATATCACAACAAAACTTTATGGTTCAAACAATCCAGTTAACTGCGTTAAGGCAACTTTTGAAGGTCTTAAGGCACTTAGAACTGCTGAGCAAATCGCTGCACTTCGTGGCAAAAAAGTTGAAGAAATTAGATAAGGAGAAGACATAAATGGCAGAAACAAAAACAAACGAAACAAAAGCTGTTAAGTCTTCAAGTGCTAAGACTACAACAGCAAAAGCAGCTGCTCCAAAAGCTGCTGCTGCAACAAAAACTGCTGCAAGCAAACCTGCAACTTCAAAAACAACAACAACTAAAACTGCAACTGCTTCTAAGGCTGCTGCTTCTAAGGCTGCAACTGTTAAGGCAGAAGAAGTTAAAGTGGTTGAGGTTAAGGCAGAGGCTAAGCCAGCAGCTAAACCTGCTGCTAAAAAGCCAGCTAACGAGAATGTAAAGAAAATTAAAGTTACACTTGTTAAAAGTTATTTTGGTAGACTTGAAAAACAACAAAGAACTCTTATTGCTCTTGGACTTAAGAAAATTGGTTCAAGCAACATTGTTCCAGACAACAGTGCAACAAGAGGTATGATTTTTGTTGTTAAACATCTTGTTAAAGTTGAAAATGTATAAAGGAGAATAAGCACAATGAAATTACATGAATTATCACCTGCTGAAGGCTCTGTTTCAAAAACCAAAAGACTTGGTCGTGGAACTGGTTCAGGTCTTGGCAAAACTTCAGGCAAAGGTCATAAAGGACAAAATGCTAGAAGTGGCGGCGGCGTAAGACCAGGATTTGAAGGCGGTCAAATGCCTTTAATTCGTCAATTACCAAAAATTGGCTTTACAAACAACTTCAGAAAGGTTTATACTACAATTAATGTTGGAGAATTAGAAGTTTTAGAAGCAAACACTATTGTTACAGCTGAGCTTTTAAAATCTAAAGGTATCATTTCTAAAATTGAGCCTTATGGTCTTAAAGTTTTAGGCAATGGAACTCTCACAAAAAAGTTAAATGTTCAAGCTGCAAAATTTACTGATGGTGCAGCTAAGAAAATTACCGCTGCTGGCGGAACAATTGAGGTAAAATAATGTTCAAAACCCTTGCAAGCGCATTTAAAAATAGAGAATTACGAAAGAGTATTATTATAACACTTATTCTATTGCTCGTTTATCGCTTAGGTTGCTATTTGCCAACCCCAGGGTTAAACCGTGGACTATATGAAAGCATTGCTGGAAATGATTCTTCTGGAATTTTATCGCTCCTCAATGCTGTTACTGGTAGTGCACTATCAAATGCCGCAATCTTTGCGCTTGGTGTTACACCATATATTAACGCATCAATCATTGTGCAGCTTTTATCAGTTGCACTTCCTCCTCTTGAGCGTCTTTCAAAAGAGGGCGATGAGGGAAGAGATAAGATTAACCTTATTACAAAGATTGTTGCTTTGGTGCTCGCTTTAGCACAAGGCCTTGGCATTGTTCTTGGTCTTGGAATGGATTATATTGATCCAATCTTTGGCGAAAAGCTAAAATGGCTTACAAGCATATTTGTTGTTCTTGTTCTTATGGCAGGAACATGCTTCACTATGTGGCTTGGTGATAAAATCACTGAGCAAGGAATTGGTAACGGACTTTCACTTATCATCTTTGTTGGTATTATTGCAAGCTCAGCTCAGTCTATGCTTAATGCAATTGTTAACATCAAAAATGACTTAACATTCCTTTGGGAACTTTTAGGCTTCCTTGCACTTGTTGTTATTGTGTTCTTCCTTATCTGCTTTGTTGACATGGCAGAAAGAAGAATTAATGTACAATATGCAAAGCAGGTTAAGGGTAGAAAAATGTATGGTGGTCAATCATCATATATTCCAATGAAGGTTAACGCAAGTGGCGTTCTTCCAATTATATTTGCATCTGCAATTATTACCTTCCCAACGCTTATTATGGCGTTTTGCGGCGTAACCGCAGAAAGTGGTGGGTTTGCTAAGTTCTGGTATACTTACCTTGGAACTGGTTCAGTTATATACAGCATACTTACAGCTCTGCTTATATTGTTCTTTGCATATTTCTATGCAACAATTCAATTTAATCCGAGTGATGTAAGCTTAAATATACAACAGCACGGAGGATTTATTCCGGGCATCAGACAAGGAAAACCAACAACTGAATATTTAAGAAAAATTTCTCACAGAATCACACTTTTTGGAGCAATATTCTTAGCGTTTATAGCACTTGTTCCATCAGTGTTATTCTCAGCTGTAGCAGTGGGGCAACAAGGACTTCTTAACTCTTTCACCGCAACTGGTATGCTTATCGTTGTTAGCGTTGCTATTGAGTTTAGAGACCAACTTGAAGCTCAACTTATGATGAGAAGACACAAAAATATTTTATAGTGATTAATAAATTAACATAAGGAGAAAATTATGAAATTTTTAATGTTCGGTGCACCAATGGCAGGCAAAGGAACTCTTGCAAACATGCTTTCAGAAGACTATGGTCTTCCAACAATTTCTATGGGAGATATCCTTAGAAACAGCATCGCTAATGGCGATGAAGAAGGCATTAAGGCAAAAGAATATATGGATAAAGGCGAAATGGTTCCAGACGAAGTTGTTTGTGCCATGATTAAAAAAAGACTTTCTGCAGAGGATGTTGAAGAAGGATTCATTTTAGATGGTTTCCCAAGAACTCCAAGTCAGCTTAAAGTTTTTGTTGACCAAAACATTACTGATATTGATGTTGTGGTTAGCCTAGAAGTTCCATATGAAGCACTCTTATCTAGAGTGGTTGGTAGAAGAACTTGCAAAGATTGTGGATATATTTATAACACAAGCTGGAATCTTGGCTATGAAACTTGCCCAAAATGTGGTGGCGAATGGGGAATTAGAAGTGATGATAATGAAGAAACATATCAAAAGAGATATGAAGTTTATCAAAATGAAACACTTCCTATTCTTGACTACTTTAAAAAAGAAGGCAAGGTTGTAACCGTTATTGGTGACAGTGAGCCAGAACAAAGTTATGAAAATTTACTTACAGCTCTTGAACATAGCGATATTAAAGGGCTTGAGGAATTCTTAAACGATTAATATGATCAGTATAAAAAACGAAGAAGAAATCAGTAAGATGAGAGTTGCCTGCAAAATTACTGCTGGCACTCTCAATGAGATTTCTAAACACATAAAACCTGGAATATCAACTTTTGAACTTGATAGAATTGCAAGAGAGTATATAATTAGCCAAGGTGCAAAACCTGCGTTTTTGCATTATCAAGGCTTTCCAAATACAATCTGCGCTTCTATTGATGATGTTGTTGTTCACGGAATCCCAAGGCAAGACACTATTTTGCAAGAGGGACAAATTATTGGCATTGATGTTGGTGCAAAATATCAGGGCTTTAATGGTGATGCTGCAAGAACTTTTGCTGTTGGAACTGTTAGTGAAGACAAAAAAAAACTTATGCGTGTTACTGAAGAATGTTTCTTTGAGGCTATTAAAGACTTAAAGGATGGCAGCAGGCTTGGAGATATTGGATTTGCAATTGAACATCATGCAACAAAGCATGGTTTTCAGCCAGTTCATGATATGGGTGGACATGGTGTTGGAAAAAATATGCATGAGGACCCATATATTCCTATTTTTGGAAGAGCTGGGACTGGAATTAGGCTAACGGCTGGCATGACACTTGCAATTGAGCCAATGATTAATATGGGAACATATGAAATTATTGTTCGTGGCTGGGATGCAAGAACTGCCGATGGATGCCCAAGTGCTCACTATGAAAATACAGTTTTAATCAAAAAAGACGGAGTAGAAATACTCACAAAAACTGCAGATTTGGAGGCAAACAATCTTGAGTAAAGATGATGTAATTGAAACAGAAGGCGTTGTTGTTGAAGCAATGCCGGGAGCAACCTTTAAAGTAAAAATTGCTGGGGGACATATTATCACAGCATATTTGTCAGGAAAGCTCTGGAAAAATTTTATTCGTGTTTATGAGGGCGACACAGTAAAATTAGAAATTAGCCCTTACGACTTAACTCGTGGCCGTATTATATGGCGTAGTAAATAAAAGCAGGAGAAAAGACAATGAAAGTTAGACCAAGTGTAAAACCAATGTGTGATGGTTGTAAAGTTATTAAGAGAAACGGTAAAGTAAGAGTCATTTGTAGTAAAAATCCTAAACACAAACAAGTTCAGGGTTAGTTTTCTCTTTGGTTTTGTTTATGGAAGATGGTGTTTGGGTATCTACAAGCGTGAACATCCACTATTGCTTGGCAAATCCCATCTTTCATATACAAAACTATAAATTAGTTTGAAGGTGCGGCAAAGAAATTTTCTTTACTTTCAAACACTTTATGGCGAAAGCCAATTTATGTAAAATTAAAATCAAAATCTAAAAATATCTGTGGAGGATAAAATGGCACGTATTGGTGGTGTAGATTTACCAAATGAAAAAAGAGTAGAAATCGGCCTTACCTATATTTATGGTATTGGCAAAGTAACCTCTAACAAAGTTTTAGAGGCAACTGGAATTAATCCAGATATCAGAGTAAAAGACTTAACCGAAGAACAAATCGGTAAAATCCGTGAATACATGGATAAAAATTTAACAACCGAAGGTGAACTTAGAAGAGTTGTTAATATGAACATTAAAGCTCTTGAAGATATCAAGAGTTATAGAGGACTTAGACACAAAGCAGGTCTTCCTGTTCGTGGTCAAAACACAAAATCTAATGCTAGAACAAGAAAGGGTCCAAAGAAAATTGCTAGCAAAGCTAAAAAACAAATGCCTGGCAAGAAGAAATAGTTAAAGGAGATAGATGAAAATGGCAGAGAAAAAGACAAAGAAAACTGCAACCAAAAAGCGTAAAATTACCACTAGTGTTGATAAGGGTAGAGTTTATATTCAATCTTCTTTTAACAACACTATAGTAACCGTTACTGATAGCGTGGGCAACGCCTTAGCAGCTTGCTCAGCAGGTGCACTTGGTTACAAGGGAAGCAAAAAAAGCACTCCATTTGCTGCAGGTCAAGCTGCAGAAAAGGCTGCTAAAATTGCAAAAGAATATGGATTAAAATCAGTTGAAGTTTATGTTAAGGGACCTGGCAACGGCAGAGAAGCTGCAGTTAGAAGTTTAGCAGCAGCAGACCTTGAAGTTACCATGATTAGAGACGTGTCTCCAATCCCACACAACGGTTGTCGTCCACCAAAACCAAGAAGAATATAATCCAAGGAGAATAAAATGGCAAAATATATTAATGCAGACTGCAGATTATGCAGAAGAGAAGGCACAAAACTTTTCCTTAAAGGAGAAAGATGCACTTCTAAGAAATGTGCTATTGATAGAAGACCTACAACACCTGGTCAACATCCAAATAGCAGAAAGAAACCAAGTGAATATGCAATTCAGCTTCGTGAAAAACAAAAAGTTAAAAGAGCTTATGGCCTTTTAGAAAAACAATTCAGAGGCTATTATGAAATGGCTGCAAAACGCAAGGGTAAAACTGGTGAAGTTATGTTATCTTTGCTTGAAACCAGACTTGACAATGTTTGTTATCGTCTTGGACTTGGCAGCAGCCGTGCACAAGCTAGACAAATTGTTAACCATACCCACATTTTAGTTAATGGAAAATGTGTTAATATCCCATCTTATCAAGTTAAGGTTGGTGATGTGATTTCTGTTAAAGAAAAGAGTGCATCAAGTGCTTTGTTTGCTGGTGTTAAAGAGGCTAGAGTTATTGTTCCAAAGTGGCTTGAGTTTGATTCAAGCAAGCTTACTGGAAAGGTAATTAGCTTACCTGCAAGAGATGATATTGATCTCACAATCGCTGAGCACCTTATCATAGAACTTTATTCTAAATAAAACTTAATGGGGGAATGTTATGTTAGAAATTGAAAAGCCAAGAATTGAGTGCATTGAAGAAAAAGGCGGTTCTTATGCAAAATTTGTTGTTGAACCACTTGAAAAGGGATTTGGTGTAACCATTGGTAATGCACTTAGGAGAATTTTACTCTCAAGCCTTCCTGGCTCAGCTGTTACTAATATTAGAATGGCTGGTGTTGAACATGAATTTATGGCACTTAAAGGTGCAAAAGAAGATGTTACTGAAATCGTTTTGAACATGAAAGGATTAGCAGTAAAAATTGACTCTGACGAGAAAAACTTTAAAAAGACCCTAAAGCTTAAGGCTCAAGGTCCTTGCACAGTTACTGCTGCTGATATTGTTGATGATGATGAAGTTCATATTATGAACAAAAACTTATACATCTGCACTTTAGAGGCTGATGGTGTGCTTGACATGGACATTTTGGTTGGTCAAGGCAGAGGCTATGTTCCTGCAGACAAAAACAAGAGCATGAGTCTTCCAATTGGCTATATTGCTATTGACAGTATGTATACACCTGTTAAGCGTGCAAGCTATGTTGTTGAAAACACTCGTGTTGGACAAAACACAGACTATGATAAACTCACTTTGGAAGTTACTACAAACGGAACAGTTTCTGCAAAAGAAGTTGTTAGTTTGTCTGCAAAACTTATGAATGAGTATAACTGCTTGTTTATTGAACTTGTTGAAAACATGGAAAACTCTTCAATACTTGTTAGCCGTGAAGAAGACAAAGTTCACAAGCTTTTGGTTATGAGCGTTGAAGATATGGATCTTTCAGTAAGATCATATAACTGCTTAAAGAGAGCAGGAATCAACACTGTTGAGGACTTGATTAAAAAGTCTGAAGACGACATGCTTAAAGTTAAAAATCTTGGAAGAAAATCTCTTGATGAGGTTATTCACAAACTTGAAAGTCTTGGTCTTGGACTTAAGACTAACGAAGATTAAGGAGAAAAGATATGGACACAAAGAAATTAGGAAAACCAACCGACCAACGCTTAGCAATGGTTTCAAATCTTGCAACTGACCTTTTGTGGTATGGCCATATTGAAACAACTTACGATAGAGCTAAGGCTGCTGCAAAATATGCTGAAAAAATTATTACTCTTGCTATTAACACTTATGAAGATGTTGTTGCATCTGAAAAGGTTACTTTAGATAATAATGGCAAAGAAAAGAAAGTTAGTGTTTCAAAAGACGGCGTTAAAAAACTTGCTGCAAGAAGAAAAATGATTGCACTTTTGAATGACAGACAACTTCAAAAAGCAAAGGGCGAAAAGAACGATGCTTTTGAAGCAAGAAAGCAAGGTATTGAGATGCCACTCATTGAGAAGATTTTTGATGAGATTGCACCAAAATATGCTGCAAGAGCTGCAGAAGTTGGACAAAAGGGCGGATACACAAGAGTTATCAAAACTTCAATTAGAAGAGGCGATAACGCTCAGATGGCACTTGTTGAATTAGTTTAATTAAATTAAAATAAAAACTCACTTAGTTAAGTGAGTTTTTTTTGTTTGCAATTTTAAACTTTTTCTAGTTAAATCCCTTTGCTTTTAATTCGCATACAATGGGATATGAGTTTAGATTTTTTAATGGAACATTATACCTTATAGATATTTCTTTAAGCCTTTGATTAAATGAAACTATATTTCCAGAACTATCTACTCGCATATCTGCCCAATTTAATAAATCTAAAAATTTGCTATGATATTCACAATTAGCAACCCCATGATAATAAACTTCTTTCCAATATTTATAGCCTTGAGCTTTTAAAAGATTGCCGCCAAAAATATTATGGTTTACATAATCTTCTGGTGGTAAAAATTCGTATCCAATATCATGTAAAAGCCCAAGAGTGAAAAGCTCTTCAATCTCTTGTTCATTCATTTTTTCTTTAATGGCAAATTCTTTTAAAAAATTTGCAACTGCCCATATATGCTTTTGTCTATCTTTGGAAATCATAGTTATTCCTCTATTTTATTTATCATTTGATTTTCTTTTTCTTTCCTGCGGTTCTTTTTTTGAAGTTTTTTAGCATACTTTCGTGCATAGGGGAGCTCATTTTTTACAAACTTTTCAGTTGAATAAATTATAAAACTTTTGAGAATGCCGGAAATTATTATTAAGATTGTTCCACTAATTAGCAAGCCTAGTCCATATTTATTTAGTCCTTTAATGACTTTAAAGCTGAGAATGCAAAGCCAGGTTATTCCGGCAACCATAAGCAAAACCGAAATCCAAGCCAAGATTACAACCAAAATTGAGTTTATTCTAAGCTTTTTTGGAAGCTCTTTAAAATCGTAGTCTAATGGGTCAGTTATTTCTTCAACAATAACTGCAGTGTTTTTATATCTTTTTATTTTAATCTTGGGTATAGCACTGAGCTGTTTAAATTGTTCTTGATTATAATTTAAGCCAGTTTTAAAAATTATTTCGTTTCCATTTTCATCGTGAAATCTTAAATGAATGGAATAAAAAGTGTTATAGTTCCAAGCAACAAGGTTGCTTAGTCCACTATGTTTTATTGAATGAGCGGTATGTCCGCAAATTGTAGCTGTGGCATCTGTTCCGTACTTTAATGCCTTTAAACTTTGATAATAAGGAATAAGTCTTTTTAAGCACATAGTCAATAAAAATGCCGCAAAGCCTAGAAGAGCAAAAGTAATTGCACATAAAAAAATTGCGGGAGAAACAGCATCAAAAGCACCGCCATGAATACCGCTAATAAGAAGTCCAATTCCGCATGCCATAAAAATTGCACATACAAATAGCCCAACATAAGCCCAGCTAAGCTCTTGTTTTAAAATTGATTTTATTTTGTTTTTCATGAAATTATTATAACACAGAAAAAAGAAAAAGACTACTAAAGTAGTCTTTTTATGAGAGCATTAAAACTGAAAACCCACAGTAAATTATTAGTGAAATAATGTCAACTAGGGTTGTGATAAATGGACTTGCAACAACAGCAGGGTCTAGTTTGCATTTTTTTGCAAGCATTGGCAAAAGTGCACCAATAACTTTGGAAATACAAATTGTGGCAAACAGTGCGAGTGATACAACTAATGAAATTTTAACTGAATAGTCATATCCAAATATTAGATTATCTATTAATAATAGTTTTGCAAAGCAGGCAACAGCAAGAACAACGGCAACAACAATTGAAACACGAATCTCTTTCCAAAGCACTTTAAATAAATCTCTGAAGGAAACTTCATTTAGTGCAATTGATTGAATTATGGTTACTGAAGCCTGACTTCCTGCGTTTCCGCCAGCACCCATAAGCATAGGGATGCATGCAAAGAGCAGAGGACTAAGGTTGTTTAAGGTTGCTTCGTAAATGTTTATAATTAGTCCTGTGAAAGTTGCCGATAATAATAATAGCAAAAGCCAAGGAATTCGGCTGCTGAAAAGCCTGAAAACATTTGTTTGCAAATATGGCTTTGTCATTGGCGAAATAGCTGCCATTTTGCTGATGTCTTCTGATGCCTCTTCTTGAATGACATCAATAGCATCGTCTATGGTTACAATTCCATTAATGCGATTTTCGTTATCAACAATAGGTATTGCAAGAAGGTCATATTTTGATAGAAGCTGAGAAACTTCTTCCTTGTCTGCGTGAGTGTGAGCGCTTATAATATTATCTTCCATAAAGTCTACAATCTTATCCTTGGGGTCATGCAAAATTAGGTCTTTTGCAGTCACAATTCCAAGCAAATGCTTTGAGTCATCAGTAACATAGCAGGTGTAGATTGTTTCTTTGTCTAGAGCTTGCTTTCTGATTTTTGCAAGAGCCTCGTTAACTGTCATTTTTTCTCTGAGAGAAATAAACTCAGTTGTCATAATGCTTCCAGCACTATCTTTTGGAAATCCTAAAAGCTTATTGATAGATTCTCTTGTTTCCTTATCAGACAGCCTTAAAATTCTAACAACAATGTTTGAAGGCATTTCTTCAATAATATCTAAGGTGTCGTCAACAAACATATCATCAATGATAGAAGAAAGCTCTTTATCTGTGAAAGCTTTAATTAAAATTTCTTGTTTGTCAGAATCCATTTCAACAAAAGTTTCACTTGCTAGGTCTTTTGGTAAAATTCTAAACAGGACAATAACTTTTTCTTCTTCAATATCATTAATGATATCTGCTATATCTATTGGTTCCATTTCAGAAAGAAGAGGTTTTAGGGCAGAGAAGTTTTTATTGTCAATCTTATCAATAATTTCCAAAAGTTTTTCGTGTCTTGTGTCGGCCTCAGCCATACGCAAAACTTCATTTCTAACTTCTAGGTTTAATGACTCTTCTGCATCGCTTTCCAAAATTTCTTCTGAGATGTCTTTAAATTCAAAGTCACTAATATTTTCTGTTAGATATTTTTGCAGTTCTTCAGAAAAAAGTACAAACACTTTAGCAGACACTTTTTCTGGAAGCTTTGGCAAAATGTCACACAGCAAATCTTTTTTTATAGAAGAGAGGGCCATTGCAAGCTCGTTAATGTCTTGTTCAGATGCAAACTTTTCAAGCTCATCAAACTTGTTTTCATTAAAAAGCTCACAAATTTTTTCTTTAAGCATAAACCCCTCCTAAAATATCATAATTAAATTATAGCTTTATTTTGCAAATTAGTCAATTTATATGTCTTTAGTTTACAAAACGACGCTACACTTTATAATATTCATTTGAGTTTTTTAATGCAATTATATATAATAAAAATAGGTGAAAATATGAATTTTATAGAAACAATATATAATAAACTGATAACTTCTAACAGGCAGAGTTTTTCTCTTGCTGATGCTGCAAAAATAACTGGATTGGCTTATGGCTTTGACAAAAAAACCTTGGCTAAAACCTTGGATGTTCTTGTTAAGGAGAATAAGCTTGTTAAGCTTAAAAATGGCAATTATGCCCTAAATAAGCACCTTAGGATAATAAAGTGTTTTATTATGGGTACAAGCAAGGATTATGCATTTGCAAGACCGCTTACTGGTGAAAAAGATAAGGATATTTTTGTTTCTAGCGCAAACTTAAATGGTGCTTGTCATGGAGACACCGTTATGGTTGAAGTTGGAATTTTTGGGAAAGATAGAAAATATAAAAGGCAACTTCCTCTTGTTGCTAGCGGAAAACAGGAAGGCAGGGTGTGTGAAATTTTAGAAAGAGGCTTTAGTGTTGTTGTTGGAATTATGAGCATTAATGAAAGAGGCGTTGCAGTAGTGATTCCTGATGACAGACGTTTTGCAGACTCTGTGTTTGTTGATCAGGCGAGCATAAATGGTGCACCAAATGGAAGCAAAGTTGTACTTGATATAATTGATTATCCATCTAACATTAAAATGGCAAGAGGAAGAGTTCGTGAAATTCTTGGTGACCCATCAGATGTTAGGGTTACAACACTTTCAATTATTCGTTCTTTTAACTTATTTGAGGAGTTTCCTGAATCGGTTTTAAATGAGGCAAAAAGAGTAAACATTCCTGTTAGTGAAGATAATCAGGACGGAAGAAAAGATTATCGTGATAGAACAATTATTACAATTGATGGTGAAGACGCAAAAGATTTTGATGATGCAATTTCGCTAACTCGTGATGAAGATGGAAATTTTGACCTTGGGGTTTATATTGCAGATGTTTCACATTATGTTAAAGAAGGCTCAGAGTTGGACAAAGAGGCATTTAAAAGAGGCACATCAGTTTATTTTCCAGACCATGTGCTTCCAATGCTTCCTGTAGAGCTCTCTAACGGAATATGTTCGCTTAACCCTAACGAAGATAGATTTGTGCTTGCAGTTGAAATGAAAATTAGCGAAGCTGGAAAAATTATCGATTATGAAATTCACAAGGGCATTATAAAGTCCGCTTATCGCATGACATACACAAAAGTTACGGCAATATTAAATGGAGATAAAAATCTTCAAGCGGGATATAAGCTAATTGTTCCTATGCTTTATGAGATGCAGGCATTGGCAAAAATTTTGATCACCCGAAGAAATAATGCTGGTCAACTTGACTTTGATATTCCAGAGCCACAAATTTTGCTTAATGATGACGGCACAGTTAAAGATATTAGAAGAAAGCCAAGAGAGATGGCAGACAGGCTTATTGAACAATTTATGGTTTTAACAAACGAGGTTATTGCAAGACATTTTGACAATATTAAGCTGCCATTTGTATATCGTGTTCATGAAGTTCCAACACTTGAAAGGGCTCAAAAATTTAGAGCATTCGCTTCAAGTCTTGGACTAAAATTTACTCCTGCAGGTAAAGAGCTTAGTCCAAAAGATTTTCAGACTTTGCTTGTTCAAAGTAAGGGTCAAGATTATTCAACAGCACTTTCAAAGGTAATGCTTAGAAGTATGCAAAAAGCAAGATATGAAACCCAAAATTTGGGTCATTTTGGACTTGCACTTAAAGATTATTGTCACTTTACATCTCCAATCCGCAGATATCCAGACCTTTCAATTCACCGCATAATTTCAGCTTGTTTGGGCGGAAAATTGACAGATAAAAAGCTTAGGGAATATGAATCATTTGTAACAATTTCTGCAGAGCGTTCAAGCACAATGGAAAGGCAAGCAGAAGAAGCCGAAAGAACTGTTGATGCTCAAAAGCAAACAGAGTTTATGCAAGGCAAGATTGGTGAAGTGTTTGAAGGGACAGTTTCTGGTGTGACTGAAAATGGAATTTATGTTGAGCTTGAAAACACATGTGAGGGCTTTATTAATATTGCAAGGCTTCCTAAGGGCAAATATGATTATGATGAAGCACATTATATGCTTAGAGGTGTTGGAAAAACATATAGAATTGGTGACAAAATTTCTATTCGTGTGGTTAGCACAGACACAGTGCTAAGAAGAATAGATTTTGAGCTTTCAGATTTTCATAGGGAAGATTCTGAAATTGAAATTGCTAAGCAAAAAAATAAATATGGCAAAAATGATTCAGAGCAAAAACACAAAAAATCTGAAAATAGTCAAAAAAGGCAACGTAAGTTTTCAAAATTTGGGAAAAAGAAAAATAGATAAAAATAAATTATTTTAAATAAAAATGGCTTCGCTTAAAAAGCGAAACCATTTTTTATAAATTTTTATTCTAAGCCATTTTGACTTATGATATTTTGTGATGTATTCAAAGCACCAGACATAACTTCAGCACCAGATTTTCTTTTGAGATATTCAGCTCTGTTTATTTCAAAGTCCTCTTTTTTCTTTGCATCAGCACTATCAGCCTTAAGCCTTTCAGCATAGCGATAAATTGCACAAAAACATTCTTCAACTAAGTGTTTTTCAATTCCAGAAAGTGAAGGCGTTTGTTTTTGTTTGTCATCTTTTAAACAACTTAGACTTTTAAGCCAAGAAATTATTGTTGCTCTTTTTTGCAAAAAGGCTGTTTTGTTTTCATTAGTTAATTTGTTAATTTCTTCTTGTAATTTTTCGCAAAGATATTTCATTAAAATTTCAACTCTTCCGTCAGAAATTTGTGAAATATTACTTTCTCCAGAGCTGGTTTTAATTTCAGTTTTATATCTTTGTTTTGCAATTTCAGGAGTTCCTTTTTTATAAAAGTCATATTCAAGTGTTTCAAAGTCAAGGTCACAAACTTGCATAGCTCTAAATTTTGGTTGATTCTTTGAAAACTTGGAAGCTCTATATGATGCTGGAATAATAGGGAGGTTAACTTCAAAAAGAAAGTTGTCTTCAGTAATCTCATTATTGTTGGTTTTTATAAAACTAACTTTAACAATTTCTGGCACACCAGTTTCGTTAACATCTCTAAATCTGTCTTTTAAATAAAAATCAAAAAATTTAGTAGCATCATGATCAGGCTCTCTTTTAACAATAATTGCTTTTTCAAAAAAAGCATTTTTATAAATAGTATTTTCCATAACTTTAACTCTCTTTAATAAAAATTAGTTTGAACCTAAATCAGGGTCATTTCCATGGTCGCCACCATCATGAAGTGGGTTATTATTATTTTTCTTATAAATATTTTTACCTTCAAACATTTTTCTAATTATTTCTCTAGACTGTTCATGCATATCTTCAAGAATTTTTGGGTCAGAAATATATAGACATTCACCATTTGAGTCACCTATATAATTTATAACATTTTCTTTAGAGACTCCAAGATAAGGTGAAATAGCTTCTAAAGCAATATCCAAAGTATCACAAACATATTTGTCATAGCTTTCTCTTGGTTTAAGCATTACGCCATAAGGAGTTAAAACATCACGCTTTGTTTTTGGATCTGCGTTGTCGTTTACTTGTTCAAAAATAGAGAGATTTCTAATGGTAGCAGCTTCTTTGCTTAAAAACTCATTTGCAATATGATAAGTGTAGGCAAGAGAATTTCTAATATAAATTTTTAAATCATTTGCCTGAATTTGAGTTTCTAATTTAGAAGAAACTCTTCTTTGACGTTCATCTCCTCTAATTTCACCATGAATATTTTGAGCGATGTCATAATAAAGTTTAGAAAAATCACCCTGTTTAAACATGGAAATAAATTTTACAACATCATCAGCCATAGCGGAGCAACTTTCTAGAAGCTTTAGTGTAGGATTAAAATAAAGCGTGCTCGATGGATAGTTTGCTTTTAACTCATTTATGTAAGCATAAAATTTATTTATGTCATATTCTTTTGGCTCTTTAACAAAAAATAACAAACCTTCTTTAATTCTTTTGGTTTCTCTAGAAATGCTTTCTGCTAAATTTGGTTCAAGCACACCAAGCCTTTTTGTGTTTTCATCAATTTCATTAAATGAAGCATAAAATCTTTTATAGAAGGCTTTTATTGTTTTTTCAAATTCAAGGTTTGTAGGAATAATAGGCAATAGCACACTTTTTATAAAATTATTATTGCTAATATCAATTATATTATTTCTTACTGCTGAATTTGTATCTTTTACCAAGGCAATCTCTAACATTATAGGAGTGTTTGTTTCCAATGCCTCATCTGCAGTTTTTTTCAGATTGCCATCATTACTAATTAATGAACTAAAAGAATCATAATAAAAACCACCATCATTGTAGTATGTTGGGTCAATAACAATTGTATAGCTCTTTGCACTTCCCATTTTTCTTCCTGCTGATTGAAATAACATATTTTTCCTCCAATAATTATAATATTATTATAACTCAAAACATTGAAAATGTCAATGGAGAGCTAAAATTAACATATTTTGCAATGTTCTTGATTTAGCATAAAATTTGTGATAAAATATGCTCATGAAAATAATTACAGAAAATAGAGAAGCAAGACATAACTATTTTTTAGAAAATACCTATGAGGCTGGGATTGAGCTTTTTGGCTGTGAAGTAAAATCGTTAAGAGAAGGCAAGGCAAACCTTAAAGACAGCTATGCAGTGATAAGAAATGGAGAGGTATTTCTTTTAAACTGTTTTATTTCAACATTTTCAAAGGCGGGGGCGTTTATTCCTGATGAACGCAGAACGAGAAAACTTTTGCTTCACAAGGAAGAAATTTTGAAGCTTGCAAGAAAAATTAAAGAGAAAGGCTACACACTTGTTCCAACAAAAATGTATTTTGATGGGGATAAGGCAAAGGTTGAAATTGCAACTGCTAAGGGCAAAAAGCTTTATAATAAAAAGGAAGATAAGAAAAAATCAGACCTTAAAAGAGATGCTGAAAGACAAATAAAAGGTTAATTGTTTTCATAAAAATAAATATGGGGGTGTTAGGTTTCGACAGAAAAGAGGGAAGCGTATTTAAGCGTGTGTGTAGACTTGAGCTACATAAAAAACAAGAAAAAAATAGACGCAGATAGCGACAATGTTGGTGCTACTACTGTAGCACTTGCTGCTTAATTTATTAGCAGTCGGTGGTTTAACAACTCTCGCTGGTGTTAAATCATTGTTAATTTAAGCGAGGTGTTATTTTGTGGTGTTGGTACTCAAAATAACGAGAATTAATCAACTAGTCTTGCTAAGAGTTGTTCATTTCTGCTAGCAAGGCGAAAGTTAAAATGAACTGGCACACGAAGAAAGAATACAATTTCATTTTCTGGACGAGAGTTCAATTCTCTCCACCTCCACCAAATTGAAATAACCCATGATTGTGGGTTGTTTTTTATTATTAAAGTTTGCGTTTTTAAAAATCTATGTTATAATTTGTTTATGAAAATTTATTTATCACATTCAAGCTATTATGATTATGTTAATGAACTTTATAATCCAATAAAAAACTCAGAGCTTATTAAAGAACATGAAATTTATTTTCCTCATGACTGTGATCCAGTAAACACAAAGGACATAATTGGTTCTTTTGATTTGGTTATTTGTGAAGTTTCTTTTCCTTCAACTGGTCAAGGAATTGAGATGGGTTGGGCAGATTTTATGGATGTGCCTATTTTATGCATTTATAAAAGTGGATCAAAACTTAGCTCGGCAATAAACCTAATTACAAATAATTATTTTGAATATTCAAACGAAAATGATCTTGTAATAAAATTACAAAATTATTTTAGCAATAAAGCTTAGCAATTTTTACCAACTAATAATTAAACACAAACAAAAATGGTTTGTGTTTTTATTTTTTCATTAATAATTTTAAAATTCTACCTAAAGTAGACAACAATCTATTGAAAAAACTATTTTCTAGCAGTAAAATAAATGTATATAAAAGTTTAAGGAGAAAATTTATGAATGGTTTTGGTGAGTTCCTTTATTGCTTAAGAAGAGAAAAAAGAATAACTCAGGCAGAGCTTGCTGAAAAACTTGGCGTGAGCAACAAGGCAGTTTCAAAATGGGAAACTGGTGACGCAATGCCAGAAACAAGTTTGCTGGTTCCTATTTCAAAGATTTTTGATGTCACCGTAGATGAACTTTTAAATGGAGCTAGGGCAGAAGTTGAAGTTAAAAATTCAGCTACAAATGAGAGTGCTTTGGTTGAAGAAGAAAAGTTAGAAAAAACTAATTTTAATGGACACATTCTTTTTAATGATAAAGAGAATAAAAAAAGAGACACTTTAAGTGATATTCTTTCAGGCATTGTTTGTACAATAGTTATTTTGCTGGGCGCAGTGACTTATATAATTATAGGTTTAACCACTGGCCTTTGGGATCCATACTGGGTAATCATGCCATGTTGTGGAATTATATGTGGAATTGTCGGAATAATTTTTGGACTTTGCAATTCTAAAAAAAGAGAAGAGGATTTTGCTAATGGAGAAAATCCATACACAGGTGCAATATGTGGAATAATAATGCTTACTTGCGTAATTATATATTTGCCACTTGGTGCATTCTTAAATTTATGGCACCCTTGTTGGATGATACCTGCCGTTGGTGGATTTCTATGTGCTGTTGTTGGAGCAATTGGAAATATTAGTCTTTATAGAGCAAGGCTTAAAGATGAAAATAAAACCAAGCAATAAAAAACGGACTTAATTGTCCGTTTTTTTAGTTTTCATTGTTTATGCCTTTAATGTATTGGTCTATTGCCAAATAGTGAACAACACCCGCAAGAAGTACGATGCCTGCAAACACTGCCATTGTTATGCAAACCCAGTTGAAGTTTCTGCCATCTAAAAGATAGGTTACTATTATAACACAAATAAAAAGCAAGGTTGTTTGAATATAGCTAAGCATTGTTCTGCAGTTTGCAAGTTTGGTTTGTTTGCTCTCTAGCGAGGTCTTATCTTTTGCACTTGATGATTTTGTTGAACTTTCCATACATAATAAATAACCATAAATTTTAGTTTTATACACTTTTCTAAAATAAAAATAAATTTTTCACAAAACTGATTGACATAACATATATAGTATAGTAAAATCCCTTTATAAAATAAATATGTCCTCGGAGGTCTTATGGTCGCAACCATAAGTTGAATGTAAGAGGTTGAGTGCGCTCACGACATATTAATTGTGTTAGGGCGTTTTTTATTTGCAAAAAGGAGGGAATAGTGGCAGTCCATTTATCAGAACATTTTACATACAAAAAGTTATTAAAGGCAGTAATGCCATCTATTTTCATGATGGTTTTTACTTCCATCTACACAATTGTTGATGGAATTTTTGTTTCAAATTTTGTGGGTAAAACTGCATTTGCTTCAGTAAATTTGGTTTATCCAATAATCATGGCAATAGGAGCAATTGGTTTTATGCTTGGTGCTGGTGGAAGTGCACTAATTGCAAAAACTCTTGGAGAGGGAGATAATGAAAGAGCAAATAAATTCTTTTCTATGATTATCTACTTTACCATGATAATTGGTGTTATTGTTTCAATTGGTGGAATATTTTTAATAAGACCATTTTCAAAACTTCTTGGAGCAACTCCTGACATGCTTGAAAATTGTGTTTTATATGGAAGCATACTAATGGGTGCAAACATAATTTATATGCTTCAAAATGTTTTTCAAAGCGTGTTTGTTGCTGCAGAAAAACCAATGCTTGGTTTTATTATGATAGTTTGTGCGGGAGTAACAAACATAATTTTAGATGCAGTTTTAGTTGCTGGTTTAAAACTTGGATTGGTTGGTGCAGCAGTCGCAACCGCCACAAGCTATCTTATTGGTGGAATGCTTCCAATAATATATTTTGCGAGAAAAAACAAAAGTCTACTTAGGCTCGTTAAAACAAAGTTTGAATTTAAACCTCTAGGTCAAGCATGTTTAAATGGTTCATCAGAACTCGTCACAAACATATCATCATCAATAATCAGTATGCTGTTTAACATGCAACTTTTAAAGATTGCTGGCGAAAATGGAGTTGCAGCATACGGCGTAATAATGTATGCAGGTTTCATTTTTGCAGCGGTGTTCATTGGCTATTCAATAGGCACAGCTCCAATAATTGGTTATCATTATGGTGCAGAAAATTCAAGCGAACTAAAAAATATTTTAAAGAAAAGCATAATTTTAATTTTCTCAACTGGTGTTCTAATGACGAGTTTGGTTGAAGCACTTTCAAACCCGCTTGCAAGCATATTTGTAAGTTATGACACAGAACTTTTAAAGATGACGGCTAATGGTTTTAGGTTATATTCAATTGCATTTTTAGTTTTTGGATTTAATATTTTCTGCTCATCATTTTTCACTTCTCTAAACAATGGGTTAATCTCTGCAATCATTTCATTTGCAAGGACATTATTATTCCAAATTATTGCAATCTTTGTTTTTCCAATAATATTAGGTTTAAATGGAATTTGGTTGTCGGTTGTGTTTGCAGAAGCCATGGCTTTAATTGTTTCAATCATTTGTTTAATTGCAAATAAAAAGAAATATAAATATTAAGCATAAAAATATTTACTTAAAAAAAATCACTGTTTTTGTATACTGCAGTGATTTTTTATTATGCAAAAATATAATTTATGAAAACTATTTTTTACATTTTATCTATTTTTTTATTGTTTGACTCTAATAGTTTTCTTTGCTTTTGTCTGGCAATTTCTAAATATTTATTTTACTCTGCTTTTGTTATTTTTAGTCGTTTTTCTTTTTCTTCTTGAAGTTTTATCTTAACTTTTTCTTTTTCATGTTGCATTTTTATTTTAGCTCTTTGTTCTTTCAATTTCTTTCCATCAAACCAAATTAAACCGTTAAATAGTTCCATCAAACCAATATTAGAAAATAGAAACACAATATGCAAAAATTGATTTTTGCCTACAAAGGCAATTATGCCTTTTGGCTGAGGAGTGGAGGTTATTGCAAAAACAACTAAAGCTGAAAGCCCAAGCATAATAAAAGCCAAGAAGAATTGAAGTTTTAAATAACCTCTTTCATAAATATCATAAATTAAAATAACTCCAAAAAAGTATAAAAAGAAGAGCCCAAATGCAAGAAAAAATCTATACTCATTTTTAATAAAAACATTATTTGGATTTTGTGGGTCATATTTAATTATTACTTCTTCACCAATCTCAGCAGGAAGGGCACTACCACTTGTTGAGCCTTTTCCTTTTGAATAATAGGTTATTCCATCAACAGAATATTTATATTCAACGGAGTATCCGTCGCCATTATAAATTAAGTCATTAACTTTTGCGGTTGTGGATGGCATATTTTTAAACTGAACATCTTTGGCAATATAATATCCAATGCCACCAATAGCGCCACCTAGCATAAATAAAAGAACAAAAATTGCAGCAATAATTTCTTTTGTATTTTTGCCTTTAAATGCTTCAGAAAACCAAGATGAGCCTTTAACACTAGAGTTATGTTGTGAGCTATTTGCGAATGAAAAAGTTATAACAATAATGGCAAAGCAAGAACAAATATATCCAATAGAACCAAAGAAAAATAAAATAATCAAAGGAAAAATATCGTAGTTTGAAAAGCCATAAATTGCCGATGCAAAAAACAAATAAGAATTTGCAACAACCAAAAACAAACTAAAGAGAATTGTTACAAATGCTCTAAAGCCAAAATGTTCTTTTAATTTATAAATGTTTTCTTTAAAATAGTTTGTTAATTTATAATGATTCATTTTAATTGAAACCTAAAGTGAGTTTAAATAAATTTTTTTCCAAATGGTTTAAGTTAAAATTATTTTTTGAAAAACAGAGAATATTGATTAATTTCTATCTAATAATAAGATCTTCTCTGTCTGGTCCTGTTCCAATAAACTTTATAGGAACACCAACAAATTTTTCAATTGCCTTAATATAAACTTTTGCATTTGCTGGAAGCTTGTTGAATTTTTTAATGCCAGTTGCATCAAAGTTTCCTTCAAAGGTTTCATATACAGGCTTCATATTTTTTAACAAGTCAGGATTTGTTGTATAGTTTTTAGTAACATTTCCATTTTCATCTTCATATCCAACACAAAGCTTAATTTCAGGAAGCTTTCCAACTGTGTCTAGGTGGTTCATTGCAATTCCTGTAAAGCCATTAACTCTTGCTGCATATTTTAGTGCAACAAGGTCAAGCCAGCCACAGCGTCTTGGTCTTTTTGTGGTTGTGCCATATTCATGACCAAGTTCACGAATGGTGTCGCCAATTTCATTTTTAAGTTCAGTAACATATGGGCCTTCACCAACTCTTGAAGAATATGCCTTAATAACGCCATAAACTTCACCAATGTTGTTTGCAGCAAGTCCTGTTCCATTTAAAATTCCTCCAATGGTTGTGTTGGAACTTGTAACAAAAGGGTAGGTTCCAAAGTCAATGTCCAAAAGTGTGGCTTGAGCACCTTCACATACAACTTTTTTGCCTTTTTCAATTTCATCATGAATATAGTTTACTGTGTCACAAACATAAGGCTTTAAGGCTTTAGCATAGCTAGAATATTCTTTATATACACTTTTATAATCAATTTCTTCTTTGCCATATAGTGCAAAAATTTTGTTTTTGTTGGCAATGTTGTTTTTAAGAAGGGAAGAAAACTTTGAAGAAACAAAATCCTCCATACGAATACCTGTTCTTGCCATTTTGTCGCTATATGTTGGTCCAATGCCTCTTTTTGTTGTTCCAATTTTGTTTTTGCCACGCATTTCTTCTTCAAGCTCGTCATATTCCTTGTGATAAGGGAAGATAACGTGAGCCTTTTCACTAATTAATAGTTTGTCTGTTGAAATTCCTGCCTCGTTTAACATTTTAATTTCTTCAAGCAAAACTTTTGGGTCAACAACAACACCGTTTCCAATAATTGCTACAGCTCCAGAGAATATTCCAGAAGGAATAAGGTGCATGGCAAACTTTTTGCCATCAAAGGCTATTGTGTGACCAGCGTTGTTTCCGCCAGCACATCTAAGTGAAAGGTCTGATTTGGTTGAAAGGTAATCAATAATTTTACCTTTGCCTTCATCTCCAAAAAATGCCCCTAAAATAACATCAACTTTTTTCATAAAATTCTCCTTTTGTTTTAATACAACAAAATTATATCAAATTAAAATGATATAACAAAGCAATAATATATAATTTAAAAAAATTAATAATTTTTAAGATGTCAAAAATGTTAATTTGCAGATTTGCCATTTGAAAATATATTTGCTATAATTGCTTTATGAATAATGGTTCAAAAGAAAAAATTTTAGTTTATGCAGATGTTCATGGAAACTATGATGCCTTAAAAAAATTAAAAAAATCACATGATTATAAAACGGCAACAAAAATCATATTTTTGGGTGATGCGGTTATGATGGGTGATGAGCCTTATGAGTGCTTAAAAGAGATTTTGAGCGGAACAGAAATTTATCTGCTTGGCAATCATGATTCATATTCTGCTTATGGTTTGCCAAAAGAAATGGTGTCAAGCGAAAAAAAATTAAGTCACCAAACCTTTATGCGAAACCAAATTCCAGAAAACTTAAGGCAAGAGCTTAAAACAAAAGAGAAAGATTTATATTTAAGTCTTTGCGGGAAAACATTATATTTTGCACACTATCTTTGGAAATCAGAATTTGATGTTGAAGATGAGCTTGAGGGAACTGACTTGACGCCAGAAAATTTTGATAAAAAATTTAAGAGAATAAAGGCAGATATTATTTTTGTTGGTCATGACCATTATCCTTCACACCACATTTTTAAGCAAAAGGAATATTATGTTGTGGGGTCACTTGGTATGAAGATTCCAGCAAAATATATTGTTATTGAAGCTCAAAATAATAGTCTTAAAATTAGGCATAAGACATTGCACTATAATTATAAGAAAGTTAAAAAAAGAATGATAAAAAAAGATTATCCTGGTGCAAAAGTTTATGCTGAATATTTTGAAAATTAAGGAGTAAACAAAATGGAAAAAGTTGCTGATAAAGAAGAAATGCTTATGGTTTTAAATGAAGACGGAACTAGCACAGGGAGACTTGAGAAGAGATCGGTTGTGCACAGAGATGAGCTTTGGCATAATGAGGTTGCAATTTGGGTTTTGGACACAGAGCATGGCAAAGTGCTACTTCAAAGAAGAAGTCCAAACAAAAAACAAAACCCAAACAAGCTTGCACTTTGTGCTGGTCATGTGGTTGGGACTGATAACATTGAAGACACACTTCGCGCAGAATTTTTTGAAGAGCTTGGACTTGACATTTCAAATTATGAGGTTAATAAACTTACGGTTTTAAAAAGAGAGATGTCAAACAATAACAATTTTTCACATTCATTTTATATAGAAAAATTTATTCCACTTAACGAGATGAAAATTCAAGAAGAGGAACTTTCAGAAGTTTTATATATGGATTATGATGAACTTAAAAAGCTTGTTAAAAACAATGACGATAGTGTGGTGTTTAAGTGGCAAACATATGAAAATATTTTTGAAATGCTTGATAAGATTTTTGAAAATAAAAAGCAATAAAAACTGCAAAATTTAGTATTATGTCTGACAAAACACCTGTATTTTTCAGCGTTTACAGCGATTTTTGCAGATTTTGTGATATAAATAAAAAGAATGGTTATTCACCATTCTTTTCTTTTTCTAAGATTTCATCGACTTTTAAAAACTCACCATCTTTTGTTATGTAGCCAAGTTCTTGCAAGCCTGAAAGTCTTCCAGTCATTTGAGAAAGCATATAATTTTGTTCTTCAAATCTTGCTCCTCCAAAGGTTTCTTTGTCATCAAAAAGTTTAAAAACTAAGTCATGTTTATTTAATTTTAGTTTATCTAAATACTCATTAAAAAATTGTTTTTTAATTTCTTGAAGCCCGTTATTTTTTTCAACTGTTTCTGCCCATTTGTCAATGTCTTCCTTTAAAAATCCAAAATCATTGGAAGTGAAATGTCCGACAGTGTTCATCAAAAATCCAAGTCTAACCATATCAAATTCATCTGCTTCAAGTGACTTTGTTGGTTTAAACTGAACTAGGTTTTGACACTCACTACATGGAATAATGTTGTTTACAATAACATTTTCATTTTCATAAAAATAGTTTTTGTTAAACACAAGCATGCTTACAGGGTCTAGCACTTTTTCTTCTTTTGATTCTTCATCAAAGTATTCAATCCAAGCATGAAAGCCCTTCCATTTATATGGTTGTTTTTCATATTCTGCAAGCATTCTATAGTGTGCAGTTGAGCCTTCAACATAATTTGCATTTGGCATGGCAAAGGCAAACCATCTAGATAAAAGTTCGCAGTTTGTTGGAACAAACCAAGAAGAGCCAGCAAGCAAATATAGTGGAACTCCACCAATGTTAAAATGGCTTAAGTCCTGAAGCTTATACATGAAATCTTTAAACGACCAAGCCCCAGCTTTTTCTGATTCTCTATTAATAAAATTTGCCTTACTCATATTCACACACTCCAACCTTGTTAACATTATATCACACTGTGGCTACAAGTCAATATGCAATTTATAATAAGTAGGGCAGAGTTTGCATTAAACATTACACTTGAAACTAATTTTAAATTATGCTATAATGTTTTTGTTAGGAGAATGCAAATGAGTTTATTTGTTATAAGACATGGAGAAACTCCACTAAATAGCGAGCGAAAGTTTAATGGCGAGGTTGATGAAAGACTGAGTGACTATGGAATTTTGCAAGCTGCAAAAGCAGGTGTGCAACTGCAACAAAAAAACATTGAAATTGTTTATTGTTCGCCACTTACAAGAACCAAGCAAACACTTGAGTTATTAAACTTAAATAGAACAATACCTATAGTTTTTGATGATAGACTTGTTGAAAGAATTGAAGGTTCACTCTCTGGTCAGCCAATTACTGATGATATTTTAAAAAATGTTTATTTAAATTTTTTTCCTGAAGTTTATGTTGAAGGATTGGAAAGTTTAACAGAAGTTTTTTTAAGGGTTTTTTCTGTTCTTGATGAAATTGAAAAAAAGTTTAAAGATAAGAATGTTTTGATTGTAACGCATGGTTGTGTTGGCAGAGCAATTTATCATTATTTTAACAACTTGCCAGATGATGGAAAACTAACCTTTAGCGAAGAGAGTTATCAAAAAAATTGCGAGATAAGAGAGTATGATTTTTCAAAAAAATCAAAATGGTGGAAAGGTGAATTAAAACCATTTATGGTTCCAGAACAATATGAAAAATAGGAAGTAAAACATGTATAATGAATTAACAGCTGTGGACATAAAAAAAATGAACGAAGAGCTTTTTCACAGAACCAATGTGCTTCGTCCAAAACTTTCAGATGATGTTAAAGAAGCAAGGTCGCTTGGTGACCTTTCAGAAAATGCGGAATATCGCAGTGCTAGAAGAGCATTTGGCAGAAATGAAAGCAGGATTAGATTTTTGCATAAGATGATAAACACTGCAAAAATTATAGAAGTGAATTCTGCACCAGACGAAGTTGGGCTTTTTGATAAAATTGTGGTTGAGTATGACGATACCAATGAAACTGAAGAGCTTATTATTTCAACCACAACAAGGCTTGATCCAGAACATGGAATAATTAGCAAGGAGAGTCCATTTGCAAAAGCAGTGCTAGGTAAAAAAGTTGGTGACAAAATTCATGTAAAGGCAAACGCAGAATCTGAATATAATGTTACTATAAAGTCAATCATTAAAGGACAAGATGATGACTCTATTCCGCTTAATGGATATTAAAATAATTAATAGTTAAAACAAGGCTATTAATTTTTTTTATAATGCATAAAAAGAGTTGTAATTTTTTAGGAAATTTGCTAAAATAATTTGTGGAGTAATCCCAAGGACGAAAAGCAAACTAGAAAATTTTACAAACTTGGTTTACAATTAAAAAACACACAAATAAGGAGTTATTTATGGAAGAAAAAGAAATTAATGCATGGAAAGGTTTTAAAGGAACAGACTGGCAAAATTCTATTAATGTTAGCAGCTTTATTGATGAAAACTATACAGAGTATACAGGTGATGATTCTTTCTTAGAAAAGCCAACCAATAAAACAAAAAAAGTTTGGGCAAAATGTGAAGAACTTTTAAATGAAGAAGTTAAAAATGGTGGTTGCCTTGATGTTGAAACAAACATTTTAAGTGGAATTACAGCATTTAAGCCTGGTTATATTGATAAGAGAAATGAGGTTATTGTTGGTCTTCAAACAGATGCACCTCTTAAGAGAATTGTTAATATGTATGGTGGAACAAAAATTGCTATAAAGGCACTTGAATCTCATGGATATAAACTTAATGAGGATGTTTATAAAAGTTTCACAACCTACAGAAAAACACACAATGATGGTGTTTTTGATGCCTACACACCACTTATTCGTCGTGCAAGAAGCAATGGTCTTTTAACAGGACTTCCTGATGGCTATGGCAGGGGAAGAATTATTGGAGACTATAGAAGAATAGCGCTCTATGGTGTTGACAGACTTATTGAAGAAAAACAAAAAGACCTTTGTGGCGAATTTATTGATGAGATGCAAATTGAAGAGTCTATTCGTCTTCGTGAAGAAGTAAGCGAACAAATTAAAGCACTTGGTCAGATTAAAGAAATGGCAAAATCTTATGGCTTTGACATT
Source organism: uncultured Clostridia bacterium (assembly GCA_948434855.1). Lineage (GTDB taxonomy): Bacteria > Bacillota > Clostridia > Christensenellales > UBA1242 > RGIG1681. The sequence continues at coordinate 6,792 of CAOJFR010000010.1, read as the reverse complement.
TCAAGACCTGCAGAAACTGCAAAAGAGGCTATTCAATGGACATATTTTGGTTATCTTGCTGGTGCAAAAGAAAATAACGGTGCTGCAACATCAATGGGTAGAAACGCAACATTCTTTGATATTTATATTGAAAGAGACCTTGCTAATGGCACAATAACTGAAAAAGAAGCACAAGAACTTGTTGACCAATATGTTATTAAACTTCGTTTAATTAGACATCTTAGAACTCCAGATTATGATGAACTTTTTGCTGGAGATCCAACTTGGGTAACAGAAAGTATTTCAGGAATGGTTAATGCTGCAAAAAGCTTAACAACAAAGAGCTCATTTAGATTCTTGCATACTTTAATCAACTTAAACCCAAGTGCAGAGCCAAACCTTACAGTGCTTTGGGCAAAAGGACTTCCAGAGAACTTTAAAAAGTTTGCTGCAAAAATTTCTATTTTGACAGATTCAATTCAATATGAGGGTGACGACACAATGCGTCCACTCTATGGACATGACTATGCTATTGCTTGCTGCGTATCTTCAATGAAACAAGGCAAACAAATGCAATTCTTTGGAGCAAGATGCAACCTTGCAAAATCACTTTTATATGCTATTAATGGTGGTGTTGATGAAAAGACAGGCAAAAAAGTTATTGATGGCGTAGAAAAGATAACTGATGAAGTTTTAGATTACAAAAAAGTTCGTAAAGCTTATAGCGTAATGCTTAAAAAGATTGCAAAGGTTTATGTTGATGCAAACAACATTATTCACTTTATGCATGACAAATATGCTTATGAAGCAGCACAAATGGCTCTTCATGACACAGAAGTTGAAAGACTTATGGCTTTTGGCGTTGCAGGTTTCTCATCAGCTGTAGACTCACTTTCTGCAATCAAGTTTGCTGAGGTTAAGCCAATACGAAATGAACAGGGTATTGCAGTAGATTTTGCTGTTAATGGAGAGTTCCCAAAATATGGTAATGATGATAAGAGAGTTGACAGCCTTGCAGTTGAACTTGTAAAAGAATTCTTTAATGACTTAAAGGCTCACAAACTTTATAGAAATGCAAAGCCAACACTTTCACTTTTAACAATTACATCAAATGTTATGTATGGTCAAAAGACAGGTGCAACACCAGATGGAAGAAAAGATGGTGAAGCATTTGCTCCTGGTGCAAACCCAATGCATGGCAGAGACTGCACAGGTGCATTAAACTCACTTAACTCAGTTGCAAAAATTCCATTTGCAAATTGTTGTCAAGATGGTGTTTCAAACACATTCTCAATTGTTCCAACAGCACTTGGAAACACACAAGAAGAACAAATTGACAATCTTGTTAAAATTATTGATGGATACTTTGCAAAGGGTGCACAGCATATTAATGTTAATGTGTTTAATCGTGATCTTTTAATTGACGCCATGAACAATCCATGGAAATATCCAACACTCACAATTCGTGTTTCTGGTTATGCAGTAAACTTTAACAGACTTGATCGTGCTCATCAAGAAGAAGTTATTGCAAGAACATTCCATGAAAAGAGATAATAAAAATTTAATAAATTTTAAATAAAATATATCTTATTAACAAAAAATAAAATTAATAAAACGCACAGCAAATAAACTGTGCGTTTTAAAATATCAATACAAAGGAAATTATAATGACACTAAAAATCACAGATATGGAAACTATGGGGTTGGTTGATGGACCTGGCATGAGACTTGTGCTTTTTTTGTCTGGCTGCAGACTTCGCTGCCTTTATTGCCATAATCCAGAAACATGGGATTCAAATGGTTATACAAAAAAGCTTACGCCAAGAAAAGTTCTTTCACTCTACAATAAATATAAATCATATTATGGTGAAACGGGTGGAGTAACATTTAGTGGTGGAGAGCCACTGCTTCAAAGTGAGGCTTTGCTTGAAACAATAAAACTTTTAAAAAAGCATAACATTCATGTTGCACTAGACACCTCTGGTGTTGCAGAAAATTATGAAGAAGCGGTTAAACTTTCAGACCTAATAATTTTGGATGTAAAAGCAATTTCCCCAATGGAATATAAAAAATTAACAGGACTTGAGATTGACCATTTTAATAAGTTCTTAGAATTTTGTATCAGCCAAAATAAAAAGCTTTGGCTCAGACAAGTTATTGTTCCGGGGATAAATGATAATAAAGAGCATATAAAAAAGCTTAAAGATTTTGCAAAAAAAATTCCGAATGTAGAGAAGGTTGAGCTGTTGCCATATCACACCATGGGAGAGAGTAAGTATAAAGAAATGAACATTCCATATCGTTTGGCAGGCACCCCAGCAATGGATAAAGACGAGTGCAAAAAACTAGAAGCATATTTAAAATGAACAAAAAAACCACAACCATATTTGGCTGTGGTTTTTTGTTAAATTGCCATAAATGCTGAAAATATGCGGTATTATGCATCACATAATACCTATTTTTGCGTTTTTATTTACCAAAAGTTGATTTTATAATAAAATCCATTTCTTCTGGCATAAAGCTATTAATGAAACGATTAAAAATCTTTTGTGCGTTTTTGGTTTTAAAAGAATCTTTTAATCTTTTTTTAAAAACATAAATCATGTTTTGATATTTATATGCAGTTTCTTTATTAGAGTTAACAAACATAGAATCTCCAACATAGTTTATTGCATCTTTTTCTGGATGTGCAACAACCACAGGAAGACCAAGCTTTAGGGAGGCTTCAACAACATCTGCATTTACATCGTCAAACACTAAAAGTGCTTTTGGTAAAATAATATTGTCATTATGTTTTGTTCTGCAAGTTATTTGATTATACATTCCAATTTCATCAGTAAAAGATTTAAGCTCTTCTAGTGAAAGCCAAATACTTGGTTGTGAACAAACATATTGATCTTCTTCAGCATATATGTTTGTATCTGAATCAGCTGGAAATATATGAACAATAGCTTCTGGTGGAATGTCATAAATAAGCATAAATGGATGCTTTGTTTTATAGTGAGAAATATTTTTCTCGGTTATTAATGAATAAGATAAATATTTTCTTAAGCTAGCTTGCTCAAACATTTTATCAATATCATAATTTCCTTTATCACTAGTATCGACTCTTGCAATAAAATTAAATGGAACGCCTTTTTCAAGCTCATAAACTTGGGGTAAATTTTCTGGAAGTTTTGTTATTCCATTTGTAATGCTGTTAATTGAAAATTGTTTAACGTCTTCTAGAGAAAAGTTTTCTAAGGGTTTTAACTTGCGAAGAGAAGATGTTAAAAATTCAAATCTATTTTTTAAATCTTCGCTTAAATCACAAGTTCCAAATGAATTGTGACCTAAAATTTTCATTAAGTTATTAATATCCGTTTCATGCGTTTTAAATAAACTTTTTCCTAAAAATTTATTTATATTGTTTATATCCATAAATGAACCTCAGTTAGGATTATATAATTAAATAAGTTTAATGTCAATAGTCAAAATTTTATTTAAAATAAAAATACCATTCTAAATTATAGCATAAAATTTGTTGCTATGATATAATAAGTTAGTCAAAAATATAATGGAGAAGTTTATGCTAAGCTTAAGAAAGATAATTTTTAGTGGGTTGTTTCTTGCGGCAGCAATAGTGCTTTCAAGGTTTCTTGCAATCAACACACCAATAGTTTCAATAAGTTTTTCCTTTATTCCAATAATTTTATCAGCCATGATGCTTGGAACAGGTTATTCAGTTTTAATTGCAGGTCTTAGTGACCTTATTGGTGCACTCTTGTTTCCATTTGGTGCTTATTTTCCAGGCTATACATTTTCAGCACTATTATCTGGACTGATATATGGATTATTTTTAAGCAGGGCAAAAAACTTAAGTGGAAAACAAATGCTTTGGAGACTTATTGTTGCCTGTGTGTTAGTTTCATTAATATGCAATCTTTGTTTAAATACGCTTTGGATTTGGATAACAACAAAGAAAGCAATAGTAATCTTTGGAACAACAAGACTAATTAAGGAAGCAATACTTCTTCCTATAAGAATAGTTGTTATGCAAGGAATCCACCTTGCGTTAAAAAAGACAGGTTCATATAAAAGGATAAATAAAAATATGCTAATTAGTCAGGAGGAAGGATGATTAACTTTAACAAGGTTCAGTTTAACTATCCAAATTTCAAAATTAAAGAAGTTAGCTTTAATATAAAAAAAGGAGAGATTGTTGCAATAACCGGCAATAATGCAAGTGGAAAAACAACAATCTTAAATTTGATTGCAGGGTTAATTAAACCAAAAAAAGGAGAAGTTCTTGTTTTTGGAAAAAAACCAGTTTGCGGAAAAGGTATTGGTATGGTTTTTCAAAATCCTGACAATCAAATTATTTTTAGCACGGTTGAAGATGATATAAAATTTACGCTTAAAAATCAAAAGATTCCAAAGCAAGAGTGGGCTGCTCGCACGGCGGAGGCACTTTCACTTGTTCACTTAAATGGCTATGAAAAGCATGATACAGCATCACTTTCAGCGGGTCAAAAGCAAAGGCTTGTTATAGCAAATATGCTTGCAACAAAACCAGAGCTGTTAATTTTTGACGAAGTGTCAGTATATTTAGACCCAGCAGCTAGGCTAGAATTTTTTAATTTATTTTCAGAGTTAAAAGAAAATGGAATCACAATAGTTTTTGCTACAAATTTATTAGATGAAATAACTTTTGCAGACAAGGTTATGATAGTTGATTCAGGAGAAGTTAAGGTGCTAAGCACAAAGCAAGAAGTTATAAAAGACCTTAGTGTTTTTAAGGCTTTAAATATTCATGTTCCATTAAAGCTTGAAATTTTAAGTAAAATAAAAGAGTATAGTTTAACAAGTGATGATCAAATTTTAAATGCGCTTTGGAGGAAAATTAAATGATTATAGCAATATTATTTTTTATTGCGTACTCATGCATATGTTTTTTTGCTCCAAACATATTTTGGGTTGCAGGTTTTGCAGGGTTCAATCTTGTGCTAAGCTTGGTTTTTTTCAAAAGACCACTTCAAACATTAAAAAGTTTTATAAGGGTTTTAATTTTTTCTGGCATAGTGCTTGGTTTGAACTATGCTTTTGAAAAAGACATAATGATAAGCCTTTTAATTGGTTTAAAAGTTTTAACTGTTGCATATTTTGGAATATTGTTTAGCAAAATTTTTTCACCAGCGCTCATTTCTGATGGCATAAGTCAATTATTTTTTCCACTAAAAATATTTAGAGTGGATACCGATGCCATAGCACTTATTATTGTGATTGCATTTTCGTTTATGTCTGTGCTTGGACGTTCGGCAAAAAATTTGTCATGGGCATTAAAGGCAAGAGGATTTAGGTTTTCATTTAAAAATATATTTACGCAAAGTCATATAATTTTTATGGTATATATTCAGGAAATTTTTAAGCGAGTTGATGCCATAGAACTTTCGCTTAGAGTCAGGGGCTATGGCTCAGAAAAAGTAATGGGAGGAAGATAAATGAAACTATTGTTATGCTCAGATTTTTCTGGAGTGGGTTATAGATATTTAAACAGATTTAACAAGCCTTCTCATGGACAGATATGCTTGTTTGTGGGTTATGCTTGTGAAGATGATTCTGAAATGTATGAAAGCAGCGCAAAAGAACGCCTTTCTGATTTTGGCTATGAAATTAAAGACCTAGTTCAAAACTTTGATTTTAATCAAAAAATTGATGCTGTTTTTGTGCGAGGTGGCAACACAACAAAACTTATTGACTATCTAAAAAAATATAATCAATATGAAAGTTTAAAAAACCTTGTTGAAGAAAAAAATATTTTATATATTGGCAATAGTGCAGGAAGTGTGCTTGCAGGTTCAGACACAGAGTGGACACTTGAGGCTGAGCCATATAAAGACATAAAAAAAGATTATGGAAAAGATGCACTAAAAGGTTTTGGATGGATAAATAAATATGTTTTTGTTCATGCTTCAAAATATCGTATGTGCTATTCCTCAGAAATGGAGAATCCTAATGACATTTTTAGAACTCTAGACTTAGAATGTTATCCAGACTATTTGAAAGATATAAAAAAATATAAAAAGCAAGACTATATAAAAATTGCAAATAATGAAGTTTATTATGAAAATGGAAAAATAAAAAAATTCATAAAATATGACTGGAGAAATATTAAACTTAAAATTAAATAAAATATTCTTAAGCTTAAAATAAAAACATAATAAAAGATTTAATATTTTATTAAAGAAAAGCTAAGAAATTAACATAACCACCCAATTCAAGGGTGGTTTTTTATTAATAAACCACAGGCGAAAACGCAGGATAAGCCAAAAGAAAGTGCAAAAATGTTATAATTAAAGTGTAAAAATATGAAACAATGCTAAAAAGAGAAAAAAATAATGTCAAACCACTTGAAATTTGTCGGGGGGGGGGGGCGTATAATGTAGGCAATAGTTGCGGTAACGTAAAGCATAATAAAAGCAAAATAATCAAAAGATAAGTAAGGGGGAAAACTTATGGAAAATAAGACAAGGGGAACTGGAAAGAGTAAGAAGATAGTAATCGGAGTGGCAACAATAGTTGCAGTTGCAGCAATCGCAGTGCCAACAGCACTCACACTAACTGGCGGAAATAAAGATGACGCAGGTGCTAGCACTGAGAGAAATAAATATAACGTAATAGTAAGTAGTGGTATAGATGGTGTTCCAGATTACTCTCTAACAATAGCAGATGGTACAAAAATCAGCGAACTCAAAAGCATTTTAAAGGGAGTAGACGGCTACAGAATAGAAGGCATATATAAAGACGATGCCATGAACCACCCATATTCAGATA
>CAOJFR010000009.1 GCA_948434855.1 uncultured Clostridia bacterium | reverse complement strand
CCCCCCCCCCCCCCCCCCCCCCCCCCCCCCCCCCCCCCCCCCCCCCCCCCCCAGCAGGTACATATAATTTACAAAAGGAGAAAATTATGAAAGATAAAATTAAGTTAATGTTTTCATCAATAGTTGCACTATCGGTCATGGTGATAACTTTGCTTGTTAGCACAATTGTGCTTGCAGTTAGCAATAAGTCTTTAAGAGATTCACAGTCAGACATGGCAGATGCCCAAGCTGAGGTTTATGACTTTTATTTAACACTCGGCACAATGCCAACGCTATATGCCACAATCAATGCTTATAACAACAAAAATCCAAACACATATATGTGGTTTTCTCGTGGCAATACAATCAGCAAAGAATATTCAGCAGACTTTATTCATTATTTTAGCACACAGTCAAACACAAATGCAGAGAGCGGATTTGATTTCTTTGAAATCAGAGAAAAAGTTAGAGAAATTATTCAAAAGAATCCAGCAGCAAAATTCCATTTATATTGTGACGACCTTAGAGTTAGGTTTATTCCAGATATTTTTGTGGCTGCCGGTGTGGAATTTGAGGCAATGGAAGTTACACTTCTTTCTGACGGAACAGGAACATATAGCATGTTTGGTGAGATTGGTGAAGGGGATAACCAAAACTATGATGAGTTTGCATCACAAAAATTTGAATTTGAAGCAATTTTAAAAGACTATAAAGACCACAGGTCTAACAAAACATATAGACCAAGCAGATTTACAGACAAAACTGCATCAGAGCTTTGCCGCTACGCATTTTTTGTTTCAACCTACAGCAACGTTAACTATTGGGTTCAAAGTCCAGATTATTTGGTTAACAACAATTCTGAAAGCATGAATGATTCTCGCTATAAAATGAATATTGTTAGAAAAGACCCTAAAGCAATGTATAACAGCCTAAATGCACAAACAAAATCAGAATATCAAAAAGTTGTGCTTGCAAACGCCCTTGTTGGAAGCGACACATTGCACACTTTAGAAGATGCCGCAAACTATTTTAATTCACAACTTTCAAACAGAGACAAAGAGGTTGTTTTGATTCTTGGAACAAACAGAGATACCAAGGCACAAAATGAAAGCTATATTAATCAAACCATAGCTTTTTATACTCCAACACTAAAGGTTGGAGATAACACAAAAGTTGTTTATAAAGGAAAGGAATATGGCATTTCAGCTGGCGCAACAGAAGTTGTTGTTGATGGCAAAAACCTTACCATTGGTGAATGTGCTGTATATTTATTCTTTAAGGGACACCCTGGATATCCTGCAAAACCAGACCTTGTTAAATATTTTGAGGATAACAATATTGTAATGCTTCCTCACAGAACTCCGGTTGAAGTATTGTTTTGGATGTATGATGTGAAAGTTGGTGGATATCAGAGCACAAGCTTTATTTCAACAGAAAAGGGACAAACAGAATTTTTCTACGGCGAGCCAACAACAGAGGCACTTGTTTTGATGAAAGACAGTGGTTTCTTTGATGGAACAGTAATTTTTTCTGAATAATTATAAAATAAAAAACAGATATCAAAGTTTTGATGTCTGTTTTTTTGCAAAACAAAAACCCCAAAACTGTGGGGTTTTATTTTTTATTTTAATTTTTCGCCACATTCTGGACAGAATTTAGCTTTTCCTGTAACTTCAGCACCGCATTTTGGGCATTTGCCTTTTTCTGCAAGTTTTCCGCCACATTCAACACAAAACTTAGCTCTCTTTGGATTGCCTGCACCACATGATGGGCAATATTTTACATCTTCAGACTCGTTTGCAGAACCTTTGCTTGTTGATTTAACAGACTCTTTAATTATTTCGCCAAGTGCAACGCCTGTGCCAATTTGGCTTCCAAGCCCAGTAGCACCAGAGTTGTTTGCTGCATCACGAATTGCGTGAGCTGATTGATATTTAACAAATGTGTCCATTTTGTCTGAAAGCACACCAATGCTAGACCTTGTGTCTATGGCTTTTTCAACCTCTTCAGGGAAGGAAATGTTTTCAATAACAAGTTTTGTGAGCTTAAGCCCTAGGTTTGCAAAGCTTTCAGTTAATGTTTCACTTGCTACCTTTGAAAACTCAAGAAGGTTGCTTGCAATATCTAGCGCTGAAATTTTTGCTTCAGCAATAGTATCTGAAATAGAAGAAACAATAATGCTTTTTAAGAAAGAGGCAATATCTTCAGTTGTGAATGATGGATTTGTTCCAAGAAGCTCTCTTAAAAACACTTCAGCATCACTAACTTTAAAGGCATAGTTGCCATAGCCACGAAGCCTTATGGTTCCGAACTCTTTATCTCTCATTGTGATAGGGTTGCTCGTGCCCCATTTTTGATTTGTGAACTGTTTTGTGTTAATAAAATATACATCTGCAAAAAATGGTGACTTGAAGCCATATGGCCAGCTCATTAACTGAGTGAAGATTGGGAGGTTGCTTGTTTGAAGAGTATACATTCCTGGTCCAAACACATCAGCGATTTTGCCTTTATTTAAAAATACTGCAACTTGTGATTCACGAACAGTAAGTTTTGATCCATATTGAATTTGTCTGCCATCCATTGGATATTTATAAACGATTGTATCTGTTGAATTATCAACCCATTCAAGTGATTTCAACATATTGGTTTTGAAAAAGCCCATAATTTCCTCCATTTAGTGTTTTTCAACTTTTTTCTAATATTATTATAGATGCAAAATAAAATTTTAGCAAGAAAAATGTAGTATTTTTTTATTTTGCAATTAAAAATTAGTATGATATAATTTTGGTGGAGAAAACTATGAAGAGTTCTAAAGAAAAAGACAAAAATTTAACTACAAAAGAAAATGAATTTCAAAAAAAATCAAATAAAAGCGAGCAGTTTGTCGCTGAAGTTGTTGATGAGGAAATTGTTGTTCAGCAAAAAAAGAAGGTCTTGTCAAGAACAAATGTTTCGCAACTTTTTACGCACAGCTTAAACGAATTAATTTCAATATTTGTTACGACATTCTTAATTTCATATATTTATTCTGTGTCAACAAACTATATGTTAAATGTTGGCCTGTTTTATGTGTTTGTTTATTTGTCTATGGCAATATTTTATCTCATAATTTCCAAGTTTATTGTTAAGACAAATAGGGTAATTTTTTATAGAATAGCCTTAATTGTTAAAGCGGCATTTATTGTTTTGATAATTTTTGTTGGTCAGGACCTTGCAAATCTAGTTATGCTTGCTGGTGCACTCTATGGCTTTTCTGAGGCTTGCTATTGGTGCAGCTTTAACATTATGAAGAACGAGCTTGTTCGCAAAAGTTCTATGAAACTTTATGCTAGCTTACAGCAGATTTTTGCAAGAGTAATTACAGTTGTTGCTCCAATTGTGCTTGGAACCATTATTGATGCAGACTCGTTTTTAACAAGTGCTATTGTTGTTGCAGTTGTTGTACTGATTCAATTTGTTGCTTCATTTTTAATAAAATCTAACAGACCAGAGGGCTCAGAGTTTAATCTTAAAGAGTTTTTTGTGGATGTAAAAAATCTTGGGGAAAAAAAGAGCGTGATAACTCAAATGTTTGGGCTTTCATTTTGCTATGGACTTTGTGATGCTGTGGCTCCACTAAACACAATTTTGATTATGCTTGTATATAATTCTAATGCCAGTCTTGGCTATATTTCGGCTGTGGCGGCTGTGGCTTCAATTTTGGTTTTGGTTTTCCTTGGCAAGTTCACAAGACCTGGAAAAAATCTTTTTACTTATACACTTTTTGGCTTGTTTCAGTTAATTGTTGCAATTATGATTGTTTTTGATATTAATAAAACTTTCATAATTATATATACCATTGTTTATGGCGGATTTCAGTTTACGCATAAATATTCATTTGATGTTTGCAGAAATGTTATTTTAAAAAAGCTTAATATGTATGACTCTATTGATGAATATCAAGCCATGATTGAAACTTTGCTTTTATGTGCAAGAATTGTTATGTATGGATTGGTTGCTCTATTTGGCTGGATGAGCTATACATATTTTGGAACCGAGGGATTAATTCTTTCAGCTAAGGTGCTAAGTGTTGTTGCAATGTCATTTATTTTTGTAATTAATGTTTTGATTGGCTTTTATGAAAAGAAACTTGTGAAATATAATATACTTTAAACTAATAATCAATAGAAATAACTGTTATATTAAATTGCCTAACTGAATTTTGAATCTGAAAATGAATATGATATAATGAAAAGGTAAATAATTACAGGAGATGAAAATGAATAATTTAGAACATAAAAATATTGAAAAAATTGAACAAAAAAGAAAACTTACAAAGGCCGTTGTGCTTGCTGGTGGGCTTGGAACAAGATTTTTGCCGGGAACTCTTGTTGTTGCAAAAGAACTTTTTCCAATAATGGGCAAGCCTGTTATGCTTTATCTTTTTAATGACCTTATTAAGGCGGGCATTAAAGATGTGCTTATTGTTGGCAACAAACTTAAGGAAGAAAGCATTACATCATTTTTAAATCCGCCAGAGGAATATCTAAGAAAGGTTGAGAGTGATGGAAAGCTTGGAAATCTTAAAGAGTATAATGACATTATGTCACATTTTGATTCTGTGAGTTATGTTAACCAAGAAATTGGTTCTGAGCTTTTTAAATTGCAGCTTGGCAATGATTCTGAAGCAAGGGGCTCTTCAGTTGCTATTCTTGCAGCAAAAGAGTGGGCTAATGGTGAGCCATTTATGGTTTTGAACGGTGATGATTTTTGCTATTATATGGATGGCAGGTCAGCTTCAAGTGAAGTTGCAAACATTTATTCGCAAACTGGTGACTATGTTATTTATGGCAAAGAAGTTGACAGAAGCCAAATTTATAAATATTCTTCAATGGTGATTGGAAAAGCACTTCAGAGCGGTCAGGGATTTAAGATGGACGACATTATTGAAAAACCAGCTGTTGGAACCGAGCCAAGCAACATTATGGGCTTTGCAAGATATGTTTTTACTGCAGATGTGTTTGATGAAATTTTAAATTCACGCCCAAGACCAAATGGTGAGTTTTGCATTACTGATGTTGTGTCTGAGGTTGCAAAAAAGGGCAGAGTTTCAACTTGCATTTTTGATGGAAAATATTTTGATTGTGGAAGCTATTTGGGTTTTCAGATGGCAGGCAACTATCTTCTTGCTGAAAATGAGGCAGATAGAAAGGCTCTTTTGGAAGAAATGAAAAATTTATTTTCACTTTATAATGATAAAAGTGACCCAGTAAAAGAATAAAATAGGAAGAATTGTCCAAAAATTAAGAATAGCATAAAAATATTTGCTATTTTTACGAGAATGATATAAAATAAAATTGTCTTAAGATAGACAAAATCAAAACATAAATTTAAGGAGCAGAAATATGAAAATTTCAGACGTAAGAGTTCGCATTGTAAAAACCGACAAGAGCAAAATTAAGGCAAGTGCATCTATCACTATTGATGATTGTTTTGTTGTTCATGACATTAAGGTTATTGAGGGAACAGAAGGTTACTTCATTGCAATGCCAAGCAGAAAAACACCAGATGGAGAGTTTAAAGACATCGTTCATCCACTTAACACAGAAACCAGAGAAATGATTAAAGATATCGTTTTAAAGGCTTTTGATGAAGCTAAGGATCAGGCACCAGAAACTGAAGAATAGGTTTCTTCTCCTAACATAAAAATAATATATGCTTTTTTGGGCATATCTTTTTTTGTTGCAAGTTTTTTAAAATGGTTTTCATAAATTTTATAATTAAAAATTTGTAGCTTATTAAAAAAAATACTTGTTTGATTTCATTATTATGCTATAATAAAAATATAATAGTTTGAGGAAATTATGAAAAACAATAAAAAAGAAAAGAAGTATGGAATGTTCCGTTCACTCTGGAACGTTTCTAGCAAAGGCGAAAGATGGGCGTTTATTTTTTTAATTTTGCTGGGCATTGTTGCATCAGTTGCCGTGCTTGTGCCTACTCAAATAATTAGTATAATAATTTCAAAGCTATCTGGTGATGAAGTTTATATTTTTGGCATTCACCTTGCTTCAGACATTAGCTATGTGTGGATAATTGTTATTGGTGCAATTATTACTTTTATTATGCGAAACATTAAAGCTCAATATGACCTTAACATTGAAAAACTTATTAAAAAGGCAATGGCGAACCTTAGAAATGAATCTTATAAATGGCTGGTTACTCCTAGAAAAAATATGGATATTAAAATGACTCAGGGCGATGCAATTTATAGAATGAATCAAACTCCAGACACCATGACGGACATTATTTGTGATTTGTTTGAAGAGATTATTCCTAATGTGCTTTCGGCTGTGATTGCGTTTGTTTATATTATTTCGCTAGACCTTTGGACAATGCTTATTATTGGCGCGGGGGTTTTGCTTGTTGGGCTTTGTGTGCTTATTAGAACAATGATGGAAAAGAAAATTAGCTTTAGAACAGAAAAGGCAAAGTCATCAATCTCAAGCATGACCAGCAACAGTATTTCTAATCTTGCAGTTATTAATTTATATAAAACAATGGAATATGAAAGCAAGCTTTACAAAGAAAGGGTTAGGGCATTTTATGCTGAACAAAAAAAGCAAATTAATCTTAGACTTGCATATTGGACTTGTGTGCGATTTGTTGAAGTGATTTGTATGTTCCTTACAATTTTTCTTTGTGCTGAACGAATTTATGCCGGCACTATGCTTGTTGGCAGCATTGTTGTTATCACAAACTATGTTACAAGAATTTTTGACCCAATTCAGTCTATTGGATATTATTCAACCAAAATTATTCAGGCTTCAGTTTCTTTTGGCAGATTCAGTGAACTTAAGCCAAAAGAAGAGGACTTGCTTCCAGTTTCTGAAACCTATCCAGAAAAAATTGAAAGCATAACTCTTGAAAATGTTGGAGCTAAAAATGGAACTACTTTTAAAATTGATGGAATTAATTTGAAGTTTAACAGCGGTGAAATGGTTGTTGTTACGGGTGAGAGTGGTTGTGGAAAAACAACACTTATTAGGCTTCTTTGTGGGCTTTGCGAAAAAAATAGTGGAAAGATTATTTTGAATGAAAAAGACAAAATTTCGTCAGCCTATGTGCTTACAGACAAAATGAGCGTGTCTATGCAGGATGCCTACATTTTTAACAGAGATGCCGAGCTGAATGTTTTGTATCCTGATGGTGTGTCTGAAAAAGATTGCAAGCCGCTTATTAAGAAACTTTCTATGGAAAAAATTATGGCTAGAAAATATGATGAAAGTGTTGACCAGAATTTTGAAAATCAGCTTTCTGGCGGTGAAAAAAAGCGTATTGGAATTTCTAGGGCACTTTTGAAAGATGCAGATGTATATATTTTTGACGAGCCAACCAATGACCTAGACAGCAAAAACGCAAATTATATTTTGGAAGAAATTCAGAGCCTAAAACAAAATGCTATTGTTATTGTGGTTTCTCATGATGACAGGGTGATTGACAAGGCAGATAGGCTGGTTAAATTTGAAAAAGTTAAAGACAATCTTGTTGAGGTTGTTGAAATTTAGGGGTTATGATGAAGCTTTTATCGGAAGTTAAGGTGAGAGTGGGCTATGACGAAGAAGACATTTTTTTTGCAATACGAAAAAAGTTTAATCTTGAAAGGTCAGATATTGCGAGCTTTGAAATTGTTAGGGAAAGTTTGGATGCGAGAAAAAAGCCAAATGTTTTAATGAGTTTAAATATTGCAGTTGTTCCAGCAAAGTTTGCTGAAAAAAAGTTTTTTAAGTTTGCTGAAATTGTTGTTGACCATAGTGGATTAAACTATTCAAAAATTAACTTTTCTGGGAACAGACCAGTTGTTGTTGGATTTGGACCTAGCGGAATGTTTGCGGGGCTTGCCTTGGCAATTTCTGGACTAAAACCCATTATTGTTGAGCAGGGAAAATGTGTAAACGAAAGGCAACAAGATATTGATTTGTTTTGGAAAACAAAAAAGTTAAACTGCTTTTCAAATGTTCAGTTTGGTGAAGGCGGTGCAGGGACTTTTTCTGATGGAAAACTCACCTCTAATGTTAATAATGATTATACTAAAAAAGTGATAAATGAATTTATTTTGTGTGGGGCACCACCAGAAATTTTTTATAGTGGCACACCACATATTGGAAGCGATAAACTTAAAGAGATTGTGACCAATGTTCGCAAAAAAATTATTGGACTTGGTGGTGAGGTTTGGTTTAACACAAAGTTTTTGGACTATGAAAAGATTAATGATAAAACTATAGGCGTTAAGCTTAAAAATGTTATCACAAACAAATGCGAAACTGTTGTTTCAAGTGCACTTGTTTTGGCTGTGGGGCACAGTGCTGAAGATGTTTATAGGTTGCTTAACAATAAGGGCTTAAACTTGGTGCCAAAGCCCTTTGCAATGGGTGTTCGCATTGAGGGTTTGCAATCTGAAATTAATGCTTCGCAATATGGACAAGACAAAGAAGGTTTTCCGCCGGCAAACTATAAGCTTGTTACGCACCTGACTAGTGGAAGATCGGTTTTTACTTTTTGTATGTGCCCCGGTGGGGAGGTTGTTGCCTCAGCATCTGAACCAGAAACTATTGTTACTAATGGCATGAGCAACTATAAGCGTGATGGCAAAAATGCAAACTCAGCGGTTTTGGTTAATGTTGTTCCTTCAGACTTTGAGAGCTTAGACCCGCTCTCTGGTGTTGAATTTCAAAGAAAATATGAAAAGCTTGCCTTTATTCTTGGTGGGTCTGATTATAGAGCACCAGCAGAAAAGGTTAAAGATTTTTTGAGTAAAACAGAAAACCCGAGTGAAGACTTTGGTGTGGTGAAGCCAACATATTCTTCTGGTGTTAAGCTAACAAACTTAAAAAAATGTCTACCAGATTTTGTTTATGAATCACTTATTGAGGCACTTCCAATTTTAAACAATAAGTTAAATAATTTTGCAGCAGATGACAATTTGCTTATTGGAATTGAGAGCAGATCTAGCGCTCCGGTGCAGGTTGTTCGTTCTGAAACATTTATGGCAGATGACCTTGTGTTTGTGACTGGCGAGGGTGCAGGCTATGCCGGAGGAATTACTTCTTCTGCTGCAGATGGCATAAGATGTGCTGAGAATGTTATTAGTTTTATTTGTGAAAATATTTGATTTATAGCCCAAAATGCTGAAAAACTCGGGTGTTATGCGTCACATAGTATGAAAATTATGGCTATAAGAAATTTTTTTTAGAGATAGATTTAAAAGTCTATCTTTTTTTTAAACATAAAAATTTATTTTTCATAAAATGAATTATGGATAATTTAGATTTGAAAAAACTTAAAAACAAAAGATTTCATTTTATTGGGATTGGTGGAATTAGCATGAGTGGGCTTGCTCAGATGCTGGCAAAAGAGGGTGTTTTTGTTCAGGGCTCTGATATTGCAGAGAATGCTGAAACAATTAAACTTAAGGCAAAGGGAATAACCGTTTTTTCTGGGCACAGTGCAGAAAATCTTAAGGACATTGATGTTGTGGTTTATACCTCAGCAATTCATGAAGATAATGTGGAAATGGTAGAAGCGAAAAAACGTGGTTATAAACTGGTTAAGCGAGCAGAGCTTTTGGGAGCAATTTCTGAGCGATATAAAACTGTGATTGCAGTTAGTGGAAGCCATGGCAAAACCACCACTACTGCACTTCTTGCTGAAATTTTTATTCAGGCAAATAAAAAGCCGACCATTCATGCAGGTGGCGAGCTTAAGCTTATTAACTCTAACTATTTAATTGGAAACAAAAAATATTTTATTACTGAAGCCTGCGAATATATGGACAACTTTTTATATTTAAAGCCAGACATTGCTATTGCACTTAATGTTGATGGTGACCACCTAGATTATTTTGGTTCGCTTGATGGCGTGCAAAACTCTTTTAAGAAGTTTGTTGGGCTTGTTAAAGATGGTGGAATTTCGGTGGTTTGCCATGATGATAAAAATTCTCATGAGCTTTTAAAACAAAAAAATTCTTCATCTTTTGGGCTTTCTAAGGCAAGTGATATTTATGCAAAAAATATTAAAGAATATAAGACTGGCTATTTTGCTTTTGATGCATATCTATGTGGTCATAAGCTTGGAAGAATAGAACTTGGCATTATGGGCAAACACAATATTTTTAATGCACTTGCAGCAATTTTGGTTTCGCTTGTGTGCGGTATTGATTTTTGTGATATTAAACTTGCTTGTGAAAGTTTTTCAGGCTCTGCCAGAAGAACTGAAAGGATAGGTGAAATTAATCTTGCAGAGGTTTATCATGACTATGCACATCATCCAAACCAAATTAAAAAAATGATAGAGCTTGCAAAAGACCTTGCAGCTGCTAAAAACGGCAGGGTGATTGTTGTATATGAGCCACACACATATTCTCGCACAAAGTTTTTGTTAAATGATTTTGTGGAATCTTTTAGGGGTGCTGACCATGTTATTTTTGCGCCAGCCTATTCTGCACGAGAAGATTTAAAAGAGGGCTTTGAAGCAGATTATCTTGCTGAAAAAACTAAAGATGTGGTTTTGAATGTTAATTATATTTCTGGATATAAAAACATTTATAATAAAATTAAAGCAACTGTTAAGGCAAATGATGTTGTTTTTATTCTTGGAGCTGGAACAATAGAAAAGCTTGCAGATATGTTTAGATAAAATAATAGTCTTTACAAACTGCCTTTAAACATAGAAAAACACGGGTGTTATGCGTCGCATAGCATCCGTGTTATTTTGTTTTTACAATATCTTTTAGCTTGGCATTTATGCCAATGGCTATTTTGAAAATTGTGTTTATGCTAAGGTTTTGATTTCCTGCTAAAAATTTTTTATAGGTGGTTTGACTGATACCAATTTGTTTGCAAAATTTGCAATAGGAAAGCCCCATATTTTTGCGTGCGTTTTCAACAAACTCGTTATTGAAGGTTATTATCATAAATTTTCTCCTTAAAGGTTTCTAATAACTTCTTCTTTTGTAATAGTTTAATTTTAATATTGCGGGCAAAATATGTCAAACAAAAGCAAAAATAAAATACATTTTGTGCTTATGCTTTTTGAGATTAAAAATGTTTTATGACAAAATTAGTTTGTTTCAGACTTTTGATTTAAAAAAATTGTGTTTTAAAATCTTGACAAATTTTGAAACCAAATTTATAATAAATTTATAACATATAAATGCGTTTGAGATTGGACACGCTTTTTGGATAATAGCTTTTAGAGAGTTTGCGGGTGGTGAAAGCAAATAAGTAAAACCAAAGAGTATCACCAGTTTAGCAGGAGCAGTGAAAGGGCAGCTTTGTTTTTAAATTATGCATTTTAGCTGTGTTTGTTAAAAGTTTTTAAATGGTTATGTAGGCTCTCTATGCCGCATTAAAAAATTTTTAAACCAAGCATAGCACGCAAAATTAATTTAAAGCTAAAGTTTTTAGCTTAGGTGCCTTATTAATTGCTTTCGGGGACTGACCGTTAAAAAAGTGGTGCTTGTTAGAGCATGCTAAATATAAGTGGTAACTATAACTTCCTATGCCTATATAGAAATTAGTTCTTATATTTTGCAAAGGGGAGTTTTTTATTTGCAAAAAATAAAAGACTTCAAAATTTGATTTTATGGAGGAATCACTATGTATAAAAAAGTGGACACAAAACTAAATTTTGCAGAGCGTGAGCCAGAGGTTGAAAAATTTTGGAAGGACAACGATGTCATTAAAAAAATGATTGAAAAAAACAAGGATGGTGAGCCATACACTTTTTATGAAGGCCCACCAACTGCAAATGGCAAGCCACACATTGGACACGTTTTGACCAGAACAATTAAAGATGTGTTTTTGAGATATAACACAATGAAAGGCAAAAATATTTTAAGAAAAGCAGGCTGGGACACACATGGGCTTCCTGTGGAGCTTGAAGTTGAAAAACTTATTGGCTCGTCAGGAAAGAGCGATATTGAAAAATATGGTGTGGAACCATTTATTAAGCTTTGCCGTGAAAGCGTTTGGAAATATAAGGATATGTGGGAGAGCTTTTCGGATCGCATGGGATATAGTGTGGACACGAGCGATGCTTATGTGACATATTCAAATGACTATATTGAATCTGTTTGGTGGTCGCTTGCAGAAATGCATAAAAAAGGTCTAGTTTATAAAGGTCACAGAATTGTGCCATATTGCCCAAGATGTGCAACATCACTCTCTAGCCATGAAGTTGCTCAAGGATATCAAGATGTTAAGGACAGAACAGTTTTTGCAAAGTTTAAGGCTTTGGATGAAGACAACACTTATTATCTTGCTTGGACAACAACCCCTTGGACACTTCCTTCTAACGTTGCACTTTGCATGAACGCTAAGGAAGATTATTCTAAAATTAAAGTTGGCGATGAATATTATGTTTTGGCAAATGCCTTAATTTCTACACTTTTTGAAGAGGGAACCTATGAGATTTGCGAAACAAAAAAGGGCAAAGACTTTGAGCACAGAAGATATGAGCCACTATTTGATTTTGTGAAAGAAAAATATGATGGTAAAGCTTGGTTTATTACCAATGCGGACTATGTTACACTGAGTGATGGAACAGGCATTGTTCACATTGCGCCAGCTTTTGGTGAAGACGATAACAAAGTTGGCAGAGCATATAACTTGCCATTTGTTCAGCTGGTTGATGAAAGTGGTAACATGAGCAAAGAAACTGGCAAGTTTTCTGGGATATTTGTTAAAAAAGCAGACGCTCTTATTATTGATGAGCTTAAAGCTTCAGGTAAACTTTTAAAGGAAATGCCTCACACTCACTCATATCCATTTTGTTGGAGATGCAAAACCCCACTTATTTATTATGCAAGAAGCAGCTGGTTTGTTAAGACTACTGCACTTAAAGATAAGCTTTTGGAAAATAATAGCAAGGTTGACTGGCGTCCTGCAACCATTGGTGAAGGCAGAATGGGAGGCTTCCTTAAAAACTTGATTGATTGGGATATTGCAAGAAACAGATATTGGGGCACACCGCTTCCTTTCTGGGTTTGCGAAGATGGTCATATTCATGTGGTTGGTTCAATTGAAGAACTTAAAACCCTTGGCGGGCTTGAAAAAAATGTTGAAGTTGACCTTCATAAGCCTTTTGTGGACAGCATTAGCTTTGCTTGCCCTGAATGTGGAAAAACTATGAAACGCACCGCAGAAGTGCTTGATTGTTGGTATGATAGCGGAAGTATGCCTTTTGCTCAGCTTCATTATCCATTTGAAAACAAAGAACTGTTTGAAAAGAATTTTCCAGCAGAGTTTATTAGTGAGGGAATGGATCAAACCCGTGGTTGGTTTTATTCACTGCTTGCAGTGAACACCTTGCTTTTTGGAAAGGCTCCTTATAAACGCTGTTTGCCACTTGGGCTTGTTAATGACAAGTTTGGAAAAAAGATGAGCAAGAGCATTGGCAATGTTGTTACGCCTTGGGAGGTGTTTGACAAGGCGGGCAGTGATGCTGCAAGATGGTATTTTTATATTTCTAACGCTCCTTGGATTTCTACAAACTTTAATATGGAAACACTAGAAGACTTTGAACGTAAGTTTATGGGCACGCTTTGGAACACTTATGCCTTTTATATTCTTTATGCGGAAATTGATAAGTTTAGTGGAACAAATAGCACAATTTATGATGCAGAACTAAGCCTTATGGACAAATGGATAATTTCTGAGTTTAATAAACTTGCTAAAAGTGTTGATTCTTATCTTTCTAATTATGAAGTTACTGAGCCGGCAAGACTTATTTCTGAATTTACTGACAGCTTGTCTAACTGGTATGTTAGAAGAAGCCGTGAAAGATTTTGGGTTAGTGGTGAAACCGCAGACAAAACAGCAGCCTTTACAACGCTTCGCTATGTGCTTGTAAACCTTTGCAAATTAGCTTCACCATTTGTGCCATTAATTTCAGAACAAATTTATCAAAATATTGTGCGCAGCACAGAGCCAGATGCTCCGGTTTCTATTCATTTGACAGATTATCCAGTGGCAGATGAAAGTTTGATTGATGAAGAGCTTAACCTTGGCATGGAAACTGTTTTGGAAATTGTTGTGCTTGGAAGAAGCTGCAGAAATGCCAGCAACATTAAAAACAGGCAACCTCTTTCAAAATTAATTGTTTGCACTGCAGAAAAACTTAATCTTTCGGAAGAACTTAAAGACCTTGTTAAGGATGAGCTTAATGTTATGGAGTGTGAATTTAAGCATGATGCAAAAGAATATTTGAGCTATGAACTTAAGCCACAACTTAAGGTTTTGGGACCAAAATATGGTGCAAAGCTTGGTGCAATTAGAAATTATCTTGGAACTTGTGATGCTTCTTTGGTGGTTGACAAAGTTAATGCTGGCGGAACTGTTGTGTTTGATGCAGACGGCACAGAAATTGAACTTTGTAAGGACGACTTGTTAATTTCACCAATCAGCAAAGAGGGCTTTGTTTCAGAGAGCGACGGAAAAGTTACTGTTGTGCTTGACACAGAACTTTCTGAGGAGTTGTTGGAACTTGGGCTTGTTAGGGAATTTATTTCACGTGTTCAGCAAACAAGAAAAGATATTGGCTTGGAAGTTACTGACCATATTAACATTTTTGTTAATGCTTCAGAGACAACAAATGCAGTCTTGAAAAAATATGAGTCTGAAATTATTGGCGGAACACTTGCAAATTCTTTGACTGTTGGCGAAAATGATGGTGAGACCTATGAGCTTAATGGTGAAAATGTTAAATTGAAGCTTGTTAAGGCATAATAAATTTTGCATAAAAAAGCAATATTGAATTTGCTTATAAGCTTATAAATGCTGAAAAATAAAGGTGTTATGCGTTGCATAACACCGTTTTTTTAAATTCAATTTTATTTTCAGCATATTTTTTTTCATACTTTTTTAATACAAAATCAATAAGGCACAAACACTCTGTGTAATGAGCTTTTATAATAGCATACATCATTTTATGAAAGAGCATATATTGTTTTGTGTTGAGCTCATTTTTGAGATTTAATTCAAGCGTAAGTGCTTCGGACCTTAAACCTAAAACCTCATAAAAGCCTTCTTCTACAAAATCAAAATAAATTTCTTGTTCTAACTCTCTTCTCATAGTTTTCTCCTAAATTTTAATAAAATTATTATAAAATACCGATTGGTATATGTCAAGTATTTTAATTCCGTTTGGAATATTATTTCTGTAGGGGGACATACTCTATGGAAATGAAAAAAGAAAACAAATTTAATGAGATATTAAAGGAATTGAGAGTTGAAAAGGGACTATCACAAAAAGACCTTGCGAAGGAAATTGGCTATACTCAAGCTGCAGTTGCAAGATGGGAAGCTAAAAAGCAAATTCCAAATTTAGATGTGTTGACCGCTTGTGTAAATTATTTTGGCGTGACTGCAGATTATATGCTTGGCTTTGAAGACTAATGCAAAAAAATATGCAGACTTAAAAAACAAGGCTGGTGTTAGCTGATGGTGCGAGAACGATTTCTGAAGAAGAGAGTGGGGAGTTACGCAAAATTTTAAAATAAAAACAGGCAAAACTGCCTGTTTTTGTTTGGCTAGAAATTAGTCGTTTGTTTAGCTAGAAATTAGTCAATGGTTTCTGGTGCACAGAAAATGTATGCATCTTGCGAAAAGGTTTCTAGGGTTTCTAAAAGTCCATCGCCTTCTGGAAATTCATGGATAATCATCATATTTTTATCTCCTTTTATAATTAGTATTTTGGTTTGTAAGTGATTTTATTCATCTGTTTAAGAAAAAAACTAAAAATACTTGACACTTGGTTTGTTTTATTATATAATTTTAATGCTTATGTATTAAAGGAGATACTCAAATGAAAGAAACTATTCATCCAAACTATCACAAAATTAAAGTTGTTTGTGCTTGCGGAAACACTTTTGAAACTGGTTCAACAAAAGAGGGCGATGTTTTGAAGGTTGACATTTGCAGCAAATGCCACCCATTCTTCACAGGAACTCAAAAAATTGTTGACGCCGGTGGAAGAGTTGAAAGATTCAACAAGAGATACGGAATCAACAAATAGCTGTAATTTATGGTGCAGACATTTTTCGTCTGCATTTTTAATGTGCAAAAGAAGAAGTCTTTGCACATTTTTTTTGGAGTTGGTGCAATATGCTTAAAAACTATTATGAGATTCATGGCTTTTATGACAAAGTTTTTGATGATTTGGGCATTGAACTTGCAGAGCTGGACTGGATTATGTGTGAAATTTTGGGCAAAAAAAGAAGTCAGCTTCCGCTTTGTGGCAATTTTTTGGAAAGTGAGTACAAAGAAATTGAGACTGCAATTTCTGAAAGGTTGAAGCTTAAGCCACTTGGATATATTTTTGGAAAATCAGAATTTTTTGGCAGGAGCTTTTATGTTTCTAGAGATGTGCTTATTCCTAGAATGGATACTGAAGTTTTGATTGAAAACGCAAAAGACTTAATTTTGAAGCAAAAAGAAAATGTTATTGATGTTAGCGTTTTGGATATTGGAACTGGCAGTGGAGCCATTGCAATAACGCTTCAGCTTGAGACTGGGGCGAGGATGACTGCATCTGATGTTAGTTTTGAGGCACTTGAAATTGCGAGAAAAAATGCTGACAACTTTGGCTGTGAAATTGAGTTTGTTGAAAGTGATGTTTTTAAAAACTTAAAAAATAGAAAGTATGACATTATTATTAGCAATCCACCATATATTGAAAGCAAGGTTATTGAAGGGCTTCGCCCAGAAGTTAAGAATTTTGAGCCGCTTTTGGCGTTAGATGGTGGGGCAGATGGCTTGAAGTTTTATAGGGAAATTATTAAAGAGGCTCCAAAACATTTAAACGAGAACGGAATTATTATTTTTGAAATTGGCTATGACCAAGCAAACTTTATTGTTGAACTGCTTGGAGCGGAATTTTTTAACATAAAAACAATTAAAGACTATGGCGGAAATGACAGAGTTGTTATTGCAAGGCTTAGGAGAGGTTTATGATAGATAGATTAAAACAAGTTAAAGAAAAATATGAGCAGCTTACTGCGGAACTTATTGACCCAAATGTGCTTTCTGATATGAATGTTTGGCAAAAAAAGTCTAAAGAGCAGTCGGCACTTGCTCCGATTGTTGAAAAATATGATGAGTATATTAGGGTTGAAACTGATATGAAAGATGCAGAAGAAATGCTTAAGTCTGAAAGCGACCCTGAAATGTCTCAGATGCTTCAAGAAGAGTTTTATTCAGACAAAGAAAGGCTTAAGACCATTGAAGAAGAACTTAAGATTTTGCTTTTGCCTAAAGATGAAAACGATGAGGGCAACGTTATTGTTGAAATTAGGGCAGGTGTTGGTGGTGATGAAGCTGGGCTTTTTGCTGCAGACCTTTTTAGAATGTATAATATGTATGCCGACAGAAACCGCTTTAGCGTTGAAATTTTGGATGAAGATGCTGGTGAAAATGGCGTTATTAAACAGGTTAACTTTATGGTTTCAGGCAAAGGCGCCTACGCTAAGTTTAAATATGAAAGTGGTGTGCACAGAGTTCAAAGAATCCCTACAACTGAAAGCTCTGGAAGGATTCATACCTCAACTGCTACTGTTGCAGTTTTGCCAGAAGCAAAAAATGTTCAGATTGAAATTAACGAAAAAGACTTGCAAATAGATTATTACAGAGCTGGTGGAGCAGGCGGACAGCATGTTAATAAAACAGAATCTGCAATCCGTATAACACACCTTCCAACGGGTATTATTGTTCAGTGTCAGGATGAACGCAGCCAAGGCAAAAACAAAGAAAAGGCAATGAACTGGTTAAAATCTAAACTTTATGACTATTATCAATCACAAGAAGATTCTGCCTATGCTGAAAGAAGAAAAAGCCAAGTTGGAAATGGTGACAGATGCGAGAAAATTAGAACATATAACTATCCTCAAAGTCGTGTAACTGACCACAGAATTAATATGACAGTTTATTCTTTGGAAAACTTTATGAATGGTGACATTGGTGATATGGTTAGAGCTTTAGAAATTGCAGCTCAGCAAGCACTGCTAGCTGCTCAAAATTAGGTTTATTTATTAAAAACAATTCTTGGACAATGGTTGCAAAAGTGGCTGCAATTATGTCTGAGAATTTTTTTATCTTTTTGATATGTCGGCACTGATGCTTTTATTTTTTTAATTTTAGGCTAAAATTTTGGTGTTATGTGTTGCATAACACTTGTGTTTTTCAGCGTTTTTGAAGATTTTTGGCTACAGAAAATTCGCTATTTACAAATGATAAAAGTTGTAGTAAAATTAACTTATGGAACAAAAACTGAAAGAAAAAATTTTGAATGGTATGTTTTTGGGCGGTGAAAGTGTGCAAAAAGCTTGCCTCAACAATTTAACTCAGCAAGATTTTGATGAGTTGCTTTTGGACATTATTTTTAATCTTAGAAAATATCCGCATTTAAAAAAGGCTTCAGGTGATGAGGGAACTGTTTATTTTTTGGACGACAATTTTGTTGTTAAGAAATATAACTCTTCTATTTATTTTAGATTTAATCCAGTTGATAGATTTGGTGTTTCAGCATTTGATAAATATTTTTCTGAAATGCAGAGATTTTATGAATCTGGGCTTAGTGTGAACAAATATTATTCTCATATAACAATAAATAAAGGCGAAAATTTGGGACTATATGTTTTGCAAGAAAGAGTTAAGGGCAAAACTTTATTTGAAGAAAAATGTTTGTCACAGCTTTTTTATAAAGTTGAAGATATTTGCACAAGGCAAGAGTTTAAAACTGCTTTAAATGAACAAAAGGGTGAGCTTTATAACCTTGTGGTTGAATATTTTATTAATAATTTTTATGAGACTAATAAGGCACTAAACAATGTTTCTGATGATGAGCTGACTCGTTTTATTTTGTCTGATTATGACATTTTGAATGATGGTCAATTTGCACTTTTGGATACACAGGCATCTAATGTTATGTTTGATAATGAAAGGTTAACAATTATTGATCCTGCATTTTTGAGTGAGAAAATTGTGAAAACTGCAGACTCGCAAAGGTTTAACAAAATTATGGTTGTTAGGGACATGATTATGCTTTTTAAAAATAACATTTTTGCTTATACATTTTTACATTGCAACAAGCTTATTGGAAAAGGCAAACTTGCATATGACAACTTTGTTAAGGAAAATATGCTCGTTACTGCAAAGGCAATAAAAAGATATGTTGCCGCAACAAATGATTTGATTAAACCAATATTTTCGTCTGACAGAGTTTATGACTTTTATGCCTGCAAGGGAATTGTTGACCCAATTGTTTCTGAAAATAATGCTCAGGAAATTTTGAATATGCTTCAGAAAGACTAAGCAAAATAATAAAAGAACCAAATTTAAAGACTATGGAAATTTGCCATGGTCTTTTTTATAAAAAAACTTTAAATATATTTTTAATATTTTTGTTTTGTGATATAATCTTTGTATGACAAGGGAAGAACTTTTAAACAGAGTTAAAACTGAAGTGCCGGAAACTTCGGGTGTTTATATTATGAAAGATGCCGCTGACGAAGTTATTTATGTTGGCAAGGCAAAAGTTTTGCGTCGTCGCATGAAAAGCTATTTTGATGTGAGCGAAAAAACTTCTAAGACCTATGCACTGGTTTCTAATATTGACCACTTTGAATATATTATTACAAATTCTGAGCTTGATGCTTTTTCTTTGGAATGCAATCTTATAAAAAAACACAAGCCTAAATATAATATTTTGCTTAAAGACGACAAGTCATTTCCTTACATTAAAATTGATATGAAGGAAAAATATCCTCGCATTCAAATTGTTAGGCGACCTAAAAATGAACCGAACACTCTTTTATTTGGTCCTTATGTGACCGGAATGAGGGTATCTGAACTGGTTACACTGATTAAATCGGCATATCCAATTAGGTGGTGCAACACAAATTTTGCGGGAAAACCCTTATATTCTAGGCCTTGCGTGCATGGCGAAATTGGAAACTGTCTTGCTCCTTGTATTTCTGAAGCAAATGAGGAAAAATATAAAGAAATGCTTAGGTCTGTTATTGAGTTTTTGAATGGCAAGACGGGCGACATACGAAAACAACTTAAGAAAAAAATGGATGCGTATTCTAGCGAACTTAAGTTTGAAGAGGCACTTAAGATTAGAAACATGCTTCAAACAGTTGAAAATATTGATAAAGAAATTATTACTAATCTTACCAGTGAAAGCAATATTGACATTTTTGCCATTGAAGAACAGGACGAAACATTTAACATTAATGTTATGATGATTAGGGCTGGTAAAAATGTTGGACAGGTTAATCATCCTATTTTTGATGCTTGTAATGAAAAAAATGAGCTATTGTTGCAGTTTATTTCAAATTATTATAGCATGGGAAGTATGCTTCCTAAAGAAATTGTGGTTAGAGATTTTTCTGAGGAACAAAGGGAAATTTTGCAGGCTTATTTGCTGGGTAACTTTTCAAGAGTGGTTAAGATTGTTGTTCCGAAAATTGGGATTAAGGTTGAGTTTTTAGATAATTGCTCTAAAAATGCTAAAGACTATTTGGAACACTCAAAAGAGAGAATTGAAAAGAAATATAAAATGACAACTGAGGCTCTTGAAAACCTTAAGAAACTTTTGGGGCTTAAACGGCTTAAGAGAATTGAGGGTTACGACATTTCAAACATAAGTGGACAGTTTTCTGTTGCTAGCATGGTGGTGTTTGAAGATGGTGAACCAGCATATAAGGAATATAGAAAGTTTAAGATTAAAACCGTTGAGGGACCAAACGATGTTGCTTCGCTAAAAGAGGTTTTAAACAGAAGGCTTACGGACTTTGTTCAGCAAAAAGAGAATTTTAGCAAAAGACCAGACCTTATTTTGATTGATGGCGGCTTTGGACAGCTTCACTCGGCGTTTTCTGTGGTTCAAGAAATGGGGCTGGATATTGCAATGATTTCATTGGCAGAAAGAAATGAGGAGATTTGCTTAACCAATTCTTCAAAGCCAATTATATTAAAAAAATCAGACTATACACTTAGACTTCTTCAGAGGGTGAGAGACGAATCTCACAGGTTTGCAATTACTTTTCATAGGAATTTAAGAGGCAAATCGCTAAAAAGCTCACTCTCTGAAATTGAGGGTCTTGGTGAAAAAAAAGTTTCTGCACTAATTAAGCACTTTAGGTCTGTTGAAGCAATATCTAAGGCTAGCAAAAAAGACCTTATGAATGCAGAGGGCATTGGCGAAGGGTTGGCTGAGATTATTTTTAATCACTTTCACAAGGACATTGTTAAATAATAAAATGGCAGATATTTCTGCTATTTTTATTTCTTTTCATATTCTAATAAAAATTTCATAAAATTTATTATGAATAAAAAGATGTTTGGTGTGCTTAAAAGAGCGTTTGTTGCGTTTGTTGTTGTGGCACTATTTTGCTTTTTGCCATTTGTTAAGATAAGTGGCGAAGATGAGTTTTCGCTTATTTTTAATGCCTTTGTTGGGGCTAAGGGAAAGTATCAGGGAGTGATTGTTGTTTGGAATGTTGATAGCTTTGAAAGTGGAACTGCCCCTAAAACAAAATATTTAAACTCTGTTGCACGAGATTTTGAAAAGAAAAACAAGGGCACCTATATTTTGGTTCGCAATGTTACTGAGTATGAATGCAAGAGCCTTTTAGAACAAGGTGAAAAACCAGACCTTTTCTCTTGCTCATATTCGCTTGCCGATGACCTTAAAAATTATGTGCAGCCATATTCTTCTGAAAAGGACATTAATATTGAAAAAAATCTGCTTAATGCAGGAAAACTGAATGATGAGCTTTATGCACTTGCTTGGTGCAGGGGCATTTATGTTTTAATCTCTTCTTCTGAAAAGCTTGAAAAGGCAGGAAGGTCTTTGGAGAATGGCGTTAAGCTTTCTGACATTGCACTAAAGGCTGGATTTGAAACAACCAAAAAGGGAAAGACAACCATAACAAGCTCTTTGGTATTTGGGGCAAATGGCAAATTGTTACCACAAAAGGCATTTTCTTCATATACTGGTAATGGGCTAGAAAATCTTTCAGCCGTATGTTTAAATGAAAATTCGTTTGCGCAGTCGCAATATAGTGCTTATGCAAACTTTGTTGCTGGTGGTAGCACAATTTTGCTTGGCTCTCAAAGGGATGTTTGTAGAATGGAAGGCAGACTTGCAAGTGGTAAAATGACAGATATTTTATATCAGCCACTTTATTCTGAAACAGACCTTGTTCAGTTTTGTTTGCTTGCAAAGTGTGATGACAAAACTAAAAAAGAAAGTGCAGAAGATTTTGCAAAACTGCTTGCTTGTGAAAAACAACAAAGCAAGATTTCAGGCATTGGAATGATTCCGGTAATTTCTGGTTTAAACCCATATTCTGAGGGTATTATGCAACACATAGTAGCTGAAATTAACGGCAATTATAAGGTTTTTTCATTTTTTGACTAGCGGAAAGTTTTTCTGGCAACATTTGCTTTCGGGAGAAAATTTTGTGGAAAAACTAATAACTTTTTTGGATAAAAATGAAATTGAATATCATGAAAATTACGACATTAGTTTGCTTTCATCCATACGTCTTGGATGTAAAATTAATATAGTTATATTTCCAAAAACGATTAAAAGTTTGACTAAACTTTTAACTTTTTTGTTTCAAAATAAACTAGTTTATATTGTTGCTGGAAATTTAAGCAATATGCTTTTTGTTGACACAGTTGCAGACTGTGTTATTTTGACTAGCAAGATGCAAGATGAGATTGATGCTAGGGGAAATTTGGTTTCGGTGTCTGCTGGCACTATGCTTACTAAGCTTTGTGAATTTGCAAAAAAAAATGGTCTTTCTGGAATGGAAGGTCTTGTGGGGATTCCTGCCACCGTTGGAGGTGCAATAAGAAACAATGCTGGGGCGTTTGGATATCAGATTTCTGACAGGCTGGTTTCTATGCAAGTGTTTTATAATGGCAGAGTTTGCGAACTTAAAAAAAGTCAGATTAAGTTTGATTATCACTATTCTAGCCTTAGGGGAATTGTTGTTTTAAGTGCAACTTTTTTGTTTGAAAATAAAAAAGAGTATGATATAATAAATTTGTATAATGAGTATACTTATATAAGAAACAGCACCCAGCCAAGTGGGCTCTCTCTTGGGTCGGTTTATAGGCGTGTTAATGGCAAATCTGCAGGATTTTATATTGAACGCTCGGGGCTTAAGGGAACGAGAGTTGGTGGACTTGTTGTGGCTAGCAAACATTCTAACTTTTTTATTAATGACAAAAATGGAAATGTTAGCGATTTTTTGAGACTTTCGTCTTTGGTTGAAAATGCTGTTTTAAAGCAATTTGGAGTTGCTCTTATCCCAGAAGTTGAAAAGGTGGAAAGAGATTATGAAACTTTTAGCAGACCTACATACACATTCTAAGCACAGCAGATTTTTTCATGGTAAAGATTCTATTATGAGCATGGTTTATAAGGCAAATGAGCTTGGACTTCAAGAGCTTGCAATTACTGACCATGGATTTAAACATCTCTTTAGAACCAGCAAAGACAAGCTTTATGATGCAAGGCTTACTATTAATGACCTTAATCAGATGTCTAAAACCAAAATTTTGCTTGGAATTGAGGCAAACATTATTTCTGAGGATGGAACGCTTGATGTTGACTCTGAAACTATGGCTTTGATTGATATTTTGATTGCTGGCTATCACAGAATGATTAAAACAGATTTTGCGGGCTATTTTGGCGGTCAGAAAAAAACTGATGAGGCTAAAGAAAAGGCTACTAATGCATTTGTTAATGCCATTAAGAAATATCCAATTTCTATTGTTACTCATCTTGATTCTGTGCTTTCAACTGACCTTTTTAAAATTGGCAAGGCTTGTGCGGACAAAGGCGTTTTGGTTGAAATTAATAATCGTCACACAGATTGGAATGCAGAGCAAATGCAAGCATTGCTTTCTAGTGGATGTTCGTTTATTTTGTCTTCTGATGCGCATTGCAGGGATGATATTGGAAATGTGGACAAAGCTTTAAGAATTGTTGAAAAATATAATATTCCTACAGAGCGTATTGCAAACATTGAGTTTTCTTATGAAGAGATGACCGAAGAACACAGAGAACTTAATTTGCTTTATGAGGAATTTAAGGCTAAGCAAAAGAGAACCATTAAGCCGACAGTTGTTGATAATGAAACAGTTAATGAAGAGGAAGTGCCTATTGGTGTTTCTAGACTTAATGAAAACACAGAGGCTGAACTTGAAAAAATTGCAAAAGAACAAGGCTTTAGATATGTTAAGCCGAAAGAAATTGTGCCTGCAAGCAAGATTAAGACCGATTGGTTTGATGCAAAACTTGCAGAGACAGAGAAAGATTCGCAATATGAAACTGAAGAGTTTTTGAAGGCAATAAATAATTTTTCTGATTCTTTAACTGAAAATCAGGCAGAGGAAAATCAACCCCAAGCTTTTGATAGCGTTGAAGAAGATAAGCCTTTTGAACCAGAAAAAACCTTTATGTCATCTGAAAAAGTTGATAATCAGAGTGAAACAACAGACAACTTAAGTGAAGTGGAAACCACAGAAAATGTGACCTTTAGTGAAAAAAAGAATACTAAGGTGCCTAAAAAAACGGGCAAAGGCACATTTTTGGATTTTTCTAGGTTTACTTCAGATGATGATAATAAATAAACGAATTTATAAAATGTCATTAATTTGACATTTTTTTATTGAATTTATATTTAAAAATTATTATAATTGAACTTAGGTGGGAATATGTCGTTTTCTAAAACCGTTAAAGATGAGATTTTGAAGAAGTATAATTTTAATATGTGCTCAAAAAGCGTGATTCAGGGCATTATTCTTTCCTCTGGCAGTTTGATAATTTCAGGCGGAAAATTTTCTTTTGTGGCGTCTAATGAAAATGAGAATGTTATGCTGTTTTTGAAACAGCAAATTGAAAAATGTTTTGTTAACACAAAGGTTAATATTATTAAAGTTGTGAAAAACTTTAAACAAAAAGAACGCTATGAACTTTCAGTTGAAGGTGAGGCAAATGAATACATTTTATCGGACCTTGGAATTATTGTTAATGAAGACGGTCACAACTCAATTTCTGAGGTGGGAGACAAATCGTATTTGAAATCTAGGGAACAGATGACGGCATTTTTGATTGGCATATTTTTTGGCAGTGGAACAGTGAGTGTTCCTTCTGGCTCTGAGAATCTTGACAAGCGAACCTATGGCTATCATTTTGAAGTGGTGCTTAGCAGTGAATCTCAGGCAGAGATTGTTTCTGAAATATTTTCTTCATTTGATATTTTTCCAAAAAAGGTTCAGAGAAATGACCAATATGTGGTTTATCTTAAAAACAGTGACTCAATTTGCGATGTGCTTTCTTTGTTTGGATGTAGCAAGGTTGTGCTTAATCTTTTAAGTGAAAAAGTTAGCAGGGATATGAGCAACAACACTAATCGCCAGATGAACTGCTATAGCGCAAATGCAGACAAGGCTGCCATTGCAGCCGTTAAGCAAATTAAGGCGATTGAAACCTTGCAAAATACTATTGGACTTGAAAATTTGCCAGATACTCTTGCTGAAGCGGCTCTTGCAAGGCTTGCAAATCCTCAAAGCTCATTAAACGACCTGCTTAATGTGCTTGAAAATAAAATTAGCAAAGGGGCACTCGCTCAACGTTTTAATAAAATTTTAATGCTAGCAAATGAATTAGGGGAAGATGATGAAAAATAAATATTCACCGCTTTTATATTCGCTTGTTCGTGGGCATAAATTTGCCACTGACGAAAAAGGAAAAAAGTTTTTACAAGAAGTTTTAATAAGAAAAAGTTTAAGGCGTCCGCACCAAGCTATGCGTTCTTTTGTTGATGAGAAAAATTTTGTGCACCTTCACTTGCACTCAGAGTTTTCACTTTTAGATGGAGCAACAAGAATTGACAGCTTGGTAAAAAAAGCAAAAGAACTTGGCATGAGAGCTGTGGCAATTACAGACCACGGCAATATGTATGGTGCAGTAACATTTTTTGATGCGTGTGTGGCTCTTGATGAGGGCTATTATAAAGAACATGGAAAACCTATTGTTAAGCCGATTCTTGGTTGCGAATTTTATGTTTGCAAAGATTATAAAAATAAAGAGGGCAGAGAAAAACTGCAACACCTTATTTTGCTTGTTAAAAATGAAAAGGGCTATGAAAATATTTCTAAGCTAAACGCCATTGCATTTAGAGATGGCTTTCACTTTAAGCCAAGAATTGACTATACTCTTCTTGAGCAGTATAGCGAAGGCTTAATATGTCTTTCTGCGTGTATTGCTGGAACTATTCCACAACTTTTGCTTGAAAACTTTGACGATGAGGCTGAAAAAATGGCTTTGCGTCTTAAGAATATGTTTGCAGCGGGAGACTTTTATATTGAAGTGCAAGACCACGGTCTTAAGGAAGAAAAATATGTGCTTCCAAAGCTTTATAGCCTTGCGAAAAAAATTGGAGTTAAAACAGTTGCAACAAACGACGTTCACTATCTTTTAAAAGAAGATGCAGTGTCTCAGGATATTTTGATGTGCGTTAATATGCGCAAAACTTATGATGATCCCGACAGAATGAAGTTTGAAACTGACGAGTTTTATTTTAAAACCTATGAGGAAATGCAAAAGATTTTTGAAGAAGAAAGCCTTGCAAACACCTTGGAAATTATGGATAAGTGTAACTATAATTTTGAATATGGTCACTATCTTTTTCCACGATATATTCCTGAAAATGGCGACGACCCTATGACCTATATTAGAAAAATTATTGATGAGGGCGTTAAAAAACATTATCCTGTTGTTACAAAAGAGCTTACGGACAGAATTGAGTATGAGCTTGGTGTTATTTCTAGAATGGGCTTTATTGAATATTATCTTATTGTTTGGGATTATATTAATGCAGCAAGAAAAATGGGTATTTCGGTTGGCCCTGGAAGAGGTTCTGGTGCGGGCTCTGTTATTGCATATCTTATGGGCATTACTCAGCTTGATCCGCTTAGATTTGGACTTTTCTTTGAAAGGTTTTTAAACCCAGACAGAGTTTCAGCTCCAGATTTTGATGTTGACTTTGAAGATTCTCGCAGGCAAGATGTTATTGGATATGTTAGAGAAAAGTATGGTGAAGACAGAGTTATTAAAATTATTACCCTTGGCATGATGGCTGCAAAAAATGCCATTAAAGATGTTGGAAGAGTTCTTAAAGTGCCTTATAGCGAAACCGACAAAATTACTAAGGCAATTCCTAACAATATTAAAAGACCATATATTTTGAAAAAGGCTTTTGGATTTTATGAGGCAAAGCCTGGTGATAAAGATTTTGGTGTGGATTATGCAGTGCCAGAACTTATTGATATTTATAACAACAATCCACAGCTTAAGGAAGTTATTGATATTGCTATTAAGCTTGAGGATATGCCAAGGCAGACATCAGTGCACCCTTGTGGCGTTATTATTGGAAGGGGACCACTTGATGAATATGTTCCATTGTCTAGGTCTGGCGACGAGCTTACAACACAATATAATGGCGGACAAATGGAGCATTTGGGACACCTTAAAATGGACTTTTTGGGCTTAAGCAACTTGTCCGATATTAAATATGCCATTGAATATGTTAAGGAAAATCGTGGCATAGAAATTGATTTTGATAAAAACACCTATGATGACCCAGATGTGTTTAAAATGTTATCGTCTGGCGACACAACTGCTGTTTTTCAGCTGGAGAGTGGTGGCTTTCAGAAATTCTTAAGAGACCTTAAGCCAACTTGTTTGGAAGATATTGTTGCGGGAGTTTCACTCTATCGTCCTGGGCCTATGGATACCATCCCTGACTTTGTTCACAACAAACATCACCCTAAAGATGTTAAATATGTTGACCCTAGGCTTGAACCAGTTTTGAACTATACATATGGCGTTATTGTTTATCAAGAGCAGGTTATGAAAATTGTTCAGGAACTTGCAGGCTATACACTGGCTCGTGCAGATGCTGTGCGAAAAATGATGGGTAAGAAAAAACTTAAGGACCTTCAAGCAGAAAGAAAGGTTTTTGTGCATGGCTGTGAATCAATTTTGGGCAAACCAGCAGTTGTTGGTTGCGTTAAAAATGGGGTTCCTGAAAAAGTTGCAAACGAGCTTTGGGACAAAATGGAAAAGTTTGGTTCTTATGCGTTTAACAAGTCACATGCAGCGGCATATTCTTATGTTACTTATCAAACCGCTTGGCTGAAATATTATTATAAGCCAGAGTTTTTGACGGCAACTCTTAATAACAGAATTAATAAGTCTGATGACCTTAAAAAATATCTTGCTTATGCAAAGAGTGTTGGAATTGAGCTTTTGCCTCCAGATATTAATGAATCTAAAACCATGTTTTCGGTTAAGGGCGACACCATTAGATTTGGACTTTGTGCAATTAAGGGAATTGGAAGTGCAATTTGTGACCAGATAATTTCTGAAAGAGAAAAAAATGGAAACTATAAGTCGCTTGAAAACTTTTTGTCACGTACAGTTGAATTTGGCTTAAACAAAAGACTTATTGAGGGCTTTATTTATTCGGGAGCCTTTGATTGCTTTGGCAAAAACAGATGCCAGCTTATTAATGTTTATGAAAACGCAATGGCCTGTGCAGCAAAAGATGCTAAGTCAAAAATTACTGGACAATTTTCTATGTTTGGCGAGCTTATGGGAGAGGAAGAATCATTTACTATCAACTATCCTAACCTTAACGAATATACTGAAATGGAAAGGCTTAAAAAAGAGAAGGAAGTTTGTGGTATTTATATTTCTGGTAACCCGCTTGACAGCTATTTGTCAAAGATGGTGAACTATAACTTTAACTCTTCAATGTTTTCTGATGCTAATGATGACGGCACAGAAGATTATGATAACCAAAATGATGAAATGAGCGATGTTCAGGATGGCATGATTGTTGAATGCGGAGGCATAATTTCTGATGTTCATAAAATTATGACAAAGCAGGGCAACAAGCCTATGGCAATAATTACCATAGAAGACATTTATGGCGAATTTGAGTGCATGATTTTTAACAAATATTATGTTCAACTGGCTAGCGAACTTGAAACTGATCGTATTGTTCACATTAATGGAAAAGTATCTATAAGGGTGGGCGACAGGCCAATTATTATTTGTGAAAAGTTTGAATTTTTGGACACAAAACAAGAAGAACCTGTTGTTAAGCAAACAGAAAAAGAAGTTTTTGGTGAAGAACAGGTTGCTGAAGTTATTCGTAAGGTCTATTTAAAATTTGACCTTGGCAACAAAAATAAGATTGATGGTGTTAGCTCAATTCTTTCAAGTTATCCTGGAAATAGCTGTGTATTTGTTCAGCATGGCGGAAAGCTTTATGACCTTAAAACTTTGGTTGACCCTTGCAGGGCTCTTGAAGCTGAGCTTGCAAGTGTTATTGGTAGCGAAAATATTAAGATTATTTAATTTAGTTGCTTTTTTTAAGCAAAACTAATAATATAAATTTGTTAAAGGAGATTTTTATGAATAGTATTGCGGTTTTGACCAGTGGAGGAGATAGCCCTGGAATGAATGCTTGCATAAGAGCCGTTGTTAGATATGGCATTTCATTGGGCATTAAGGTTTATGGCATTCGCAGGGGCTATGCAGGACTAATTGAAGACGACATTAAGCTTTTGGATGAAAGAAGTGTTGGAAACATTATTCAGATGGGTGGAACAGTTCTTAAAACTGCTAGATGCAAAGAGTTTATGACAAGCTCGGGCGTTGACATTGCAGTTCAAAACCTTAAAAAACACGGAATTGAGGGCGTGGTTGTTATTGGTGGCGATGGCTCTTTTAGGGGGGCTAGGGAACTGATTAATCGTGGCATTTTGTGTGCCTGTGTTCCTGGAACGATTGATAACAATTTGTTTTATACTGATTATACCATTGGCTTTGATACGGCAGTTAACACAGTTGTTGACCTAATTAACAATGTTAGGGATACATCGGTTTCTCATGACAGAGTTTCTATTGTTGAAACAATGGGGGCGGGTTGTGGAGATATTGCAATGAGTGCTGGGCTTGCTTCTGGTGCCGATGTTATTTTGGTCCCTGAAGTTAAGTGGAGCATTGATGAAGTTTGCGACAAACTTGTGAATGCAAGAAATCATAAAAAAGAATGCAGCATTATTGTTTTGTCTGAGCACGTTTGTGACCCAACAGACCTTGCAAAAATGATTTCTGTTAAATGTGGAATTGAATGCAGGTCGGTTATTTTGGGTCATGTTCAAAGAGGTGGAAAACCAACCGCTTTTGACAGAAACCTTGCAACAAACTGTGGTTCTAGAGCAGTTCAAGAACTTTATAACGGAAACTGTGGAGTTGTTGGACTTAAAGGCGGAAAATATGTTTTTGTGGACATTGAGACTGCTCTTCATGGTTCAAGAAAGTTTAATATGGCTGAATATAATCTTGCAGTTCGCCTAAGCTTTTAACATAAAAATTTCATGCGTTTATAAAAAAATTCTAGACATCTATGTAGATTTACTACACTTTTGTCTAGAATTTTTTATATTATTGTTTATCACTTCTGCCAACTAAATAGTCTAATGAAATATCAAAATATTTTGCAATGGTTAATAAGTTAACAGTTTTTGGTATTAAACCTTTTTTCCATCTATAATAATTTGATTCGTTAAAATTCATTTCAGTCATTGTTTCTGAAATAGACTTTTTGTTTGATTTGACCAGTTCATTGAAATTTTCAAAAAATGGTTTATTGTTTAAATTGGTTTTTTCTTTTATATCTGATAAACCAAATAAATAATCTAAGGAAACATTAAAATAATTTGCTATTGTTATTGCTAGATTAATTTGTGGATAATAATCATTTAAAAAGTATTCATTTATTGTTGAGAATTGTTTATTTATATTATTTGCAAACTTTTTTCTTTATAAATTATTATCTTCTAATAATTCAGTTAATCTTTCTTGAAACTCAGTCATTATCTTACCCCAAAGTTAATTAAAGTAGGGTATTAGATTATTTTTGACATAAATACTACCACTACTCGTTATAATTATGTCAAATAGTAAATAAATTTAGTTGCATTAACGGCTTGTGCAGGTGTAGAATAATTGTATTAATTTTGGAGGTAAAAAATATTGGAAGATACATTGATTCTTGATACAATTATGTCTTATATGAGATTAGAAATTTCTAATCATTTTATTTTTAAAGATAATCAGATAATTTTAGAATTAGACAATAAAAATAAGATTAAAATTGAATTAAAAAAGTAGTATGGTTTAACTTACAAAAGAAGAAATGTATTTTATGAGATAATAAATAAACAAAAGGAGAATTTTATGGACAGCAGGGCATATGTTAAAGGTCATGATTTTGGCTATGGAAAGATGAATGAGTTTTGCAAAATTAATAAGCTTAAACTTAGAAATGCTGATGATGTTAAAGAATATGTTTTTGATGCACTTATTAATGCTTTTGATTGCAAAAGCATTAATGGTGTGCTTAAATTTTTTGATTCTTCGGCAATTATTAAAATAGAAATAAATTGAAAAAGCATACTTTTTTAATTATTTTCATAATTTTTATTTTTATAATTATTATTGCTATAATTTATGTGAATGCAGAAAAATACGGGTGTTATGTGTTACATAACACCATTTTTTATAATAAAATATTTTATATTTTGTTATGAATTTAATTTTATGTTTTTGTGTTTTATGTTATACTAACAATATAGGAGAGTTTATGAAGGTTAATGTGATTGGAACCGCTTGCACCTGGTTTGAAAGAAACAACACAAGTTTTATTTTGGATGATAAGATTTTGTTTGATGTTCCAGAGGGGGCTTATAAGGACATTATTAAGCTGATTGATATTTTTAGCCTTAAGTTTATTTTTATTTCTCACATTCACACAGATCATGCGGTTGATTTGCATATTATTGCAACAAGGTTTCTTCGTGAAAGGTATTCTAGGTTAGAGAAGCTTCGTGTTTATGCACCTAAGGAAATGGCTGAAACAATTGTTAAGTTTAACACTCTCTTTAATGGCTCAGAAGAGGAGAAGGATTTAACTCTTCTTAAAAACACTATTGACTTTATTGACCTTTATGATGGCTTGGAGTTTGTTGAAGGAAACTATGAATTTAGGGTTAAAAAAATGGATCATGGCAAATGCGAGTGCTTTGGACTTATTGTTAAGGATAGAAACTCTGGGAAGATTTACTCTTTTTCGGCTGACTCTAAAGACTGTGAATCGCTTCGCGAAATGCTTTTGGTTTCTAACTTTGCATTTGTTGATATGGCGGCAACTGGTTCATCTAAGTCGCATTTGACGGACACTGAGTTTGTTGAGCTTTCTAAGAAATATCCTAACTGCAAAATGTTTCCTGTGCACACCTGCGACAAGTGTCAGGAATTTGCAATTAAAAACAATTTAAATTTTTTGGAAGATGGTCAAATTTTGAATATTTAATAATAAACTTTATTAGGGGAGAAAAAAATGTCTGCTTGGCTTAAGTCACTTTTTGCTGCAATTTTTGGTGCAAACTCTGAGCTTGCTACTTTTATTATTTCAATGATTCCGATTGTTGAGCTTAGGGGGGCTATTCCTTTTGGTTCGGCAGTTTCTTTTTGGGGAGATAATGCTTTGCCTCTTTGGGAGTCTTTTTTGATTGCTCTTGCGGGAAGCAGTTTGATTTGTGTGATTTTAACATTTATATTTCAACCAATATTTTCTTGGCTTAAAAAAACTAAGCTATTTAAAAAATTTGCTGATTGGCTTGAAAGAAAACTTAAGCGTAAATCTGAGAACATTGAAAACAAAACAGATGTTCAGGAAAACTCAAAAAAGAAGTTGTGGATTAAAATTTTGGGTGTGTTTTGTTTTGTTGCAATTCCGCTTCCGCTAACTGGGGTTTGGACAGGAACCTGTCTTGCACTTTTTATTGGATTAAATAGAAAACAAACAATGCTTTCAGTTTTATCTGGCAATGCAGTTGCTGGGGGACTGATGATGCTTATTTCTTACTTTTTTGCAGACAACACTTCTATTGTTTTATATGGATTTTTAGTTTTGGTTGTTATATTTGTTTTGTATGAAATTATAAAATCTTTGGTTTTAAAACACAGAATTAGTGGTGACAAAATTGAAATTGAAAAGCAAATTGAAAAGCAAAACATGAGTGAAGAAAAGGATACAAAAAATAATGTAAAATAAAAACCAGCAACAATTTGTTGCTGGAATTTTTATCTTTTTTTGATTATTAATTTTTCAAATAGCGATATTACGCCATACATTATGGCTGATAGCACGCAGAGAATTACTATTGCCGTCATCACAAGGTCTAGTTGATATACTTGTCCTCCATAAACCAGAAGATAGCCAAGACCTGCTTTGCTTGACAGGTATTCTCCCATAATTACGCCAACCCAAGCCATGCCCAAATTAATTTTTAGTGTGGCAACAAAGTTTGGCAATGTTGCTGGAATTATTAGTTTGGTTAGTATTTGAAATTTGTTTGCACCCATTGATTTAAGTAGCATGATTTTTTCATCAGAAACTTCAAGGTAGCCGTTAAGCAGATTTATGGTTGTTATTACCACGCAAATTAAAACGCCCATTGTTACTATTGCACTTGTTCCAACACCAACCCAAATGATGATGAGTGGTCCTAGTGCAATTTTTGGAAGTGAGTTTAATATAACAATATAAGGCTCTAGAACTCGCCTTAATGGTGAAATCATATATAATAATACTGCAATCACTGCGCCAATAATGGTGCTTAGACCAAAGGCAATTATGGTTTCATATAGCGTTGTTGAAATGTGTGTCCAGAGTGAACCAGAGTTGTATAGATTTGCAATTTGATTTGCTATTCTTGTTGGCGAAGATGTGATGAACGGATCCATCCAGTTTAGTCTGGCAGAAAGCTCCCACAGCCCAAGAATGATTAGCAGTAATAATATTCTTGAAAAGTGAACAAAAAAAGTTTTTGTGTGTTCTTTTCGTATATAATTTTTATGCGCTTTAGAAATAACCACTTTTTGTTTTTTTACTCTTATTTTCTTTTTCATTGAAGTTCCTCCCAAAGCATTTTAAAGTAGCCATTGAATTTAGGGTCGTTTCTTCGCTCTAATGGGGTCAAGTGTTCAGGAAAATCTACTTTTATGATTTTTTTGATTGTTCCTGGTCTTTTTGTTAAAACAATAATTCTGTCGCTCATTACAACTGCTTCTGAAATGTCATGTGTTACTAGCACTGCAGTCTTTTTCTCTGATTTGATAATTGAATAGATGTCATTTTGAACCGAGATTCTTGTTTGATAGTCTAGGGCTGAGAATGGCTCGTCTAACAGCAAGAGCTTTGGGTTTAATGCCAAGGTTCTGATTAGTGAAACTCTTTGACGCATTCCACCAGAAAGTTCTGTTGGACGGGCTTTTTCAAATCCTTTAAGCCCATATTTTTCAATAAGTTCTGATAATTTTTCTTTTGAAAGACAATTTTTGCCCTTATTGATTTTTGGTCCAACCAATATGTTTTTGTAAACACTTAGCCATTCAAACAAGTTGTCTCTTTGAAGCATATATCCAACATTGGTTGAAATTTTTTTTACTTCATTTCCATCAATTAATATCTTTCCGGAGGTTGGAGAAAGCAAACCAGAAATCATTGTGAGCACAGTTGTTTTTCCGCAACCGCTTGGCCCGACTATGCTTATAAATTCGCCAGATTCAACATCTAGCGAAACTTTTTTGATTGCCTCAGTTTCTGATTTTAATGTTTGATATGTTAAATTTATATTTTTAAGTTCAAGTAATTTGCTCAAGGATTTCCTCCTTTGGAGAAAAGGGCAATTAACACTTTATATTTTGTTGGCAATAGAATTGTCTACTACCTTTGAGAAGTCTACATCGCTTGTTATTGTGCCTGCATTTTTAAGAACT
Organism: uncultured Clostridia bacterium; assembly: GCA_948434855.1. Taxonomy (GTDB): domain Bacteria; phylum Bacillota; class Clostridia; order Christensenellales; family UBA1242; genus RGIG1681. The sequence goes on along the minus strand of CAOJFR010000009.1, from coordinate 4,297 downwards.
GATAAAAGTCTGTTATATGAGTCTTTTGTCATTGCAGGTGATGGTGACCAAACATCAATTTCAATGTATTTTTCAACTGCAGAAGCTAAGCTCTCAAGACTTGTTGTGTCAAAAGATGGCTTTAGAGCTTTTGCAACATCCATTGAATCTTCTGTTGTGATGTAGAGGTATGCTTTTTTGATTGCTCTGAGGAAGCCCTCTGCAAGGTCTGGATGTTCTTTTAAGAATTTTGGATATGCCATGAAACATGTGTATGGAATGTTTCCAGAAAATTCGCCAACAGAACCAACATAATAGCCTTTTCCACTTGCAACATATTCTGAAGCGGTTGGCTCAAACATGGTGCAGAACTCTGCATCTGTTGAATCAAATACAGGAACCATCATATTGAATGCTGTGTCTGTGTCAAGAGTTACGTCTATGTTTTTCTTTAAACCAAAGTTGTTACAAACCCATGTGAATGTCATTGCAGGCATTCCACCATTTCTTCCAATGATTGCGGTTTTGCCTCTAAGGTCTCTTGCAAAGTCAAAGTCGTCAATTTTGGTTTTTGAAATTAGGAAACAACCATCCTTTTGAGTGAGTTGTCCAAACACAATTGGGTGATTTGTGCTTCCACTATTTTCAACATAAACAACAGTTTCTGGACCCATGAGTGCAATATCTGCAGAACCAGAAAGAAGGGCACTCATTGAAACATCGCTGCCACCACCATTGGTGAGTTCAATTTCAATTCCTTCATCTTTCATGTAGCCAAGATTGATTGCTACATATAGTGGTGCGTAGAACACGCTGTGTGTAACTTCGTTTAGTCTGATTTTTCCATTTGCAACATCATCCTTTTTTCCGCAGCTAACAAAAAATAGGCAAGATGTGCAGCATAAAACAAAGGCACAAACAAATGTTAATACTTTTTTCATTATTCCTCCTTATTATTTTTGAGAAGTGTGTATTCTTCTCATTTCATATTTTATGAAAAATATTGTTTGTTGTGATAAACTAAGACATTTTAGTTGTTAGATTTTTTTATATTTGATATAATTAATTTGGTATATATTATGTCAGAAAACAGTTCTAAATTTCCTAAGTTTTTTATATATATGTTTTCAGCACTAATTTTAGTGATGATTGTTTGTGCGTTTTTTAGCTTAACTGCAGTTGGTGCGGTTTATTTTGTTATGCTTTTGGTGGTTGTGGTGTTCACAATTTTAGATAAACGCTATAACTTTTTTATAACAAACTATAAGCCTATTTTTATAATGTTTGACCTTGCAGGACTAGTTTCGGTTTTAACGATAATTTGCTATGAATATTCAAGGCATTCACTAACCTTAAACATCTTTTTGTGGATGATTTTAGCAATCAGGCTTTCGCTGGTTTTGGTTGATACCTTTTTTATAAAAAACAAACTCATAACAAAGTTTGAATGTCTTGCTATTGACTTTATTCAAATTGGTTCTATGATTTGCGTGCTTACTTATTTTTATCATGTTTCAACATTTTGGTATTCAGTTGTGGCGTTTGCACTTGCAGTGGTGAACATGGCTCTTAAAATTTATGTTGCCATAGTGCTTAGAAAGCGTTGTGCAAAGCAACAAGGTGTTCAAATTGCTGAAACTGATGAAATGGTGAATAGTCTTGAAAAAAGTGATGATGAGGGGGATGTTGAGTAATGAGCGGGGCTGTTATTGCAAGAATTATCTTTTTGGTCATTATTTCAATTTGTGCAATTATTGCATTTGGTTCTGGACTGTTTTATAGCAAAAAAAAATATGCCAAGGATGAGGCACTTAGAAATCGCAAGCTTATGAGGCTTAGGGCAATTTGTTTTGTGATTATGCTTGTTATGCTGTTATTATTAATTTTAATTAAATAAAAAGGAGAATTTTATGAAAGTTTTATGCACCGGTGGACTTGGATATATTGGTTCACACACAGTAGTTGAAATTTTGAATAGAGGACATGAAGTTGTTGTTATTGATGACCTTAGCAACTCTAAGATTGATGTTGTTGAGAAAATTAAAACAATAACTGGAAAAGATATTAAATTTTATCGTAATGATGTTTGTGATGAGGCGGCTGTTGAAAAATTGTTCAGCGAAAATCCAGACATTTTTGCGGTTATTCATTTTGCAGGCTTTAAGGCAGTTGGGGAGTCTTGTAGAGAGCCTTTAAAATATTATCGTAATAACATTGGCTCAACAATAACATTACTCAATGCAATGAAAAGACATAATTGCAAAAATATTGTGTTTAGTTCTTCTGCTTGCGTTTATGCTCCGTCAGAAGTGAACCCAATTGAAGAAACCTTTGCACTTTGTCCATCTAATCCTTATGGTCAAACTAAGCTTATTAATGAACAGCTTTTGCAAGATTTTCAGGCTGCAAATCCTGAGTTTAATGTTACACTTCTTAGATATTTTAATCCAATCGGCGCACATGAAAGCGGTCTTCTTGGTGAGGATCCAAACGGCATTCCAAACAACCTTATGCCTTATATTTGCAAAGTTGCAACGGGCGAGCTTGATCATCTTAATGTTTTTGGTGATGATTATGACACCAAAGATGGCACTGGCGTTAGAGATTATATTCATGTGGTTGACCTTGCAAATGGTCACATGAAAGCACTTGAACAAATGATTAATAACGAAAAGCTTGGTGTTAAGATTTATAATCTTGGAACTGGAACTGGATATTCAGTTTTGGATATTGTGAACACATTTAACAAGGTTAATGGCAACTTGGTTAAGTATCAAATTACTGACCGCAGACCTGGTGACCTTGCAGAATATTATGGCTCACCAAAAAAAGCAGAGGCAGAGCTTGGCTTTAAAACTACTAAAACCCTAGAGGATATGTGCAAATCTAGCTATGAATATGCTAGAAAAAACAAGGTAATAGAAAAAGAACTAAATTAACTAATTTGGAGAGATTATGCAGTTTATGAGAAATGAGGGAAGCTATAACCCTCTTGGTTATGAGAGTGAAATTTATAAGGTTTGGGAAGAAAAAGGCTATTTTAGAGCTAAGGCAAACAGTGGAAAAAAACCTTTTACCATTGTTATGCCTCCACCAAATGTTACAAGTAAGGCACATATTGGACATGCTCTTGATGACACTTTGCAAGATATTTTGATTAGATATAAGAGAATGATGGGGTTTGAAGCGCTTTGGCTTCCGGGCTCTGACCATGCTGCTCTTGCAACAGAACACAAGATTGTTGAAAAACTTAAAAATGAAGGCAAAACCAAAGAAGGTATTGGAAGAGAGGCTTTTGATAAAGAGGCTTGGGACTGGTATAACTTTTATGGTGATTCAATTTGTCATCAATTTAGAAAAATGGGATTTTCTGCTGATTGGAGCAGATATCGTTTTACCATGGATGAAAAGAGTACAAATGCTGTGCTTGAAGCTTTTATTAGGCTTTATAACAAGGGCTATATTTATCGTGGCACAAGAGAAACAAATTGGTGCGTTCACTGCAAGTCTGTAATTTCTGATGATGAAGTTGTTTATAATGATGAGAATGGTTCAATGTGGCACATTAAATATAAATTTGCTGATGGCAGTGGAGAGATTATTGTTGCAACTACCAGACCTGAAACACTTTATGGTGACACTGCAGTTGCTGTGAATCCTGAAGATGAAAGATATAAATCAATTATTGGGAAGAAGGTTATTGTTCCTATTTGTGGCAGAGAAATTCCGATTATTGCAGATGATTATGTTGAAAGTGAATTTGGAACAGGCATGGTAAAAATTACTCCTGCACATGACCCAAATGACTATGAAGTTGGAAAAAGACACAGCCTTGATGTGATTGAAATTATTTCAAAAGAAGGTGTTATGACAGACATAACTCCTGAAAATATCAGGGGTTTAAGCATTTTAGAGGCTAGGGAAAAAACTGTTGAGCTTTTAAAAGCAGAATGTCTTCTTGAGAAGATTGAACAATATACTCATTCTGTTGGACACTGCGAAAGATGCAAAACAGCCATTGAACCAATGATTACTGAGCAATGGTTTGTTAAGATGACAGAACTTGTTAAGCCAGCAATTAAGTGCGTTGAGGATGGCAGACTTCAGATTTATCCAAAGAGGTTTGAAAAAAACTATTTCCATTGGCTTCGTAATATTCGTGACTGGTGCATTTCACGTCAGATTTGGACAGGACACAGAATTCCTATTTATTATTGCAAAGATTGCAAAAATGTTATGGCTTCAAAAACAAACATTTCTGTTTGCGACAAGTGTGGAAGCAATAATGTTTATCAAGATCCTGATGTTTTGGACACTT
>CAOJFR010000008.1 GCA_948434855.1 uncultured Clostridia bacterium | reverse complement strand
CAGCATAAGTTAGTTAAGTAAAATTAAATATCATTAGGGTTTGTATAAACTCTCTAACTCTCCGCCAACATAAGTTTCAAAAATGTCTTTTTTTAATGGAAACATCTTTGAAACTTTTTTATATGCAAAATACCCATTTTTAAGGCTTTACAGATCTTTTTATTATTTAGCTGTTAAGCATACGCATCAGCAAAGACTTGTGCTATAATGAAAGTAGGAGAAACGAAAAATGACCAAAGAGAAATTATTTGAATTTATCAAAAAGCAAAAGACTGCTTTTATATCATCTGTTGATAAAAACGGTTATCCAGTAACAAGGGCAATGTTATCTCCAAGAGAAATAGATGGCAATAATATTTATTTTTCAACCAACACTTCAAGCAACAAGGTAAAGCAATATTTAGAAAATAACAAGGCTTGTTTATATTTCTATAAGCGTGGAAGGCTTAAATATCAAGGTTTGAGCATTAAAGGAACAATGGAAGTTTGCACCGACCAACCAACCAAAGATAAGATTTGGAGATTTGGCGACAAGCTTTTCTACAAAAAAGGTGTAACCGATCCAGATTATTGCGTGCTAAAATTTACAGCAGAAGAAGCTGAATATTATTGCGATTTCAAAATTGAAAATATTAGGTTTTAATTACAGCCAATCACGAAGCAATGTGTTCGTGATTTTTTTGTTGCAAAAATTAATAAATCAATATATCAAGAACCACGTTGTTAAATATAATCATACTCAGCTTAGCAAGTTGCTAGGTCAGTTTTTATACAAAATATTTTTAATTATTTTTAAAAATAATAAATATATAATAAATTCCCATATTTACAATTCAAAATTAATATGTTATTATATTCACATTAATAAAAGGAACAAGTCATGCTAAAAAATAAAAAAGTAATAATTTTTGATTTAGATGGCACATTAATTGATTCAGTTTGGGTATGGAATAAAACTGATGAAATTTTACTAAAAGAAGTTTCAGGCAATCCAAATTTTGAAATAGTTAATATTCAAGATTTCAGAAGTAAAATATTAACACTATATAATGATGGCGACATATACTTAAATTATTGTGAATATATAAAAGAGATTTGTGGTTCACAGCTCTCCGCTCTAGACATAAAAAGTATAAGATGGCAAATATCTTCAGAGTTTTTTAAAAACATAAAATATAAGCCAAATGCCGCAGAAGTTTTGCACAAGTTAAAAAACTTGGGTTTCATTTTAGTACTTGCAACCACTGGAACTAGAGAATTTATCAATATTTGTAGGGAAGAAAATATAAACATAAAAAAAGAAGCCAACTTTGATGATATCTTTTCTTATATAATTACAAAAGATGAAATCAAAGAGAGTAAGCCAAGTCCAGAAATTCATTTAAATGTAATGAACACGTTGGGCGTAAAGCCTGAAGAATGTCTTGTTATAGAAGATTCTCTCATGGGGATAGAGTCTGCAAAAAACGCAGGGATAGAGGTAGCATCAGTATACGATAAATATTCTGATTCAGATAGGGAAGCAATAAATAATTTTTCTGATTATCAGTTAAATGATTTTGCACAAATGCTAAATTTAATTGAAAAAGAGTTAAGTGAGCTAGAGAGAGATTAAAAAGAAAAATTAAAAAAGCGAAGCAAAATTGCCTCGCTTTTATTTTTTTAAAATATCCATCACGTGCGAGCTTGCCCCAAGAAGTTCTGGTCGCTCAGCAATGCTCATTTGATATTTTATAAAAGTTTCAAAATCCTCATCAGAGAGTTTGTTTAGGGTCGGACGAATATAATCTGTTGCACCATCCACTGCAACAATTTTTTGTCTTTCAAGTCCAGCGTCCAAAGCAAGCCTGTCAATTTCTTCGCATCTCACATAACTATACAAATCTTCAATATTTGTTTGGCATTCAAAATTTTCGTTTAGCTTATTTTCTGAAATAACTTTTTGCAAATTACCTTCTTTAAAAGCATAAGTAATAACTGCATATTCATTCATCAAATACATAACAAAAATGTGTCCACCAGTTTTCACAACTCGCTTAGCTTCATTAATAGCTTTTAGTTTGTCTTCATGAGAAAATAGGTGATAGACTGGACCAAACAAAAGTGCAATATCAAAAGAATTATCTTTTTCTTTAAGGCAAAGTGCATTGCCTTGCTCAGCTTTCACAAGTTCAGATTTCAATTTAATTTGGCTTACATTTTTTTTCACCAGTTCAACAGCAGTAACATTGTGTCCCATTTCAGCAAGCCTAACAGAATATCTTCCAGTGCCAGCACCAATATCAATAATGTTAAGTTTTTTTCTACCGTTAATAATTTCATCAATATATTTATTTGTCACAGCAAATTCCACCTGACCATGGCGAGAAAGCAAGCGTTTATCTTCATTAAATTTGCAATAATATTTTTCAAGTTCATTCATATTTTTCACTATGCTAAGATTAACATTTTTTAAAAAGAAAGTAAAGTTATTAGAAACTTAAAAGAAAAATAAAGTTGTCATTAATGAATTTAGGTGTTATAATTTTCATAAGCAAAAACCTAAAAATATTTTAAGGATAGAAAATTTTATGAGTATAAAAGCAATAATTTTTGATATGGATGGACTCATGTTTGACACAGAAAAACTATGGTTAAACTCAGTAGTTATGACAAATAAATTCCATGGCTACAGTGTTTCAGAGTCTTTAATTATAGAGTGCATGGGAAAAAGACAGGATAAGATAGATCAAATTCTAAAGGAAAGGTTGGGTCAAAATTTTGACACTGATAAGTTTAGAAAATTAAATAAATTTTATATGAAAAAAGAGGTTGAAGAAACTGGCTTAAAAATAAAAAATGGACTAAAAGAGCTTGTTGAATATTTACAAAAAGAGGGCTATAAATTAGCCATAGCTTCATCAAGCAAAATGGAAAGAGTTAATGAAAGGTTTAAGCAGTCAGGTTTTTCAAGTGAGCCTTTTCATGTCATAGTTTCTGGTGATATGGTAAAAGAGCCAAAGCCAAATCCTGAAATTTATTTAAAATGCTTAAAGAAGCTAAACATAAAAGCAGATGAGGCAATAGCCCTTGAAGATTCAGAAAATGGTCTACTCTCTGCCATAAATGCTGGAATAAAAGCAGTCTTAATTCCAGACTTAAAACTTCCAAGCAAAGAAGTATTAAAATTAATATATAAAAAATTAAATAATCTCACAGAAGTAATTACTTTGCTAGAAAATGAAAATAAAATTTAATTATTAAAAATGTAAAGTTTAATTAAATTAAACTACATTTATACATTTTAATAATTTTAGGAGAAATCATGAGAGCAAAAAAATTAGTAAATTTATTAATAAAAATTAATTATAAAATTTCCTGTGCAGAGAGTTGCACTGGCGGAATGTTAGCAAGCAAAATTGTCAGTGTTTCAAATGCGTCTCAAGTTTTTGATGCTGGTTTTGTAACATATGCAAATAATTCAAAAATAAAGTTTTGTGGTGTCAGTGAAAACAGCATAAAAACTCATGGGGTAGTTAGCGAAAAGGTTGCAGCAGAAATGGCAGTGGGCGCAGCAGAGGCAGCTAATGCAAATGTTGGTGTGGGGATTTCCGGAATTGCAGGGCCTTCTGGCGGAACAAAAGAAAAGCCTGTCGGAACAGTTTGTTTTGGTTTTTGTGTCAATAAAAGTGTCACAACAATCACTTGTCATTTTTCAGGAAACAGAAATTCTGTCAGACGAAAAGCAGTCAGCTTTGCAATAAAAAAATTATATGAAATTTTAATATAAAAAAAATAAAAACGCATCATTTTCAGTTGATGCGTTTTTGTTTGACTTAATAGTTGGTTTTAAAGAATTTAAATTTTCCCATTTTTCTGAAGAAAAAAGTTCACCAATTTTTTCAATAAGAGCCTCTTTGTTTAGTGGAACAGAATAGTCTTCGCTTGAAAAATCAGAAATATCAGAAACTAAAAGGTTATTTCCGTCAAGCACAAAGTTGCCATCATCAAAAAGTGAAAAATTAGTATAAACTTTGCTGGTGTTCACAGTTTGGTCAAAGCAAGAAATTGAAGCAATGTTAATGGTTTTGTTTAAACTCAAAGTTCCTGCGTCAATACTTCCAGAAAAGAAGCAGTGAGAAATTTTTGAATCAACAGATTTAAATGTAGAAGTTCCTGCAATGCCAGAAACATAAATTATAGTTTCAGATTCACTATTAAAGTTTATGTCAGTTTTAATTATGCTTGAACAATAGCTTGCAGTTATAGAAGAGTCGTTTAAATATCCAACAAGCCCACCAATAAGGTGTTGAGATTTGTCATTATCATTTTCATTAATTTCAATCAGAGAATTAGCATAGCTAACTTTAATGCTAGAAGAATCAAGTTCGCCAATAACACCACCTGCAATAATAGAAGAGTAAGAGTTCAAAATTTTAATCTTGCAGGTTTCATCAATTTCGCAGTTAGAAATGTCAGTATTTTTTGCATACCCCGCAAGAATTCCAGTGCTAATCAATAAAGGATTTTTTGTAGAACTAGTGTTTTCATAAACAACGCTCACATTTTCAAGTTTAATTCCAGAAATTTTTGCGCCGTCAAGTTTTGCAAAAAGACCAATAAAGCAGTTGTCTTCAGGCTTAGATTTAGAGATATTTAGGTTTTTAATAAAATATCCGTTTCCACGAAAAGCTCCTGAAAAAAATTTATCTTTTCCAATAGGCTCAATAGTTTTGCCATTAAAGTCAAGGTCATTTTTTAAAATGATAGTAGATTTAAAATACTTTTCGTTAGAGGCAAAATTTAAAAATTCATCCACAGAACAAATTTCAATAGTTGCTGGAATATCGTGTTTCTCTTTGTCTTTAATAATAGTTGAAACAACAAGACCAATAAGCACAACCACTGCAATAAAGCCGGTCAAGAAATAGGCGAGTTTAGAAAAAAAGTTAACCTTAATTCGCCTGCCTGCCTCAATATGTTTTTCCTTTTCGGTTTTAGATTCTTGAATTTTCTTTAAATTATTAGTTTCTTCTTTAAGTATAGAAATCTTGCTTAATTCATTTTTAACATAAACATAATCATCGTTATCAGCAAACTTAAGTGCAGACTTAGCATATTCTTCATAGTCACTAGAAGAAGGAAGTTTGTTAAAGTTTGAGGTCTTGGCTTTAACAACTCCAAGATATCCCTTATAATTATTTTCATCATAAGAAATTGCAAGCTTAAAAGCTTCTTCCGCCTTAGAATACTCTGCCTTAAAAAGAAAAGTCTCGCCCTGCTTAATTGCATCATTAAACAAAAGTTTGTTTTCAAGTTCTTCAGCATTAAACTTTTCCAAAAAGGCAAAATCTTTTTCATCCAAAATTTCACTCAAAAGGTGGCTTGCACCACAATGAATGCAGGTTATCATTTTTGCATTTTTATCAACCTGCATGGCAGCACCACAATTTTTACATTTCAAATTAATTTCCGACATACGCCTCTCTCTATAATAAATATAATAAAAATTTTAATATGGTTTGTAAAATAAATTTAATAGATAGGGTGAATTTTTATTTCCATAAAAAGCCACGCTAATAAATATAAATATTTATTATGTTGACAAAAAGTTTCAGCAAATGTAAACTTAAAACTATAAAAATGAAAATAAAAAATCTATTAAAAAAATTATTTTTTGTGTCTGGAACCATAGCCGTATGTTTTGCGACTATCTTTTCCACTGCAAAGGTATGGACGAGCCAAAATAAAAACAATTCAAACAAAAGTTCGTCAGCAGTAAGTTTTATAGATTCAGATGCCTACATAAAACATTTGCTAGAAAATGGTGGCTTACCAGAGGCGGACTATAGCTTATTAGATCATTATCCAATTTTTTCAGAGAACCAAATGACTTCAGACCTTTGCTGGATATATTCTTCAAGCAAAGCCCTAGAATTGTCATTAATGGTTCAAAGACAAGAATACTACAATTTTTCAGAAATGGGAACAGCCCTGCTTGGCAATTTAAATGGAATAAACAATATTAATGACACGGGCGACTTCAAAAAATATAACATGATAACTCAAAACTATGGTGTCATACATGGCTCAGATTTAAGCAATGATAGTTTTATAGATATTAATAATGATAATGCAAAAAATTATAATAGTGTAAAAGAAAATGCCGATAAAACTTTCATGGAAAACATAAAGCCAATTTTAATTTCAGAAGATGTATTTTTTGGCTCAAGGTCTCAAGAAGAAAGGATATTAATTTTAAAGCAATACATAGTTGAGTTTGGTGGATTTTATTCTGGGCTCAGAACAGGGAAAATTTCATATAGCGACAATTCATACACAGAGATTCTTCCAGATCCAAACAAACCAAATTCTCCGCTAGATAATATAACTTCTCCAGACAAGGCAATAAAACAGCCTCATGCGGTTTGCATAGTTGGTTGGGATGAAAAAAAAGGCTGGATAGCGCTAAATAGTTGGGGAAGGTCAGCACTAGACTATGAAACTTTTTACATTCCATATGATGTAGGCCATGTATATGAAACTGCGAGTGGCTATATTTGTCTAGAAGGCAACTCAGTCAGTTTAACAAATTCATCAGCAAAAGCTTTTTCACAAGAAATATTAACTGGTTCAAATTCGCTAAAAAATTTATTTGTTAGCGGAGAAGAAATTTCGCTATCATATAAAATTTCAGATAAAATAGAGTTTGATGAAGTTTATGTAAACATTTTTTCAGGCGAACAAAATGTAACAAATAGTTTTAGCCTAGATTTTTCTGAAGATAAAATTTTCAATTTAAGTTCGCTTCCAGAAAAGCAAGAAAGTTATGCATCAGAATACACAATAAGGTTTTATGCAAATGAAAAGCTGTTTAGCATGGCAAGTTTTTATGTATATTCAGGCACAGAGCTCTCTTATGTAGAGCTTGTTAAGGGAAACACAAGTGTTGACAGCATACAGCTAAACAACACCTTGTCTTCTGGCAAAAGTGTTGCAACCTATCTTGTGTCTAGTGGTGGCATTAGTGATGTTGATTTTAAGCTAAACATTGCAATTCTTGAAACAATGCAAGCTGATAGCAACGTAACAGCTGTGGCAGGAAAAGTTTATGAAACAAATTTCACATCTGGTGATGTTTCAAATAAACAAGAAAATTCAAGCATAAGTCTTTCAATAAATCCTCAGCTCACGGGCACTCAGTGTCAATACACAGTTTCAATTTATGGCTTAACCAAAAACAATGCCGGAAAACTAATTGAGTTTAGCATAGTTTTAACCTCGCTTAAAACTGGCTGTGAAACAGAATATAATTTCAAATTTTTTATAAGCACAAATCAGAGTGCAACAACAGCGAGTTTAAATTCCATAGCCTATGAACTAAATGGTGGCAAAAATTCAAAGCAGAATATCACAAGATATCCAAATTATCAGCAAGAGAGTTCAATGACAGAGTTTTTGTTAGAGGCTCCAACAAGAGAAGATTCAGCAGAGTTTCTTGGATGGTATCTAGATGCAGAATATAAAAATGCAATATCAAAAATAAGTCAAGAATTAGCTGGCGATATTGTTTTATATGCAAAGTGGAAAGAAGAAGAAAAGAGCTATTTCAGCTTAAACTTTGAAATATCTTCACTTCTTGGCTATGGTGAAACAGCAGAAACAGAATATAGCGTTGAAGATATAATAACATATGGAGATAGTGTAAATTTAACCTTAAGTTATTTGCCAAACACAGCAATTCTATCAGGATACAATTTTCATGCAAAGTATCATTATTATTTAGATGGAAAAGAGGTTAGCTCTGCAACCCTAAACGAAGCTGGAGACACAAAGATAAATAATAGTTTCAAAAACTTATCTTCAGGTCAGCATAAAGCAACAATAAATGTAATAATGGTCATCAGCAGGTCGTTTAGTGTAAGCTTAACAAAAGAAATAAGCTTTTCCGTTAGTCAAAAATTGCTATCAGCGGAAAAAACAGAGTTTGAGTATAAATATGATAGAACCTATCACACTCCAAAACTAAATTTAGTTGGAGTTCTTTCTGAAGATGATGGTGTTGTAGCAAATCTGCAGCCTTTAGAAGAAAAAAATAATATATCAGAAAAAGATGTTGGAATTTATGAGTATAAAATCACTGGAATAAACAATTCAAACTACATTTTTGCAGAAGAAAATATTGTGGTTATGAAAATCACACAGGCAGACTTTTTCATAAACTTCACTGTTGGAAGTGTTTTAACATATATTGGTGCACCGCAAAAACTTACATATAATCAAACAAATACTGGTGACGACTTGGTTGAAGTAAGGTTCTCATATTATAGGGTAGGAAGCAGTGCAGAAATATCAAGTAGCGATTTTAAAAATGTAGGAACCTACAAAGTTGTTCCAAGCATTGCAAGCAAAAACTATAAGCTCACATCAAGCGAGGAATACATTTTTTCAATCACAAAAGCAAGGGCAAAAATCATTTTTAATGATATTGAAGAAAGATATACAGTTGCACCAAACAACAGAAAGAAGATAACATATAAAATAGAGGGTTTGGTTGGTTCAGACACAGCAAGTTGCTTAAACATAAATTCATATTCAGATGGTCTAAGTGCCAAAAATAGTGGCTCATATCCAATAACGGGCAGCTGCACAAGTGACAATTATGATGTAACAATAGTTAATGGAACCTACAAAATTTTAGGCTATTATCGTGTATATTATACGCTTCCAAACGGAAAGGTTTATGAAGAGATAGTAGATGACGGCTTCAATCCAAAGGGCATTAGCAAAGAGATATACAAAAAGCCATTTTTATCAAAACTTGTTTATGACAAAGAGCTTGTTCAAGGAGATGGAGATTTAGTTGTTAAGGTAAGTTATGTGAGCTACACATGGCTGTTTATAACAATCATATCAGTCAGCGTAATTGTTGTTGCCTATTTTGTATTAACAAGGCAAATTCGCAGAATGAAAAACCGATAAAAGTTCATGGAGTTCCATGAGCTTTTTATTAAGCGCAAAAATTAGCATAAAAACTGCAAAAATGTGTCATTACTAGTGTGTTTTGCTTGAAAATATCAAGAATTTAGCTATAATAAAATTATGGAAAAACTTGATATAAAAAAGATTTATGAAAATAGCAAAGAATATGCAGGCAAACAAATTTGCGTTGCAGGCTGGGTAAAGAGTGCAAGGGGCGGAAAAGCGTTTGGGTTCATAGACCTAAATGATGGATCATGTTTCAAGGGCATTCAAATTGTGCATGAAGCGGAAAAAATTTCAAATTATGAAGACGTTGCAAAACTAAACACAGGTTCAAGTGTGCTTGTTAAAGGAACACTTGTTTTAACACCAGAAGCTCGTCAACCATTTGAAATTCAAGCTCAGGAAGTAAAAATTTTAAGTGCAACTGATAGTGAATATCCTCTTCAAAAAAAGAAGATGAGTCTAGAATTTTTAAGAGAGCAAGCATATCTTCGTCCACGCACAAACACATATTCTGCCGTGTTCAGAATAAGAAGTGAGTGTTCATATGCAATTCACAAATTTATGCACGATGAAGGCTTCACATATGTTCACACGCCAATTCTCACCAAGTCAGATTGTGAAGGTGGCAGTGAGCTCTTTAGAGTATCGTCTCAAAACATATATGAGCCAAACAGCTCTCTAAATCCAGAAGATGAGCTTTTTGGTGGCAAGGTATATCTCACACCAACTGGTCAGCTAGAGGGCGAGGCAATGGCACTTGCTCTAGGAAAGATATATACTTTTGGGCCAACATTTAGGGCAGAAAATTCAAACACAACAAGGCATGCAAACGAGTTTTGGATGATGGAGCCAGAAATTTCATTTTGCGATTTAAATGGACTTATGGATTTTGAAGAAAAAATGATAAAGGGCGTAATTTCACACTTGTTAAACACTTGCAAAGACGAGTTAGAGTTTTGCAACAAAAACATAGATGAAGGTTTGCTTGAAAGATTAAACTTAGTTGCAAATTCAGAGTTTGGAAGAATCACCTACACAGATGCCATAGAACTTTTAAAGAAAAATAACGATAAATTTGAATATAAAGTAAACTGGGGTTCAGACATTCAAACCGAGCATGAAAGATATTTAAGTGAAACAGTCTTTGGAAAACCAGTTTTTGTAACAAACTATCCAAAAGAGATTAAGGCATTTTATATGAAGCAAGATGAAGGTGGAAAAACTGTTTCTGCGGTAGACCTTCTCGTCCCAGGAATCGGAGAGCTCACAGGTGGAAGTCAAAGGGAAACAGATTATAAAAAACTTCTTTCAAGAATAAACGAACTTGGCTTAAAAGAAAAAGATTATTGGTGGTATCTTAATCTCAGAAAGTATGGCAGCGTAGAGCATTCAGGATTTGGAATAGGCTTTGAAAGGCTAATTATGTATGTAACTGGCATGAGCAACATTCGTGACGTAGAGTTATTTCCACGCACACCAAATAACTGTGAATATTAAAATAAAAAAATCTTAGATAAATTTGTCTAAGATTTTTATTTATAAAAAATTTAAAAACTAAAGACAAACGCAAAAATTTGTGCTATTATTATTCTACAAATAGGTTAGGAGTAAGTTTTATGAAAAAGTTAAATTTAGTAGAAGATGCAGACTTAGTTACTAGAATTTATGATGCAATATATAATGTTACTGAAGACCCAGTTCATAAGGTTGAAGAAGATGGCAAAAATAAGTTATATAATTCTGAAAAATATCAAATTCTTGCAGAGAGAATTTTTCAAATTATAAAAAATTATGAGCTTAATGATGACAAAATTCCAGAGTCTATCAAACTTGCAATAATAAATGACTATGTCAAAAATAATGTAAAGATTAGACATGAATACTTTGATGCCTTTGAAGAGAGAATACCAGAAATTCCAGAGTCAGAAATTCAATATAGTTCAGCATATAGTGCATTAGTAGAAGGACAAACCATGTGTGCTGGTTATGCTGAAGCATTCAGAGTTCTTTGTGAGTCAGTCGGAATAAAGTCAAGAACAATACTAAGCAAACTCCCAGGCAAAAATAAACATTTAATTCATTATGTAGTGCTTGCCACACAAAATAACGGAACAACAAAATTATTTGACCCAGAAAGAGAAGCTGCATGTTTTAGAAAAAATTATGATTTTAATGCTTATCAAAACTCAATGGATTTCATGCTTTCAAGCAAAAGGTTCAATGAATTAAAAGTGGGAACAAATGGTGTTGGATTAGATGTAAAGCAGTTTATAGAAAAGTCACATAAAACTGAAAAAGGTTGCAATAAGCTATTTTATTTCAGAAAAAATGAGAATGGTGAAATAGAGGCATACATAATGGGAGAAAGAGAAATCTATAATCCAAGTGAATATTCCTCTATGACTAGTTGTGCACCGTTTGAAAAATTAATGACTAGGGAAAACTTTTTAGCGTTTTTAGCAAAAGAAGATTCAATAGTAATAGTCCATGGAAAAAACGATGTGGACATTTTAGAGTATATTGCAAATAAAATTGATGAATTTAAATCAAAACATGGAATAGGCAAGAGTGTTCAAGGAGAATTTTATGGAATATCAAACTTTAATTAATAATTTACATACAAAAATCTATTACCCTGAACAAGCAATAAATCAAATAATCATTGGAATACATGGTTTTGGTGGAGATAAAGAAAGCTCAGTTCTAATAAAAATGGCAGAGAGTCTAAAAAGTACAAACATAGCGCTATTAACATACGATCTTCCATGCCATGGAGAAAATGAAAACAACAAAAGCCTAAGTTTAAAAGATTGCTTAAATTCAGTTAAAGAAGTTTATGAGTATGTAAAGACAAATTATGCAGGCATACCAATATCGTTTTTTGCAACAAGTTTTGGAGGATATTTATTGCTAAATTTTTTGCAAGAGAATGAAATAAACTTAAACAAAATAATTCTCAGGGCTCCAGCAATAAAAATGGCAAAGGTAATAAAAGACGTAATTTTGCCAGAACATGGGTTCTCAGTTTCCGACCTAAATACAAATCCAGTCAATGTTGGCTATGAAAAAGAGTGCTTTATTGATGCAAGGTTTGTTGAAGAACTTCAAGAATATGATCTAAATAAAAACTATAACAAAAATTATTTTTTGAATGTTTTACAGGGAAAAAAAGATACAACAGTCAGTCCAGCAGATAATGAAGAATTTTTCAATGCAAAGTGCATAAATAATTATAAAATATATTATTTTGAAGAAGCAGATCATCGCTTTAAAGGTGCAGGGGAAATTGAAAGAATAATAGAAATCACCAAACAAATTCTAGGAATATAAAAAACACACCACAAATATGTGGTGTGTTTTTTATTTAATTAAACTTCAAAAATTTTAAATCCAGCGGCTCTAATAATTCTGTTATAAACAGCAAGACCAACCCCTTCATTTTCATTTGGGCATCTAACAAAAATATTTTCAGCTCCCAATCTGTCAAGGTCCCTAAGCACAGCAAAAAGGTTGTGTGCCTGAGATTTTGGGTCATCAATTTTTCCGTATGGCAGTGCAGGAAGATCCATTTGGTCCTGTTCGCCATCAAAACACATAACAAAAGCATTTTCAAGCTCATGTGCTTCAATAAATCTAATAAAGTTTTCAAGTGAGCCTTTAACAACAACAACGTTTGCCTTAGGACTATAGTGCTTATACTTTAGTCCAGGAGACAACACCTCACCACTAATTTCTGCTTTTTCAGTAATGTGTGGGTCAAGCTCAACTTCTTTGTTTAAAACCTTTTCAATCTCTTCTTTTGTAATAACGCCGGGTCTAAGAATAATAGGCACTTCGCTCAAAACAGAAATAACGGTAGATTCCAAACCAGCATCACAGCTTCCACCATCAATAACAAGAGGAATTTTCTCATTCATGTCAGCAAAAACATCTGCTGCATTAGTTGGGCTAGGGCTTCCAGAAAGGTTAGCACTCGGAGCGGCAAACACAATGCCAGACTTTTCAATAATTTCTCTTGCAACTGGGTGAGATGGCATTCTAACGCCAACGCTGTCAAGTCCTGCGCAAACCTCACTGCAAACAATATCGCTCTTTGGCATAATAATGGTCAGTGGTCCAGGCCAAAATTTGTTAACCAATTTTTTTGCGTCCTCAGGAACACGGCTAGTAATTTTTTTAAGCATATCAAAATTACTAATATGCACAATAAGTGGGTTGTCAGATGGCCTGCCTTTTGCCTCAAAAATTTTCTTAACAGCTTCGCTGTTTGTTGCGTCGGCTGCAAGGCCATAAACAGTCTCAGTTGGCAATGCAACAATTTCGCCTTCTGCAAGAAGTTTGCAGGCAAGGTCAATACTTTCTTCATTTGCTTTTAAAAGTTTCGTATCCATAATATTTTTCCTAACTTCAAAAATTATAGCACAAATTAATTTTTTTTACAACAAAAAGAGGGCAATATGGCTCAAAATAAGTGGTCACAAAGCATTTTAATAGATAAAATAATCAAAATAATTCCGCCCAAAATGCAAGCAATTTTCTTATGTTTTCTGCCAAAATATTTACCAATATAAATACCAGCAAAACTAAGAAAAATAGTAAAAATACAAATAAAAGTTGCTGTCAAAAATAAGTTAGCATCAAAAACAGCAAGAGAAATACCAACTCCAAGAGAGTCAAAGCTAGATAAAAACGCAATCAAAACAATGCTCCAAATTGTGTTTTTTTGGTTTTGTTTATCCTTAGAAAATGCTTCTTTAAACATATTAATGCCAAATAAAAAAAGCACAGCAAAAACAATATAATGATTAAATTTATTAGTAAAACTTTCACATGCTTGTCCCAAAAAATATCCTGCAACAGACATAGAAAGCTGAAAAAAACTAAAGCTAATCGCACAAACCACAGAGGTTTTAAAAGGACGAGTTTCGCCAATACCCCTGCAAACAGAAATTGCAAAAGAGTCAAGAGAAACGCCAAGCGCCAGAAAAATAATATAGGTTAAACTCATAAAGTAAAAATCTCCGTTAGTGCATACTATTCAAAAAAAGCCAAAAAGTTGCAAATGGTTTGCAAAAATAATAATAATAAAATATAATAAGGTTATGAAATTTATAGAATCGTTAAATCCAGAGATACAAAAATATTTAAGTTTGCTTTCGCCAGATTTTCCAGATTGGCTAGAAGACTATATTCTTACCCCAGAGCTTCAAAGGATAAACAAAATAAGCATAGCTTGTGGGTGGGATTATTCAACTTATTATGGTACCAAATATTTCTATTCCAACCTATATCATAGCATAGGGGTTGCCCTAATTGTGTGGAATTTCACTCACGACAAAAAGCAGACACTCTCAGGGCTTTTTCACGACATTGCAACGCCGGTTTTTAAGCATTGCATAGATTTTATGAATGGTGATGCAGAAACTCAAGAGTCAACAGAAGATAAAACCTATGACATAATTGCTGGTTCAGAGCAAATTATGAAACTGTTAAAAAGAGACAAAATAAAATTAGAAGAGGTATCAGATTATCATCAATATCCAGTGGCAGATAACGACACACCAAGGCTTTCAGCTGATAGGCTAGAATATACATTTTCAACTGGGCTTGTAGAAAAAAGGCTTTGGTCTCTAGAAAAAATTTCAGAGTGTTATAACGACTTAACTCTTTGTAAAAATGAAGAAGGCATAACAGAACTTTGTTTTAAAACCAAAGAAGTAGCAGAAAATTTTGTTAAAACTGCAAGCAAACTTTGGCCGCTCTGGACAGATGAAAAAGACAAAGCATTCATGCAGTTTTTGGCTGACATTTGTGGAAGCATGAATAAGGCAGGATACTTAAAAATTGATGACCTATACATTCTTTCAGAAAAAGAAGTCGTTGACAAAATATTAAATTGTCCAGACAACTATCTTGCCACAGCTATGAAAAATTTTGTTAATGGAAAAGAAGTAATTGTTTCTGAGTCTCCGCTAAGTGGAAGATATTGCGTAAAAATGAAAAGCAAAATAAGGTATATAATCCCACTTGTAAAGTGTGCAGAAAAGTCTGAAAGGCTAAACAAAATTTCAGTGTCCGCCAGTAAAATAATAGAAGATTTTCTATCCAAAAAATTTGATAAGTGGGGCTGTTTAGATTTTGATTTTAAGCCATATTAAACAAAAAAAAATCACCAAAAATTGGTGATTTTTTATATATTATTTTTCAATACTAATAGGGTCTGGTTCTGAACTATTTTTTTGTTTTCTTCTTCTGCCAAAAATAATTGTTTTTAGATTTTTCACAGATTTTTCAATATTAAATCTGTCAAACAAAAAAGTTTTGCCGCCCAGTTGTTCAAAGGGGAACAGATTTTTTTCATTGTCGTCAATAAAAATAGATTCCTTAGCATCGGCATTCCATTTTTTTAATGCGTCAACATAAGTTTGTGTTTCAGGCTTCAGTCTCTTAGTATAGCAAGAAAACAAAATATCATCAAATGGCACATTTTCAAGATGTCTATTTAAAACCTCAGCCATAGCGGTGTTCATATTAGATAAAACAAAAACGTTAAAGCCATTTTCTTTAAGTTGGCTAATCAGTTCAAAGCACTCCATAAAATATATGTTAGAGTCATCTCTAAGCCTAAGGTTAAAAAGAAAATCAAAAACCTCTCTGTTTAAGTTAAATTTTTCACAAACCAAATCAGAAATGTTTTCATCACTTAAATTTCCCTTATCAAACTCATCAATAAATTCGCTGCCAGTAATATATTTTTTATAAAATTGTTTAAGTGAAAGTCCAAGGTCCTCAAGCCTTAGTTTTAAAAGCATATCCTTAGATAAAATATCTTTAAGATAGTCGTCCTTAACAATTCTAAGCACGCCATCCAAATCAAAAATAACATTTTTAATCATATTTTTCTTCCTCATGAGTTTTATAATTGTATTATACCATATAAAAACCATATTTAAAAGATCAAAATGAAAAAAAAATATGGAGCAGATCCATTTAATTATAAGATAAAAAACATAAATAAAATTTTTATAAAAAATCATAAAAAAGTGTTGCAAAAATCTAAAGTGTGTTATATAATACCATTGTTGTAAGCGAAAGTTTATGACAAAAACTAAATATTCCCCAGTAGCTCAGTGGTGGAGCACTCGACTGTTAATCGATAGGCCGTAGGTTCGAACCCTACCTGGGGAGCCAAACTAATTCTAAAACGAATCTATCGTTTTAGAATTTTATTTTAGTTAATATTCAAAAATGGAGACAATTATGAAATTAACCGTTTTATGCGATAACAACACATACATTGACAACTATTTATATGGAGAACCTGCATTTTCAATTTATATTGAAAACAAAAAAGACAAAATTTTATTTGATGTTGGTTATTCTGATGTATTTGCAAAAAATGCAGAGCTTATGAAAATTAACTTAAAAAAAATAAATAAGCTTGTTTTCTCTCATGGTCATGATGACCACACAAGAGGTTTAAAGTTTTTTACTTTTGACAAAAATACAAAAGTATATTTTGCACCAAAATGTTTTGAAGAAAAGTTTTGTGAAAAAAATAATATCTCTGCTCCATTCAAAATAACACAAATGGAACAAAAGTTTAATTTAATTGAATGTGCAGAGGTAAAAGAGGTTTCAGAACAGTTATACTTTTTAGGAACTATTCCAAGAACAACTAATTTTGAAAATGAAAATCCATACCTTCAAATTAAGGTAAAAGGAAAATTTATTACTGACCCATTTGTTGATGACTCAGCTCTTGTTTATAATAGTGGTGATGGACTTTATATTATAACTGGTTGTTCACACAGCGGCATCTGCAATATCTGCGAATATGCAAAAAAAGTTTTTGGAAAAAAAATCATTGGAATAATTGGCGGTTTTCATTTGCTAAAAAATGATGCAAAGGCAAAATCTACAATAACCTACCTAAAAAAAGAAAAAATACAAACAATTTATCCATGCCATTGCACAAGTCTTTCTGTTAAGGCAGAGATGATAAATAATAATCTTAATGTTGTTGAAGTTGGTAGCGGTTTAAAATTGGAGATTAAATAAAAACTAAAAAAACGATGTTTCGTTTTAATTATTTGGTGGGGAGCCAAAAAATGCCGAAAGGCATTTTTTTATTTGCCAAGAAAAAAAATAGTTTTATTTCAAGTATTGAAAAATAAAAATATTTGTGATAAAGTAAAAACATGGAAAAACAAACTAAAACAGGATATAAATATTTTCAAAGGGTTCAAGATAACATAGTGCCGCATCACATAAAGCAGGTTAGTGTTAATAAAATAAATTTCTCACGCCCAACCATCATTGAATTTGGTGGGTCTGGAACAATAAATTTGTCATCAATCAATGGTTATCTCAAAACAACCGAATCTCAGCTAAAAGGCTTAAGCAAAAATGTCAACATAATTGGCATAGACTACAACACAGGTGCAATATATGAGCAACAAGTTAAAAGTGCAGTGCAAAATTGTGAATCATTTATTGAAGAAATCCTAGTTCCACTTTCGTTAGATAATTTAGGAAACATAAATGTTCACGCAGCATGCAAAAATCTAAGAAACATAATTTTAAAGTCACACAGCATGGGGCATGAGGTAGTTTTTTATGTAAACATGAAATTCAAAAAAAGATTAATAGAGCTTGGATATAATGAAGAAGAATCAAATTTAATAATGTCGCAAATTTTTGAAATTTCTTATGGTTCAGAATATGTTCCACTTGGTTTCAGTCAAATGTATTTAACTTCGCTAGGAGATTATGAGGTAAGGGACAATCAATATCCTCTTTATGCTTTAACAGAAAATATTAACAATATTGTTATGAGTGAAGAAGATAGAAAGCAATTAAAAAACCTTGCTCAAAATGAATTTAATGAAGAAACATTTTTAAATTTTTTCAAACAAAATGAAAGGGTATATGCAATAAACGATAGCGAAAATTCATTGGTGCTTTGTTTTTCATATCCGGTAGACAAAAATCATGATGACCATGCTCTATATTTCTCAAAACTAGGCAAAGATAGCAAAAGGTCAGAAAGGGCAACAAACGTTGGTTATCATGTTGCACTTTCAATCTCAGCTGTGCTTTGTGGTTTGGTTGAAAATTCCATAAAAAATTCAGCATCAAACAACTTAACTTGCTTAAGCATAAAAGAGCTTGCTAGTTTGGTAAACAAAACCACAAAATCATTAAATTCAAATCCTCCTGCCTATTCTGGTGAAAAAGGTGAATAAAAAAACAAAAACTCTGCAAAGCAAGCAGAGTTTTTTAAATACTATTTATTAAAGTCATTAATTTTCTTTTCGCATCTAGCAAAATATTTTTTATAAGAGCGTTTGCAGAAGTTTTTATGGGATTTTTGTTCTGTATTTTCTGGGTCATTAAAGTTATATTTTCCGTTAACTTTCCAGCCATTAAACCAACCAATTTAAAGGCGTCAGCTGGGCACATAAAAGAACATCTCATACACATAATGCAGTTTTTTCCAAAATGGAAATTTCCATTTTCATCAATAGAAATATTATTAACAGGGCAGTTTTTCACACACATATTGCAGTGAACGCATTTGTCGCTAACCTTATATTTTTTCCCATTAAATTTTCCGCCCCAATGTTCAATTCTCATCACAAAAGCAATAAAGTGTTTCATAGGAAAATAAGATAGCTTAGATTTTTTCTTGTCAATAATATCCTTGCAATCAATACCAATCAGTCTTTCTGCTGTGGTCCACATCTTATAGGCCATTGCATTAGAGTGCCTAAAAATCATATTATAAGGCATAACATAATGATATTCATTATTCAAAATATAGCCTTTTCTCTTTAAAATGCTGCAAATTTTAACGGAAGAGATGTTGTTAATTTTAAGTGGTTCACCAGAAGTCTTTAAAATATATAATTGTTTCTTTTGTTTTAGCTTAGGCATTTTTTTGCAGAAGTCAACCACAATAGGTGGGGCATTAAATGCATGAACGGGATAAGCAATTCCCACACTGTCAAACTCAGAAAAGTCAATTTTGCATTTGTCTTCAACTCTAAAAAGTGAAACCTCCCAGCCATTAGCTACAAATTCATCTGCAAATTTATCAACAACTTTTTTTGTGTTGCCAGTTCCTGAAAAATAACATATAACAGTTTTCATTAGTTTGTCCTTATGTGTTCAATAAAATTTTCATCAGTGGTGTAAACATAGTTTTCATTTTTGTCATGAGAATCATACCAAATCTGTGCATAAATTTTGTCTTTTTTAGCCAGCCTGTCAAAGTCCCAAACAAAGTTTTCATAAATATCGCTGTGCCAGTGACCAGCTCTCAAAACAGAAAACGCAGTTGCTGAAAATCTGTTTTTGTCTTGGTCTTCCCAAACAAGCTTTTTATAAATGTCACCAGTTTCAAAATCCCTAGAAATCAGTTTTCCGCCGTGCATTTTTGCAACAGCCACAAGGTCATCCCTTGAAATTTCGCTGTCTTTTTTGCCATAGTCAAAGCCAAGGTCAATTAGCTTTGCTTGTTTCTTGTCTTTCAGTTTAGCATAGTCACAAGGTTCACCATCAAAAGTTTTGCCTTCTTGCATAAGATTAAATTCTGACCATTTTTTTGGCAACTTGTCATAGTTTTCTTTGCCTTCAAAAAATGCCACAAGCTTAGCAGTTTCATCATGTTTTCTCCAATAAGCAGGAGAGTTGCTGTCTTTAAAAAGTCTTTTAATTGCAAAATTAGAAATCAAGCATTTAGGCACAATTTTTCCAAGTTTATAATACCAATAAATCTTGCCAATTTCAGCCCAATAGTCTTTAACATCTTGGCTAACATAGTTAAAAAGTTTGTTAAGCTTGTCGCCATCATAAAACCAAACGCCATGAAAGTTTCTTGTTGCGTTAAAATAAGGTTTAAAGAAATCTTTTGCTGTGCCCCCAATAAGCTTAAATCCATCGTTAAGGGTGTCATATCCAGTAATCTGATTTTTGCCATCGGCACCAATATTAAAGCATTGTCTCCAAAACTTATTTTTAAGGTCTTTTTCGCTGTCACGCTTAATAATGTTGGCAATAAGCACGCCGCTGTCATGTGCCGTAACCCATTCAAGTGGGGCATTAAAGCAGGTGTGAAACATAAGTCCGTCGCTCATATTATCTTTCAGCATATTTGTGTGAAGCATAGCAGATTGACGCAAAACCGTCCAATTTTTAATGTCAGATTCCATCACAGCAAATTCGCCCCTAAGTTTTGTTGCAGAATATGTGTCAAGAGGGCTAACAAGCAAAGGATCACCAACTCTTGCCCAAGGATGAATGTGGTTGCGGTTTCCATAAAGAGCCACCGTAGACGTGTGAATAAGCCTTGGCTGAGTTTCCAATTCTTCAATAGCTGCAATAAGGTTTTTAACACCAGTTTCGTTGCAATCAATAGCCAGCTGAGGGTGTTTGTCAGATTTAGGCGGAATAACTGCCGCAAGATTCACAACATAAGTTGTGTCTTTCACAAGTTCTCTGCAGGCGTCAATGTCCTTTAAGTTTCCAAAAACAATCTGAATCTTATTTTTATTTTTTCCACATTTTTTAAAAAGCAGTTTTGTTCTTTTTTTATCTTCAGGCAAAACCAAAATCTTAACAAATTTAATGTTATTTAGTTTAACAAGTTCAGCAAGGGTTTCTCTGCCCATATTTCCAGTTGCACCAGTAAGAGCAATAATCATAAATTTCTCCTTAGTAAAAAATTTTTACAATTTTACAATGGTATAATATCATGAAAAAAAAGAATTTTACAAATAAAAATATACCAAAATTTTTCAAATCTAAGAAATTTTTTTTTAAAAAAATGCGTGCTATTCAACAAATAATATTGCAAGCCAAAAAAGTTTTTGCTAAAATATTTTTGGAGAAAAGTTTATGAAAATAACAAAAAAGTTTGTGATAATTTTGGTTGCAATTGTGTTTATAATTTCGGCTTCATTTTTAACAATAATACTAACAAAAAATAAAGACTCACACAATAATAATCCGCCAGAAGACCCTAAAAAAAGTTATGTTCAAAACATAAATTATTCTGAAAGCCTAGAAAAAATAAATAATCCAGATCAGGGTTTTTATATACCAATCCTAGTAAGGCTAACCGAGGGCGGAGCAACCTATAATAAAAATATAATAATCCAAGACACACAGTTATATCATTTAAGAATAGATATAAGTGCCTTTTCAAAAGCAGTTAACTCAGATGCAGACAAGCCATTGTCCTCAGCTGCACTCTCTGGCTTAAAAGAGCTTTTAGCATACTTAAAATCTCAGAGCAAAAATGCGATTGTAAGATTTGCCTATGACCCAAACTATGGTGGGCAAAAAGATAAAGAGCCGCAGGCAGAAACAATTTATCAGCACATAACACAGGTTAGCAAAATATTAAACGAATTTCAGTCAACAATCACGGCAATAGAAGTGGGGCTAATTGGCCCGTGGGGAGAGATGCATTCAAGTGCAATGGCAAACTCCTTAGTTATAACACCAATAATAAAAACATTTTTATCAAACACAAAAAACTTGCCAGTTCTTGCAAGAACTCCAAAAATGATTTATGACTTTTTGGGCATAACAATAAATGAAATAGAAAATTATGAAATAAAAGAGGGAAGTGAGGCATATAGGTTAGGGATATATAATGATGGTTATCTTGGGACAGACACAGACCTTGGAACATACACAAACAGAGCAAAAGATATAGAGTTTTTAAGCAAGCAAACATCTCATTTGCCATTTGGTGGCGAGGTAGTGGTTCCCGAGAGCAAGCTTCATGACATTGAAGTGTGCTTGCCAGAGATGTTTAAAATAAACCTCAATTATTTAAATTATAAGTGGAACAATTATGTTATAGATAAGTGGAAAAATAGTTTATACAATCAGGCTTGTGGACAAGACTCTGCATACTATAATGCCTCTGCATTTAAGTATATAGAAAACCATATGGGTTATAGGTTTGTGTTAAAAAATTCTCTGTTTTCATACAGCAAAAAGCAAGATAAATTAGATATTGAACTAAGCATAAAAAATGTAGGCTTCGGAAACTTAAATAAAGAGAAATATGCCAAAATTATATTTGTAAATGATAAAGGAGAAGTTGTTTTATCAAAGCAGGTAAACTCATTTAGTGGCTCTGAAAAATATAGCTGTTCGCTAGACCTAAATCTAGAAAATGGAAACTATAGCGTATATTTTTCTGTTTATGGTGATGAGCATGAAGGCAGTGCAATATATGATGTTCAGTTTGCAAATGCAGAAGAATATAACAGTCAACTAAAGGCAAACAAAATCGGACAAATAGAAATAAAAAGATAAAAAAAGACCAACAATTTTGTTGGTCTTTTTTTTTAATTATTAGTGCTTTGAATAGTTGCAAGATAGTTCAAAAAATCAGTTTCATTTTTGTTAACAATTCTTTTGCCAAGCTTGCTATTTTTGTCAGCAATTTCAGTTAAAGATGTTCCAATTCCTTCGTCCAAAATTTGTTCTTTAACCATTTCAGATAAAATCTTTTTAACTTCAGTTCTTGCAATATTTTTGTGATTAACTCTTGCGTCATCAACCAAAATATTGTCATAGTTCACATCCACAGTCTTTGGCAGTTCAGTAAAATTTTTAACACTTTTTCTCCATGTTTCAAAATAGGTTGCAGAAAGAATTTCAAGGTCTTCAAAAGAAAGCTCAGTTTTTTCTGTCAAAAGGCTTAATGCTTTTTCCATAACAACCCTTTTAATCGCAAGATAAGCTTCAAAGTCTTCATTATTTTTTTCATCAATAAATGTTTGCAAATTGGCAATATTTCGCATAATTTCAGGGTTAAGTCCGCCAAGTTTTGCGTTTTCTTTAAAAAGCTCGTTAACTGCACGAATAACAATAGATCTGTTTCTTGCCAAAATGTTAGGCTGAAAGGTAAGCTCAGCGGTTGTGGCAACCACATGAGCACGGTCTTTGTCTTTTTGGTTATAGCCATTAGTGTCAACCGTCAAAAGTTCATAAGGCAAAAGCAGTTCAACTGCTGCCCAGTCTCCCTCACGAAACATCCATTCCAAATGAATGTCGTGTGCCATCGCTTCAAAGTTTAAAAAAAGTTCATTGCCAGTTGCATTAAGGCTGCCGTTATCTGCAGCTGTTTTCACCAAACACAAAGCAAACTTTGCGGCTTCGCTGTTAGCACCTTGCCATTTTTTTGTAAGGTTTTCAAAAGGAACTCTAATAAGGTCAAACTGAACATCATAAGAAATTTCGCCATTATTTATAGTTTCGTTAATTTTATATAGAGGCTTGCCGTCTTCAGAGACAAGTGACAAATATTCATCTTTGTTTGCAATAACCATTTTAGCAAACTCAGCATCTTTCACAGGTCTAAAGTGCTGATAGTCTTTGCCCTTTTCACGAACAAGGTTACTTTTCCAGTCCTCGTGCAAACAAACGCTAATGTTTTCGGCAAGCTCAAGCAGTTTGTCTCCGTTTTCGCCTTCAAGCATAGCACTCATGCCAGAGTGGTCTAAATAATTAAAAAATTGAATAAATCCAAGTTTTTCCATAACGCACCTCTCACAAGCCAATTATAGCATAAATCAAATTTATTTTCAATAATAAATTTAATCAAAATTACGGCAATGTAATTAATATTATCGTTTTGTTGCTTTTTAGTGATTTTAATAAAAAAAAGATGTAAAAAATTAAATTATATTTTAAAAGCACTTGAAAAGTGTGATGGGGGGGGGGAGTATAATAATTATAGGCAATCTTTTTTTATAAAAAAAGTTAGTGTGAGTGTAAAAACAAAGGAGGAGCCTTATGAGTAAAGATTCAAGAGGGAAAGGAAAAACGAAAAAAGTAATAGTCGGGGTGGCAACCATTGTTGCGGTTGCAGCAATAGCTGTTCCAACAGCAATAACCATAGCTGGTGGAAAAGATGATGCAGGAGCAAATGATAATAATGGTATCATTCGCTACAACATAATTGTCAGCAGTGAATACGAAAACATTCCAGACTACTCAATAAGCGTAAAAAACGGAACAAAGATTAGCGAACTTAAATTTTTACTCAAGGCAATAGATGGTTACACAATCATTGGCATATATAAAGATCAGGCAATGAATCATGAGTTTTCAGATAACGACGTTTTAAATGAAAACACAAAAATTTACATAAAGTATGAAGCACAGTTATTCACTGTAAAAATTTATGATGCATCCGGAAATCTAGTTAACACAGAAGAAGTAAATTATGGTGCAGGCATAAGTTTGGCCGAGCCAAGCAAGGAAGAAGATGGCTTTGCCAAATATATTTTTTCAGGCTGGGTAAATGAGAATGGTGATGCAGTAAATATCAATAAAATAATAAGTGACATAAATATTTATCCAAGCTTTAAAACAATAATAAAAGAATATAAAATAGGCTATATTTTCACAAATAATGACTATAAAAATTCGCTCAGCGTAAGTGTTGGTGGAGAGCCCGTAACGCTAGATAGCACTTATTATTATGGTTCAAAAGTTCGCTTAAGGGCAACAGCAAGAGAGAATAATGAAGTTGTAGAGTTCAAGGTAAAGGTTGGCAATGGTGAAATCATAGATGTGTTAACCGAGCATTATCGCCACGAAGAGAATGGCGAAGTTTATTATGAGTGTGAGCTAGTTGGAAATGGTGACATTACAATAATTTATAATGAAGCACAAAAAGAATATTCAGTTGGTGTCATTCCAGCTCAGGTAACAGTAAAAAGAAATGGACATTTGCTTTCTAGCCATGAAAGCATATATTATGATGATCAGCTAGAGATAACCTATGCTGAGACTGAGGGTTATCACAAAGAGAGCTTTGAAGTTAAAGGCGCTTATTTTTCTGGTGAGGTTTGGATTGTTAAGGGCAATTTGCAAATCACCTACACAGAAGAAAAAAATGCCTATAATCTTAGCACAATTCCAGAAAATGTGGTAATAAAACGTGGTAATGAAACACTTAGCAGCGGCTCAGTAATATATCATGGTGATGAATTGTTATTTTTGTTTACAGAGACCACCAGCAGGCTAACTGGAAACACAAAGCAGCAAGAGGGCTACAATTATAATGAGAGAGAAACCATAACAAACAGCTTGGCAATAAACGGAACAAATAGAGATAGCGGTTATGTTTTAACTGTAACAGGAAATATAACATTAAAGCTCAGTTCAAGTTCAACAAAGACTTGGGAAAAGGGAGAAAGGTTACAATATAGCCTTGGAACAATTCCAGAATTAGTAACAGTAAAGAAAAATGGAGTAAGCCTGTCAAATAACGCAACAATATATTATGGAGATGTGTTAGAAATAACATATCATCAAGACTATAATGCAACAACTTTCACAGTTTCAGGTGCAAGCAAAACAGGCACAAGTTCATATAGCGTAACAGGCAACATTAAAATAGATTTTGTCGGAGAATATAAATATAAATATCTCACATTTTCAGAGTGTGAAGGTGGTTATGAAGTTTCAGCCTTTGATAGCACTGCAGGCATAACAGATGTAGTGATTCCAGCAACATATAATGGAAAGAAGGTTGTAGGAATAAAAGATTTAACAAGAAAAGGAGTTTTTAGTTCAACAAACATAAGGTCAGTAACGGTTTCTGCTGGTGTAGAAAAAATAGGAAACTTTGCTTTCAGCAAATGCAATAGCCTAACATCAGTTAACCTGCCATCTGGCTTAAAAACAATAGGAACAAGTGCCTTTTCATATTGCGAATCACTTTCATCTGTTTCCATTCCAAGTGGTGTAACAACGCTTGGTAAAAACGCCTTTTCAAATTGCTCAGAGCTCGCCTCAGTAACAATTCCAAGCAGTGTAAATAGCATAGAACAAGACACGTTCAATAGCTGTAGCAATTTATCGTCAATAAGCATAAATAGTGAAAACTCAGTCTACACCAGCAAAAATCTGTCAGGACAAGAATATAATTGTATAATAAACAAACAAACCAAACAATTAGTCAGGGCAAGCAAATCTGGTGTTATCCCATCAGATGGTTCAGTTACAAGCATAGGTGGCTGGGCATATTGTGGCTATAATAGCTTAAAATCCATCACAATTCCAAGTGGCGTAAAAACCATTGGTCAGTGTGCGTTTGGAAACCTTACAAGTTTAACTTCGCTATCGCTTCCAAGTGGAGTAACAGAAATTGCCACTCAAGCCTTCACTGGTTGCACAAGCCTAACAAGCGTAACCATTCCAGACACGGTAAAAACTATCGGAGCCTTTGCATTCCAAAGCTGTGATAGCTTAACGACATTAACAATTCCAGAAAGCGTAAACGAGGCACAGAATGCCTTTGCATTTGCACAGGGCTTAAATAGATTAACCATAGAGAGCAGAGAGCTATATAAAAATATGGGTGATCCGTTTAGTTACTTCCAGCTTTGGAATACAGAAATAGAATTTAGGGTGCCAAAAACCTTTGAAGAAGACACAACAATGCCATTCCCATTCAGCTATAATAGTTATGTCAGGGTTTATGGTGGAGATTATTATATCTATGCAAAAAACACATCTCTTAGTGGTCTATACCTTGTTCCAAGCAACGATGGATATATGATAAATAAGGTGTTAAACCCAACAAAAACCACATTCACCATTCCAGAGAGTTATAACGGAACCGCCATTCACACAATCGGCAGCTATGCGTTTAAAGATTCTCATGTAAATAGCCTATCGCTTTCAAATGGTTTAACAACCATAGCTTATGCAGCGTTCTTTAATTGTTCATATCTAAATAATCTCATTATTCCAGAAACGGTAGAAAACATAGAAAATGGTGCCTTTTATGGTTGTATAAGTTTAAGCGACATAATCATACTTAGCGCAGATGTGTTTATGCAGATTGATGGAATATCAGATTCAGATCAGGGCGGAATATTACGCTATGCAAGAGAGGTTATCATAACAGAAGAAACTGCATATTATGCAACAGAATACATAACAAACAATTTCACCAGCATAACAGCAGATGGCTTCACAGTGTTAAGAAAATATGAGCTTACAGATGGCTTTAACAATATTTCGTCAAATTCAGAGGGATATTACACAAACTCATACACAGGCACAGCAACCGAGGTATACATCCCATTAAAATATCAAGCATATGACATAACCTTAATTTCCGGACAAGCATTCTTAAATAATAAAAACATAAAATATGTCAATACTGGTGCAAACATAAAAGTTATTGGAACATACGCCTTCTATGGCTGTGCAAACCTAACAGAAATCGTAATAGGTTCATCTGTAACATCAATAAGCGAAAATGCGTTTTCAGGTTGCACAAGGCTCACAAACATAACCATAGATAGTGCAAGCATTTATAATGCTGCAACAAGCGTTACTGCATTAGGAGAGCTTCTTGCAAATGCAAAAATTATAAAAGTTTTAAAGTCAGCAGATGACGGCAGAAACACATACATAAATATAAACTTTGCAAAAATGGAAGTAGGGGCATATAACATATATGTAAAAAAATAAAGATAAAAATAAAAGTCTAACCGTTTGGTTAGACTTTTTAAATTTAACAATAAAAATTATCGCAAAATAATGGTTGTGCTGGTAGGGCAAATTTCATCGCCTTCACTAAGAATAATTTCCTGACCATGTTTATATTCCTGAACATAGTTGCCAATACGCACATTAAATTTTGTTGCAGAGTCATTGCTTGCAAGAATAGTCCATTTGCCAGGCTTAATAGCCTCGTGTTTTCCAACTTTCAAAACTTTTCTTGGCTTAATAACAATGTCGCCCTTAACAAAAGTAACATTTTCATTGCCTTGTTCGTCAACAATAGTTGCTTCCGGCGTATAGCGAACGCCGTGTTTAATAACAACATCGTCAACTTCTCTAGTTTTTTCCTCTGCTCTAATTTTAGCCTTTTTAATAGTTCCAACAATACCAACAATAATTGCAATAACAATAATAGCAATTATAATTCCACCAATAACATAATCAACCACCACTTGTGTTTCCTCCTATATTCTATAATTAATATAGCATAAGATATAAAGCTTTTGCAACTATTTTTAAAACTTTGGCTACTATTTTAACTTGCCAGCCTCAGCAAGTTTTTCCTTTGCCAAAGAAAAGCAAAAATCAATAGTTTCAGAAATTGTCATATTGGTGTTGTCCACCAAAAAACTGTCAGGTGTCTGAATCATAGGTGAAAAGTCTCTGTGGGTGTCACGAAAATCTCTTTCAGCAAGGCTGGCTTTCACACTTTCTAGTTCCGCTTCATTTCCACGACCAATTACTTCATTAAATCGCCTAAGCGCTCTTGTTTCAAGTGAAGCCGTCAAAAAAATCTTAACATCAGCGTCAGGCAAAACCTCACTAGTAATGTTTCTGCCATCCAAAATGCAATCATAGTTTTCTGCGAAATTTCTAGAAATTTCAATAAGCTTTTTCATAGCCTTTTCATTAACTGCAACCTTAGATGCCATCTGACCAATTTCTTCTTTTCTAATTTCAGTTGACACATCTTTGCCATTTAAAACAGTAATTTGTTTGTCGTCCAAAAAGTCAATTTTAATCAAAATGTTGTCCATGTGTTTTAAAATAATGTCATCAGAAATCTCAAAAATCCCATGCTCATAAAAATAAAGACCCATAGCTCTAAGAATAGCGCCAGTGTCAAGATGTTTTAAATTAAGTTTTTCAGAAAGCCCCTTGCAAAGTTCGCCTTTGCCGCTGCCTGAAAATCCGTCAACTGCAATATTAATCATACGTTCTCCCAAACATTATCTTAAACATAAATCAAAAATTTGTCAAACCCTTGGCATAAATTGACAAATTTTTTACGAATGTTAAAATATTAGTATGAGTTTAATTGAAAAACTAAAGAAGGTTTATTTAAAGTGTGAAGACGCACTAATGTCAAATTATTCGTGCCTTTGCTGTGAAAGAGAAGTTCCTTCAGACTCAGACTATTCTCTTTGCAGTGATTGTTATAAAAAGCTAAACAAAATAAGTGGCAGATTATGCACAGTGTGTGGTGATAGCCTTGCGGCAGAAAGCATGGAGTGTATGCTCTGTAATAATATAAGTTATAGTTTTGCAAGCAACCAATCCTGTTTTTATTATGATGAAACTGCGGGCACAATAATCAAAAGCTATAAATATGGCGGAAGAAAATATTATGCCGAGCACATAGCAAAATTAATGTTTGATAATCTAAATTGTTTTAAGGGCATAGATTTAATAGTGTATGTTCCAATAAGCAAAAACAAAAATAAGCTCAGAGGTTTCAATCAGTCAGAGCTTCTTGCAAAGCACCTGTCCAAACTAACTGGAATAAAGGTTATAGATGCGCTTTCAAAAGATGAAGTAAAATTTTCTCAAGCGGGTTTAAGCAGAGAGGCAAGACTCAAAAACCTGTCAGGAACATTTCACATAAAAGCTGAAAATAACGATAAATTAAAGGGCAAAAACATATTAATTATTGATGATGTTTTCACAACTGGCAGCACACTTAGTGAATGTGCAAAAGAGTTAAAGAAAGCAAAACCAAAAAAGATAATAACGGCAACTTTTGCAAAAACAAAGCTAAATTCGCTAAATTAGCGGTTTTTTAGCTAAAAATAGGTTGTAGAATGCGAAATTTACGAGATTTTAATTTTACAAAGATAGAAAAATACACTATAATTTTGAGGTAAGGAGAAATTATGGGACTACTCAGCAATTTTGATAATAAACGAAGTTTAAAGAAACTTGAAAAGATAGCAGAAAAAGTGGAGGCCTTGGCTGAAAAATATAAGGCGATGAGCGATGAAGAGCTAAAGGCACAAACACAAATTTTTAAGGATAGATATAAAGCTGGCGAAACATTAGATGATTTGTTGCCAGAGGCTTTTGCCGTTGTCAGA
This sequence comes from uncultured Clostridia bacterium, assembly GCA_948434855.1. Classification (GTDB taxonomy): domain Bacteria; phylum Bacillota; class Clostridia; order Christensenellales; family UBA1242; genus RGIG1681. The sequence goes on along the minus strand of CAOJFR010000008.1, from coordinate 10,192 downwards.
GAAGCATCAACAAGGGTGCTAAAGCTCAGACATTTCCATGTTCAAATTCTAGGTGGCATAGTGCTTCATCAAGGTCGTATTGCAGAAATGAACACTGGTGAAGGAAAAACCTTGGTTTCAACACTCCCAGCATATTTAAATGCACTTTCAGGAAAGCCTGTTCATGTTGTAACAGTAAACGAATATCTTGCAAAGCGTGATGCCGAGCTCATGGGCAAGGTTCATAGATTTTTAGGACTTTCAGTTGGCTACATTTTCAATGCACAAGAGCCAGACGATAAAAAGAGGGCATATAATGCGGATATAACCTATGGAACAAATAGTGAGTTTGGTTTTGATTATCTTCGTGATAATATGTGCACTTCAAGAAAAGAGATGGTTGGCAGAGGGCTAGAGTTTGCAATAGTGGACGAGGTAGACTCAATTTTAATTGACGAAGCCAGAACCCCGCTCATCATTTCAGGTCCATCAGGCGAGTCTTCAGACCAATATGTAACTGCAGCAAAGTTTGCAAAAACTCTTTCAGAAGAAGATGTAGAAATTGATGAAAAGAAAAAGACAATTCACTTAACAGAAAGCGGAATTTCAAGAGCAGAAAGATATTATAGACTAAATAATCTTGCAGATGTTGAAAATACAGATATAAACCACAATATCAATAATGCAATCCGTGCAAGATTTTTGATGAAGAAAAATAGTGAATATATTGTGCGTGATGGTGAAGTGTTAATAGTTGATGAGTTCACTGGCCGTGTAATGGTTGGAAGAAGATATAGTGACGGACTTCATCAGGCAATAGAGGCAAAAGAAGGCGTAAAAATTCAGGGTGAAAACAAAACATTTGCCACCGTAACTTTCCAAAACTTTTTCAAGCTATATAAAAAGGTTTCCGGAATGACTGGAACAGCAAAAACCGAAGAAGGTGAGTTTAGAGAAATTTATGGTTTAGACGTAGTTACCATACCAACAAATCTGCCATCTCAAAGATGTGATGAAAATGATGTGTTCTTCTTTTCTCATGAAGCAAAAATCAGAGCAATTTGTGAAGATATAAAGGCAACTCACGAAACCGGACAGCCAGTTTTGGTGGGCACACTTTCGGTTGCAAAATCAGAAGAGCTTTCAAAAGCGCTTGGTCATATGGGTGTAAAACATAATGTGTTAAATGCCAAAAACCACTTAAAAGAAGCAGAAATCATTGCTCAGGCAGGAAAACTCGGTGCAGTCACCATTGCCACAAACATGGCTGGTCGTGGAACCGACATTTTGCTTGGCGGAAATAGTGATTTCATGGCAAAGCAAGAATTAAAGAAAAAAGGCTATGATGATGAAACCATAGACATTGCGTCATCATTCTTCCCAATAGAGACTGAAGAGCAAGCACAGGCACGTGAGTTATACTTTAAGCTTAAAGAGAAGTATGAAGAAAGCATAAAAGAAGAAAAAGAAAAGGTAAAAGCACTTGGAGGCTTAAGAATTATTGGAACCGAAAGACACGAGAGCAGAAGAATTGATAATCAGCTTCGTGGACGTTCCGGCAGACAGGGTGACCCAGGTGAATCAGTGTTTTATATCTCGGCTGATGATGACCTAGCGAGAGTTTTTGGTAGTGACAGATTAAAGAGAATGGCAGAAGTGTTAAGGCTTGATAATGATACCTCAATAAATTGGAAATTCTTCTCAAGAAACATAGAAACTGCTCAAAGAAAGGTTGAAGGCAGCAACTATTCAATCAGAAAGAACGTTGTTGAATATGATAATGTATTAAATCGTCAAAGAGAAGAAATATATGCTGAAAGAAACAAAATTTTAGATGGAGCCGATGTTCATGATAACATTCTCAGCATGATAAAAGATGTTGCGTTTGAAATTGTTTCAGAATACACAGCTGTTCAAAAGCCAGAACAGGTAGATTTAGAAGCATTTAATACAGAGCTAGAAAAAAGGCTATTAGATGCAGGCACAAATTTCATTACTCTAGAGATAGTGTCAGACTATACTGCAGATGAAATTGCTGAAGAAGTATATAAAAGAGCTGTAACTAGATATGAAAAGCGTAAAGCAGAATATGAAAAGCAAGGCATTAATTTTGGTGCAGTAGAACGTGATGTGCTTCTCAGAACGCTAGACAGACGTTGGGTTGACCATATAGATGATATGGATAATCTTAGAACCGGAATTGGACTTCGTGGTTATGGAAACAAAAACCCAGTAATAGTTTATCAGGCAGAGGGCTTTGATATGTTTGACGACATGATTGAAGCAGTAAGAAGAGATGTTGCAAACTTCATGATGGGCATAAACATAAGGATTGGTGTTTCGCCAGAACAGCTAATAAAAATCAGACAAGCACAAAAAGCCAACTTAAAAACAAACAATGCTGGGGGCGAAGCTCCACAACCAGTTTCAAAAAAGAAAGAAATCAACAGAAACGACCCATGCCCATGCGGCAGTGGAAAGAAGTATAAAAACTGTTGCATGAAGACAGAAAAATAATCAATCTTCTTTGTCTTAAAAAAATTTCCAAACAGTCATTTAGGCTAACTAAATCGCTGCTTGGATTTTTTATTTTTAGCAAAAAAATCATTCCAACTTGTTATAAACTTGTTATAAACTTGTCATAAAGATGTTATAAACTTGTTATAAAGTTGTCATAAAGATGTTATAAACTTGTTATAAACTTGTCATAAACTTGTTATATTCTTGTTATAAAAATGTTATATAAATTATAACAAATTTAAAAAAAATTTTGACTTGTTTTATTTTGCAAATATATTCATTTGTTTGCCCTAAGAAAAATTGTGTGATATTATTATATTGATATATTGTTGGGGGATAAAATGTTAGTTAATAAGGTAGATGGAAAAAGAAATGCCGCTTCAATGGTTAAAAGTTCAGAGTTTTATATTGAGCTTGCAAAATTTGTTCAGGCATATTCAATGGTTGTTACAAATCCAAATGCGTTTTTAAAAGAGGTTAAAGAGCAAGCAATTAATGAAAAAACAGATTTTTTAACATGGCAACAGCTTGTGAAAATTATGACGTCTTGTGACTTTGGTTTTAAAACTAGGCCAACCGAAACTGAGCTTTTAATTTATTATAATTATGCCTTAGAAATGGGTTCGCTTGGGGGCAGTGCAAAAAAAATTGCCAGTGTAGAAGATGTTGCAAACGCTCAAAAACACTATTATAATTTTATTGATGACTCTGTAGACAGGGCAGAAGAAGAGTTCATGAGAAGCCAACAAATTGCCATGAGCAGAGACAGAGAGGCTGATCAGGTTGAGAAAAATTTAAGTTCAATCAAAACAAAAAACACAGTTTCAATAATCTTTATGTTTCTTGGTGCAGTGTTTTTTAGCTTTGGACTAATAAGTGTTTTCTTTGACAATGTCATTGCAAGAAACATTGGCAGAGTGCTTCCAATAACAAACACAAACATTGTGGGTGGTATCATTTTTATGATTGCGGGCATTTGCATTTTTGCAGGTTTTAATGGCTGGTTTGTCAGAACAAAATATGCTTATCTTAGGCTTAGGGATGCAAGCAAAACCATTTTTATCAGAAGTGATAATTCATATAACGACACAATGGTTATGAAAAATAAGCTTGATAATTTAAAGGAAGATTTAAAAATTGCACAAGCAGAACTTAATGACCCAAGCAAAGCCAAAGATGTTATATTTAATATAGAAAAACTTGCTGAGACAAACAAATATTATAAGCAGTTTGCTGGTGAAGAAATAAAGTTTAAAAAACCAGAAAAAGGAGCAAAGGTTTCTGAGCAATTATTGTCAGAAATTAAGCTGTCTAAAGAAGAGAGAGAAAATATTCGCACAGCTCAAAAAGAAGCAATTGTGCTTAGTGCTGATGACAGAGAAAAACTTAAATCTGCGGTTATTGCTGATAACATTAAAGAAGCAAAAAGGGCTGAAACAAATGAGTCTGAAGCGGTATTTTCAGAGTTTGAAGGAAGCCTTGATTCTTCTGAAACTATTAATGCAGATGAAATAAAAAAGCTTAAAGAAATTGAAAAAGAAGAGCAGGCAGGCAGAGAAAGATAAGCTAATTTTTTAAAATTTTAATTTAAAAATGCTTAAAATAATAATAATTTGGTAATTTTTGACAATTTAAATGAATTAATTTTTAAAATATCATTTTTTTAAAAAGTTATGTTTTTATTAAAAAGGGTATTCCAATTTGAAAATAATTATGTTATAATGATAATACTTAAAGATAAAGGCTAGAAATAAACAAAAGGAGAATATTTATGGCAGGAGAAGGAAGCAGCAATCCAAAGTTTTTTGAATCTTTCAAACAATATGTTAAGGCTGATGGAAGAGACTTGTGGGAGCCTGAAAAATATGCTAGGCTTTTGGTGTATGTTACAATTTATAACTATATCAAGCAAAACCTTCAAGACTTTGCTCCACAAAATGTTGATGGCGTTATGCAGCCATCAAGATATGGCATTGACTTTGGTTTAAAATCTAGTGCACTCAGCACTCAAATTAATGACACAATAAGAAATCATTTAGATTGGTTTATTGAGCACTTAAAAATCAACAAACCTGTTGCTGATGGTGGCGTAGATATTAACCTTAACAAAAATCAGTTTTTGACTGAGATGGATGGTTATATTCAAGAGTGTAATGAAATGGTTTCTTCTGGAACTTTGCCAAATCACCCAAAAGATGCAGAGGGCAACAATGAGCCTCTTACAACAGAGGAAGCGTTGGTTTTGCTTAGAGCAAAAGAAGAAAAAACAAGAGAGTGGTTTGACCATGTTAGAAACTCTGTTGAAGGAAAACCTTTTGACTTAGATAAAGAGGGAAAACCAGTTGGTGGTTATAGAACCATTGCAGTAACAAAGGTTGAAATGCAAAGAAAGCAAATTCTTGCAGACATTGCAACCAACTCAGGAAATATTTTGTTTAGAACACTTGTTACAGCAGGTGGTGCAGGTTTAACACTTGCATCGGGGCTTAGTTTACTTTCTTATGCAGGTGTTGCGGTTGGCTCTGTTGGTGGTGCCCTTTTTGCAGCAAGCCCAGTTGGACTTGCAATTGCAAGTGCAGTAGGTTTAGTTGTGGGTGTTAAAGTAACTAAACATGCTGTTTTAAAATTGCTTAATGCAATAGGTAAACAAGGATCACTTATTAAAGAGCATTTTGAGTTTATGCATGGCATTGGAAAATATAAGCCAGATGAAAATAACAGACCAAGAGGATACAAGGCTGTTTTGGCTGATTATGACAAAGCTCAATATATGAAGAAAATATTTATTGAATTTAAAACTCCTGATAGAGCAGAAGATTTTGAAAAAGAATTTAATAAATATTTTGAAGAAGCATTAAAGAAATATGAAAGCCACTTTTCAAAGGCAGACTTAAAATTTATTAAAGGAAAAAAAGAAAAAGTTAAGTTTGCAATTCAGGTTTCTGATGGTGAAAAATATAGAATTGACTCTAAAGGAAAAACTGTTAAGTGTGGAGCTTCAACTTTTGGAAGAGCAAGGGCTCTTGCAAACAGAAACATTGCAATTAACAGAGAAGATTATAAACTTACAAACATTAATGAGCTAGACAGAATGATAAAAGCCAACATTGAAGCTTGCAAAACTGTTGAAGACTTAAACCGTGATTTGAAATTCTTAAGTCAAAATAAACCAGCATTTACAAACATTAACAGAGAATATATTTATAATAGTTATGAAGAGCAGTATGCAGAAAAAGCTATTGATGCAATTAACTATACTGCTTTTGAGCAACCTCTTACAATTAACACGGTTCAAGATCTTATTGACACCCTAGAAAATCCAAAGATTGCTGAAATTGTTAAGAGCGGTGGGTTTGCAGACAAAACAAAAGACTTTAAGTCTGTTCAGAGATTTATTGAAAATGAAAATCTTGACGGAGCAGCAAGTGTTAACCTTCATGCAAGTTTAAATGACCAGATTAACATAACAAAAGCTGCAATGATTTCTGCAATTACATCTGAAGGTTTTGGGTCAGACAGAGTTGCTGCGGGAACCCCAGAATATGCAGCTGCTGAAGCAGTTATTGATAAAATTAACTCATTTAATGAATATGATAGTGCTGTTGAATCATCAATTCTTTCAGAAATTGATGCACTTCCATCTCCACTAGATCGCACTCATGAATATTTAAAATTCATGTTTGAAAAAAAGATTAATGAATCAGTATATTCAAAGGATACTATTCAAAATATTGTTAAAAGCTCTGCAACTGGAACTTATGCTGAAACCCCATTTGTTTATAAAGATGTTATTGCTTATTGCGAAGGTTTTGGAAAAGATGGAATTAGGTCTGGGGACTCATCAACTTCAGAACTCTATAGCAGACTTTCTAACATAGTTTCAGAAATTACCTCTGGCGCAGCTATTGATGCCGTGAAATATAATAGTATTAAGAGTGATATTGAAGATGCTTTTGGCGGAAGACCAAAACTTGAAAACTATTTGCTTTATGTTTTGGATTCGCAAGCTGGCAAAATTTCATCTTCTGTTGATAAATTTGCAAGTGAAATTAGCAATCTAAAATATTCAGACTTAAGAACTGATTATCCATCACAATTGATGAGCACGATTATGTCTTCAAATATGCCTCCAAAATCAAAACTTGCTGCAACAAAGGCTTTGGAAAGACAACTTGTATCTCTTAAAAACAGACGTAATAATGAGAGCAAAGTTTATATGATGGAAGTTTTAAAAGAAGGTAGTTTTGATGATTTTGAAGAATATTCAACTAAGATTAAAGCTTTCACAACCCTTCAAGATTTGGAAAGTGAAGAAACTCATAAATTTTATGAAGAAACCATTTTGAAAATTGGTGATGAAAAAATAAGAAACTATTTTATTGCACTTTTTGAAACCAATGCAAAAAGGGTTATTTCTACTCAAATTGAAAAGGATATTAGAGAAAATAAATATTCTGGAACAGAAGGTTTGTCAAATCTTACAAAATTCTTTACCACAATTAAGGGTTATAAGTATTTTGATGATTTGCAAAAAGATGAGTTTATTGGAGATCTTAGTGGATTCATTACAACCTCTTTTGAAACTATACTTAAAGAATATTATGAGCACTTCATTTTAAAATCAGGCGAAATTAATAATATTGCAGATTATAAGCGTAAAGCTTTCTCTGAGGGTGGTTTGAAAGAATATCTTTATGGAAACTCATCAACCGAAAGCAAAAACCTTAAAATGCAACTTGATAATGTTACAAACAATATTAAGCAGCTTGTTGATTATATGACAGGTGTTGCTAACGGTCAGAATATTACAGAAGATAATGGCACAACTCTTGTTGTTGGAAGAATTTTCTTTGATAAGCTTGATAGAAACAGCGATGATGACTTAAAGAAGAGTTTAAGCTCAACAAAGTCAACCGTGTCTAGCAATATTAGCACTCTTAGCAATGGTGAGCCTGATAGCTCAAATGTTCTTATTAGAGCACTCAACTTGCAGATTGCAAATGCAATTAATACCTTTACTGGCACACCTTTGGTTGATATAACAACAATTGACTATAATTCTAGATTTAATTTTGATGATATTAACTATGACATTTATCTTAAGGGTAAATCAAGACAAGCTAAAGATTTGCTTGCTGCACTTCTTGCAATTAAGAGACACATGATGATTTGCTATAAACAGCATCTTAATATGTTCCTTCAAAAGCAAATGGGATATACTCCAACAACAAAGCAAAGCGAAATTGTTGATAATCTTTCAGGAAAGGTTACAAGTGCACCAACTGCATCTAGCTCTAGACCACCAAGAGTGTATGGCAATGAGTTTGAAAAGATTAAGAGTAACTGGCAAGTTATATTTGAAAATATAGACAGAATTTGTGAAGAGCTTTCTGATAAAATTAAAGAAGTTGATCCAAAAACATTTGATGGAACACTTTATAAAAAAGCAATGGATCTCATCACATTAACTGAGCCAACTAAGGCTATTTCAGTTGCTACTGAACCTGTGCTTGAAAACTTTTAATTTAAAACCAGCGTTTTTGACGCTGGTTTTTTGTTTGCTTATATTTATTTTGTTTTTGGTGATTGATTGACACTAAGCGATGGTTTGTGTTAAAATAGCCTTAGTTTATTTTTAGGAGAAAATTATGCATTGGAGTGAAAGAATTGCAGATAAAATTATTGAGAAAAATCCAAATAAAGAGGTTTATACCTGCGCTAGTGGCGTAAGCCCAAGCGGCAGCGTTCATATTGGAAACTTTAGAGAAATTGCCATTCCATATTTTGTTGCTCGTGCACTTAAGCTTAAGGGCAAAAATGTTCGTTTTATTTTTTCATGGGATGATTTTGACAGACTTAGAAAAGTGCCAGTTAACGTTGCAAAAATTGTGGATGGCTATGAAAAATATGTTGGCTGTCCATATACCATGATTCCAAATCCTTTTGATGATGGATGCGAAAGCTATGGCAGACACTTTGAGGTTGAGTTTGAAAAGTCACTTTCTGAACTTGGCATTGAAGTTGAATATATTTATCAATCAAAAGAGTATTTAAGTGGAAGATATGCTGATAAGGTTGCTTATGCGCTTGAGAGAAGAAAAGATATTTATGACATTTTGATGAGCTTTAAATCTCAAGAGGCATCAGACGAGGAGAGAGAGGCTTATTATCCAGTATCAGTTTATTGTGATGGTTGCAACAAGGATTCAACAAAGGTAACATCATATAACCCTGAAACTCATGAGCTTTCTTATGTGTGCAAGGCTTGTGGAAAAGAAGAAACTGTTAATGTGCTTGAATATTTTAAAATTAAGCTTGCTTGGAAAATTGACTGGCCAATGCGTTGGAAAGAAGAGGGCGTAGACTTTGAGGCTGGTGGAATTGACCATTCAACACCTGGCGGAAGCTATGATGTTTGTTCAAGGGTTGTTCGTGAAATTTTTGACGGCGAGCCTCCAACATATCAAGCATATGGTTGGCTTGGCTTTGCAGGAGTTTCTTCAATGCACTCTTCAAGTGGAATTAACATCACACCAGACGGGGTTTTAAAATTTTATACCCCAGAAATTGTTCGTTGGCTCTTTGCAAAATATGAGCCAGAAGATGCCTATAACTTTTATTTTGATGACACAATAATTCGTCATTATAGTGAGTTTGACAAAAGCTTGCACGCTTATCTTTCAGGCGAGGGCGATGAATTTATAAATTCGCTGTTTAAGCTTTGCCTTATTGATGGAAAAGATTATGTTGATGAAACATCATTTAGCACAATAGCAAATCTTGCACCAATTGTAAACTTTAACCATGAAGCTCTTGTTAAGGCTGTTAAAAAACTTGATGTTGAATGGACAGGCAGAGCAGATGAAAGATTTGAAAAAGCAACATATTTTATTCAAACATATCAGCCTGAAAAAATGTTTAAGTTGCTTGACTCTAAAAATAACGATTTTGCGTCAACTCTTGGTGAAGAAGAAAAACAGGTTGTGCTTAAGCTTTATAACTATTTGAAATCTCAAGAAGAAATTAAGGACAAAGAAGTTCAACAGTTTATTTATGACACAGTTAATAATCCAGAACTAAGCAAAAAAGAAAACATGGCTATTCAGCAAAAATACTTTAAGATTTTCTATAACCTTTTGTTTGGAACAGATAGTGGTCCAAGATTATATTTGTTTTTTGCTGCATCTGACAAAGACTCTTATTTAGAACTTTTGAATATTTAATTAAAAACATATCAAAAGCCTATAAATATTGAAACTAATATTATTTAACTAATTTAAAGCTAACAAAATAAAAAGCCACATATTTAATTATGGCTTTTTTTATTTTTTCTTTTTAAAAATCATGTTCATTGGCTTATATAAGATTTCAAGTGCCTTATTTTTTAAATTGGTTTTTTTGCGATATATTGTAAAGTAGCAAACAATATAAATAAGAAACAATACAAAACAAATTGAACCAACTGATATTCCTGCTATGGTTTGCCAATTTGGTTTATTATTTGGAGGGGAAGGGTGTGGCGATAAATCTGCTGTGGTTTTGTCTTCAAACACTGCCACAAAACTTAAGTTGCTATTTGCAGTAAAAGTATATGTTTTAAGGCTACTTAAAATTGTTTTGCCTCCATCTATACTCCAACCTTTAATAGTTTTACCGTCAATTTCTGCAGCAGTGATTGTAACACTTTGATTTT
>CAOJFR010000007.1 GCA_948434855.1 uncultured Clostridia bacterium | reverse complement strand
TATATATCAAGTTTGTCGCAGTAACCTATACAGTAAACATATACGCAGAAGACGGCACAACATTATTAGAAACACAAGAAGTAAACCACAAAGATAGCCTAAGTTTGGTTGCCCCAACTAAACCAGAAGATAACTTTGCGACCTATGAGTTTAAGGGCTGGTTTAATGAGAGAAACGAACAAGTAAATCTAAATGAAATAACAAGTGACCTAAACATCCATCCTGAATTTAGAACTATTATGAAAGACTACAGAATAGGTTTCATTTACGAAGCCTTTAAAAGTAGCATAAGCGTAACCATAGGTGGAGAAGTTGTAGATTTGTCTAGCACCTATCACTATGGAGCGAAGATAGTAATAAGAGCCACACAAAAGCTAGGAAGAGATATAACAGAGTTTAAGGTTAAGGTCGGAAACGGAGAACAACAAAACATTTTAACAGAAGCATATCGTCATGAAGAAGGCGGAGTTGTATATTATGAGGTTGAGCTCACCGGCAATGGCGACCTCAGCATAACCTACAACGAAGCTGCATCAGAATACTCAATCGGAGAGATACCATATCAAGTAACAGTAACTAGAAACGGCCACACATTAAGCAGCAACGAAGCCATATATTATGGCGACCAATTAAGCATAAGTTATACAGAGACAGAAGGCTACCATAAAGATACTTTCAGCGTAGACGGAGCAGAACTCGTAGGAGATGTGTATGTTGTTAATGGAGACCTGAACATAACCTACACAGAAAGCAAAATAGCCTATACATTAGGAAGCATCCCAGCAGGAGTAACCGTGAAACGTGGAGAAGAATTGCTTTCTAACAATAGAACAATTTACTGGGGAGATGAACTAACCTTTACCTACACAGAGAGCATAAGCAGATATACTGAAAACACTAAAGAAGAATATGGTTATATTTATTATGAAAAAGAAACAATAGTTAATAGCTTATTTGTAAATGCAACCACAATTAGGGATGGCGGTTCTTTCACAGCTTATGGAGATGTAAGCTTGGTTTTAAATAGCAACTCAAGCAAAATATGGGAACAGGGAGAAAGAATAGACTATAGCATAACAATTCCAGAAGATGTAGTTGTAAGAAATGCAGCAGGAGAAATGCTTACAAACTTAACAAAATTGCATTATGGGGATGAGTTAACAATAACATACACATTGTATGAAGATCATTCATTAAACTCATTTAAAGTAAATGGAGAAAACTTCACAAATGGAGCTATTCACACTGTAATAGGAAATGTTAATATAGAGTTTATCACAACTTATGCATATTCATATTTTGGTTTCACAGATTGTGATGGCGGTGTAGAATTAACAAGTTTTGATAAAACTTCTGCCATAACGCAAGTTGTGATTCCAAACACGTATAGGGGCAAAAATGTGGTAAGCATAAAGACTAATGTCTTTTGTAAATATGATGATCTAATAAGCATTACTTTGCCAAACAATTTAACAAATATTGGTGCAGGAGCTTTTGCAAGTTGTTCAAGGCTATTATCTATTACCATTCCTGCCAGCGTAAAAACTCTGGGAAATTTTGCATTTGGCGATTGTTTAAGTTTAAGATATGTAACAATAGAAAGTCCAGAAGTTTACAAGGTTGCAAATGGAGATAGCATATTAAATGGCATGCTTTTAGCTTCTGCAAACAAAGTTACAGTTCCTAGCAATATTGACACTGCTGAAAATGCATACTTAAATGAAAATTTCATTAAAACCACAGAGGGTGAGTATAGTGTTTATACAAAAGTAATAGTTCAAGATGGTATAAAATATTGTGAAACCTATGGAGGATTAGAAGTTATTGGTTTGTCGGACACTTCAATAATCAACTTAAATCTTCCAGACACAGTGCAGGGTTTGCCAGTTGTCAGAATTGGATCTAAGGCCTTTATGGAAAATAATACAATTAAAACGGTTAAGTTCCCTAACAGTTTAAGGGTCATTGCTAATCATGCCTTTTGTGCTTGTTATGGGCTAACAAGGGTTGAATTGCCAGAAGGTTTAATCACAGTTGAAGATTTTGCTTTTTCAGGTGCAATTAATGTTAAAGAAATAATTTACTCTTCAACAATTCAAAGTGTTGGAAACATGAATTTTATTGGTGCAGAACCTACAAAGGTCATTATAAAGAGTCCTGCTCTTTATGCAAGCATGAAAACAAGTGCAAGTGTTCCAGGCATTAAATTTATTCCTATGACCTCCACAACCACACAGCTTATAACCAAAATATATGTTCCATACACAATTGTTGAAAACTTAGAATATGCAGATAACTATTTGGTAACAGGTGAAGAGTTTGTTGCATATTCTGAAGGTGATTATTATGTTTTTGATGATTGTGACTATTCAAGTGTTATGAGTGGACTCACCATTGAAGATTCTGTGGTAACTTGTTATTTTAAACCAGGGGATCAAGATTCAGAAATCTTAATTCCAAGCATATATAAAGGTTCAAAGGTTAGGGTCAACTTTAAAAGTAATGGCAGTGCGGGTCAATCTCTGGTGCTCTCAAGAGGTGTAATAGTAGAAACTGATGGCGTTGAAAATTTAGGTGGAATAAAAAATGTAACATTATTTGGTGGAGTTGTGTTTATGGGCAAAGGTAATTTTAGAACTCAAACAACAATCACTAGTCTATATCTTGGTGACGTAAACGCATATCATAGTGGAAAAAATGATAATGTTATGCTAAATACTTTATATAATAAAATCAGCGATATTCGTGTACTTAAAACTGTTGATGATGGCACAAACAGTTATCTTAATGAAAATTATACAAAAACAGATGGTGGAGCATATTGGATTTATACAAGAAAATAAATATAAATAATAAAACAAAAGAGCAGAAAATTTCTGCTCTTTTATTTTTTGAAAATCCTTATAAATGCTGAAAATTTGCGGTGTTATGTGACACATAACACATGAAATTGCGTTTTTTCTAAAAAAATTAAAGCAAAAACACTTTGCATTTTTTGCAAAGTGTTTTATTTATTCTTAACTTACATTTCATAATAAAGCTCTGTGTATTTATCAGCACATTCTAAAATATCAAAGTCTTGTGCCATTCCTGTTTTTCTATAATTTTCAATTTTCTCTTTATTTTCAAAGTCATGAAGTGTTCTTTCCAAAAGGTCATAAAATGAATTTGAGTCATAGTTTTTAAGCACATATCCATTGCCATTTGTATATTTAAAATCAGAGAAATTGTCTTTAAGACCGCCAGTTTGATAAACTATTGGAAGTGCACCATATCGGTTTGCAATGAGAGGGCAAAGACCACAAGGTTCGTTGCTTGAAACATTAAACAAAAAGTCTGTGCCTGCATAAATCTTTTTTGCAAGCTTGCTGCTATATCCAAAAGACACTTTAACATTGTTTGGATAAATTTCATTTAGTCTTCTCATAAAATCTTCATATTGTGTTGGGCCTCCGCCAACTGCAACAAATTGAACATTTTTTTCTTGAATCAATCTGTCCATAATTTGGCTTAAAAGTTCCATTCCTTTATGTGCAGCCATATAGCCAACAAAACCATACATTGGAATGTTTTCATCAACAGGGAGCCCAAGAGTTTCTTGAAGTTTAAGTTTGTTTTCAGTTCTACAACTAAGCTTGTCAACTGAAAAGTTTGCAAAAATATCAGTGTCATTTTCTGGGTCATAATATTCATAGTCAATGCCATTGATTATGCCTGAAAGTTTATAGCTTACAGACTGAAGCACATCTTGAAGCCCTGAGCCTTTGTCTGTGTTTTGAATTTCGTTTGCATAAGTTTCGCTAACAGCAACAATTCTGTCTGCGCAAAGTATGCTTGCTTTCATAAGATTTGCACCACCATAATAGTCAAACAAATAAGCAAATTTGTCTTCAACTCCAAGAAGGTCATGAACAACTTTAAAGTCTGCTTTTCCTTGATAGTTTAGGTTGTGAATGTTAAGCACGGTTTTAATATGCTCATATTTTGGGTTTTGCCATGCAAGCACTTTTAAAAATGTGCAAACCATTCCAGACTGCCAGTCGTTTGTATGAATAACGTCTGGGAAGAAGTTAATCATAGGGAGCATATCTAAAACAGCTTTGCTGAAATAGCTAAACCTTTCAACATCGTCATCATAGCCAAAAAGTTCTGGTCTGTCAAAATAACGTTTGTTATCAATAAAATAATAGGTGATGCCATTATATTCATATTCGTGCACGCCACAATATTCATTTCTCCAAGTTAGTTCAACATTACGTTCGCCAACTAGCTTAAAGTTTTCGCTAAACTCTGTTGGAATTTTTGAATACATTGGAAGCACGACTCTAACATCAAGGTCATCATTTTTGTTTAAATATTTTGGCAGGGCATAGCACATGTCTGCCACACCGCCTCTTGCGCAAAATGGAACACATTCAGCACTTACAAATAAAACATTAAATTTTTGCTTGGGTTCGTCCATATTAATTTTTTTCCACCTTTTTAATTAAAATTGTTGTGTTTGCTGGAATGTCAATTCTTATGGCATTTGTCTTGCCATTTTTATTCATAATTGAAGAATACATAAGTTCATTGCGTTTTCCAGTTCCGCCAAAAACTTCGTCATCAGTTGAAAAAATTTCTTCATAGCAACCTGGCTCATCAACTCCAAGAACATAGTCTTCATGTTCGTCTGGAGAAAAGTTGCAAATACAAATCAAATAGCTTCCTGATGCAGAGAACCTTTTAAAGGCGCAAACGCATCTGAGGTTGTCATCGTTAACAAGCCATTCAAAGCCCCTTGGTTCATGGTCAATTTCATACATTTCAGGAGTATGTTTATAAAGCTTGTTAACTGTCATGATAAATTTGCTAAATTGTTTATATCTGTCCATTTTTAAAAGTCCAAAAGAAATTGGATCCTTATAAGACCATTCAACAATCTGCCCAAATTCACTTCCCATGAATGAAAGCTTTTTGCCTGGGTGCATAAACATGTATAAATAGAATGCTCTGCAAAGTTCAAACTTTGTTTTTAAGTCGCCATTCATTTTGTTGATAAGTGAGTGTCTTCCGTTGCCAACCTCATCATGGTCAATTGGAAGAATAAAGTTTTCATCAAATGCATAGTCAATTGTGTGGGTTAAAATTTTGTGATGATATTTTCTAAAATATGGGTCCATTGAAGTGTATTCCCAAATATCATTAATCCAACCAACATTCCACTTAAAGTTAAATCCAAGACCGCCAGAGGTTGTTGGTCTTGTAACCATTGGCCAAGAAGAAACTTCTTCAGCAACCATGATTGCGTTAGGAAATTCACCAAAAATTGAGTTGTTTAGATTTTTTAAGAACTCAACGCCAGCATAGTTAATGTTGTTGCCAGCCACATTAGGAATCCATTCATCAGGATTTCTGCAAAAGTCAAGATAGAGAATTGAAACAACCGCATCAACCCTAAGTCCGTCAAAATGAAATTTTCTAAGATAAAACAGTGCGCTTGAAATTAAAAATCCAGTAACAAAAGGGTCTTCATAATCAAAGATTCTTGTGCTCCAAGCAAGCTGAAACTTTCTGTCCCACTTTGGGCTTTCATAAAGGCTGGTGCCATCATAATCCATTAAACCAAATTCATGATAATCAAAGTGAGCAGGAACCCAGTCCAAAATAACTCCAATGCCTGCCTCGTGGCATTTGTCCACAAAATACATAAGGTCTTTTGGCTTGCCATATCTGCTTGTTACTGCAAAATAGCCCATAACCTGATATCCCCATGAAATATCTAGAGCAAATTCAGATAGTGGCAAAAGCTCAATGTGAGTGTAGCCCATTTTTTTACAATATGGAATAAGTGATGCTGCAAGTTCTCTATAGGTGTAATAGCTTCCATCAGTATGCTTTTTCCAAGTAAGCAGACAAACTTCATAAATATTCATTGGGGAAGTTAGGTGGTTTTTGGTTTCATTTTGCTCAAAATACTTTTTGTCATTCCACTTATATCCATCAATGTCATAAATATATGTTGCAAAGTCTTCATCATTTTCATAATTTTGCTCATAAAAAGCAAAAGGGTCGGCTTTAAGAGTCTCCCTGTCCTGATCATCAATAATTAAATATTTATATTTTTGATTTTTCTTAGCTGAAGGCACAAAAGCTTCCCAAACTTCAGAGTCTTTAACTCTTTTAAGTGGAGAGGCAGTTTTGTCCCAATCATTAAAATCACCCAAAACAAAAATTTCTTTTGCATTTGGTGCATAGGTTCTGAAATAAGCACCTTGTTTGCCATTTTTTGTTGCAATATGGCTTCCAAGATATTCATAAAGTTTAAAGTCTTGTCCGTTTTTAATAGCGGACAATCGCTCTGTTGTATTCATAATAGTGAATGAAAATTCGCTCCTTTTTGCTATTATACATGGTTTATTATATTATAAAATTGCCATTTTGTCAAATAAGCATGAACATAAAGGCTTATAAAACAGCTGTTTTTATTAAAAATAGTAAAGATTTTCCAAAATTTTAATAAGCTCAAAATTTATTATGAAATTTAAGTGAGATTTGCTATAATAATTGCATAAAGAAATGAGGATAACTTACGATGAAACTTATAAGTTGGAATGTAAATGGAATAAGAGCCTGCATAAATAAGGGATTTAATGAATTTTTTGAGAGAGAAGCAGCAGATATATTTTGCATTCAAGAAACAAAGATGCAAGAGGGTCAGGCGGATTTAGATAAGGCAGGCTATTATAAATTTATGAGTAGTGCTCAGAAAAAGGGTTATGCAGGAACACTTGTTTATGCAAAACAAGAGCCGCTTAGCGTAACATATGGCATTGATGGAAAATATAATGATGAAGGCAGGGTTATTACGCTTGAATATGACAATTTTTATTTTGTTTGTGCCTATGTTCCAAATTCTCAAGAAGAATTAAAAAGATTAAGCTATCGCATGGTTTATGAAGATGATGTTCGTGAATATTTGTCTAAGCTTAAAACAAAAAAGCCAGTAATTTATACTGGAGACCTCAATGTAGCACACAATGAAATAGACTTAAAAAATCCAAAGAGTAACACAAAAAATGCTGGTTTCACAAAAGAAGAGAGAGGCAAATTTAATGAGCTACTTGCATCAGGAATGATTGATACTTTTAGACTAAAATATCCAGATAAGGTTTTATATTCTTGGTGGAGTTATCGTTTTAATGCAAGGGCAAACAATTCTGGTTGGCGAATTGACTATTTTTTAGTCTCAGAAGATATAAAAGATAAAGTTATAGATGCAGACATTTATACGGATGTGCTGGGAAGCGATCATGCACCAGTTAAGCTGGAAATAAATATATAAATTTTATTAATAAATTTTAAAATCAGTCTTGAAAGACTGTTTTTTTTGTGTTACAATGTCATTAATAAGGGGAGAAAATTATGAAAAGATTCAGAAAATTTAAAAATCATAGAAATGTTTGTGGAGCATTTACAATTCCATATAAAAAGGATAAAAAGAATAAAAACAAACCAGATTATGGCAGTTTATATTTCAAAGTTTCACTTGAAAGACCAAAGACGGACACAATGGCTAACAATAGCAATTATCAAAAATTAACACAAAAAGCCATTAGATATGATGAATATTTGGTTGAGTTAGATAATCACAAAAATGCACCAGCACACTTCCATATTTGGAGAGCAGATGGCTATGAAAAAATAAGCGGAACAAGAAGCTTGGGCATTGACCTTAAAACAAGTTTAAATGAAGGCATTGTATCAACAGCTAAAGAGCATCAAAAAGAAGCAACGCTTAACGACATTCAAACTCAAGAAATTTTATCTTTTGTTGAAGAAAACCGTTTATTGCTATATTTAATGTTTAAGGCATATAAGATGGAAAAGGTGAAAGAATTTGCATCGGTTGATGAGGATTATATTGAAAGCTTATTTTCAGAGAATGAGTTATATGCCTTAACTTCAAAATATCAAAGAACCTATTTAAATGAAGGTTCAGAATTAGTTGGTTCAGAGCCATTAAGTTATTAATTTTAAAAAATATAGCGGTAACGCTATATTTTTATTTTTCGCTATTTTTAATATAAAATTAATTGCAGTTATAAAATTAATAAAAATAATTGACATTTTTCGCTATAGTGATATAATGATGATATCCATAAAGAGTGTGCGAGGGACAGCCCTGTTGACCACACAGCAACCTGCAAAAAGCAAGGTGCTAATGGCTGAAAGCTATGGGATTATAGTGAAATATAAAGTCCCATTATTTGGGGCTTTTTTATTTGAAATTTATGGAAATAATTTATTACGAGGGAAAAAATGAAAACAATAATAACAAGTGAGTCAGTAAATATCGGTCATCCAGACAAAACGTGCGACACAATAGCAGATGCATTTTTAGATGAGGCTTTAAGTCAAGATAAAAATGCGCAAATGGCTGTTGAATGTGCAATAAAAAACAACAAGCTATTTATTTATGGTGAAGCAACAACAACGGCAAAAATCAACTATGAAAAGATAGCAAAAGAAGTTTTGGCTGATGTAGGCTATAATGCAGAAGAATTTGAGATTATTAAGGAAATTTCAATTCAAAGCCCAGACATTAACCAAGCTGTTGTTAAAGGAGAAGCGGAACTTTGTGCAAATGACCAAGGAATTGTATATGGCTATGCAACAAATGAAACAAAAGAATATATGCCGCTTCCAATTATTGTTGCGCATAAATTGATGAAAGTTTATGACGAGTTTAGAAGAACATCAAAATTTTATTTTTCTGATGCAAAAAGTGAAGTTTCAGTTAGTTATGAAGATGGCAAGCCTCAAGCAATAGAAATGATACTAATAAGTGTTTCGCATAGTGAAGAGTTGTCTAATGAGGAAATAAGCAAAACTATAAAGTCAGAAGTTATTGATAAGGTGCTTGCAGAATATTCAAATTATGATAAGGGAAATATAAAGATTCTCATAAACACAAGTGGAAAGTTTACAGTTTGGGGAAGTTTTGGAGATAGTGGCTGTGTTGGCAGAAAAATTATTGTAGATACTTATGGTGGAATTGGCAGAGTTGGTGGTGGATGCTTCAGTTCAAAAAATGCAACAAAGGTAGACAGAAGTGGAGCATATTATGCAAGATATGTTGCAAAAAATATTGTTGCACATGGGCTTGCTGAAAGGTGTGAAATTCAAGTTGGCTTTGCGATTGGCTTGGCAGAACCAATTAGCATAGCAGTTGACACCTTTGGAACCAACAAAGTTACTGAGCAGGAAATTATGGACTTTATTCGCAAAAACTTCAGTTTTAAAATCAGCAACATGATTAACGAACTAGGGCTGCTTAATCCAATTTTTAAGCAAACAGCTTGTTTTGGTCATTTTGGAAGGGATGTTTTCCCTTGGGAAAAAATAATTTAAGTAAAAATTAAAATTTAATTAATTTATATAAAAAAATCTAGATAGTTATGTGTGGGTTGCAACGCTTCTATCTAGATTTTTTTGTAAAATATATTTAAAGAAATAATGTTTCGCTTTAAATATTTAACTAAAATATGTTAAAGCACGCTAGAGTTTTGGTCTTCTTCATCACTTTGATTATTAGTTTCATTTTTAGGAATATCAGCAACATATTTTTCTTTAACGCCTCTGTCCTTTTTTTGCAATCTAATCCAATTAATGTTTCCAATTAGGGTTCCGAATAAAAACATAACATTCATAAATAGTAGCGGTAAGTTGTTAATATTTTGTGTGCATAAAATTGTATACATGGCAATGCCCGCAACATCTGCAACATAAAAAATATAAAATTGATCAATAAAGGCATAAGAACAGAGAATTACACCAATGACTGAACCTGCAGAATAAATTGCATCTAAATAAAATAGGTTGCCATTGAGTGCTTTTAAGATAAATAAAAACGCAACAGAAACTGCAGCATAGCCTAAAAATACAAAAGTAAGATTTCTTTTAGAGAGCTTGTTTATTCTAATTTTGCTGCTTTGTTTAGCAAGTTTCTTTTTCCAATTAATTATTCCTAATATAAACATAGGAATATTTATAAAAACACAAATAAAACCATTTAGCCAAATGTGTTGGTAGAAAGAGGTAACAGCAACAAATGCGGTTGAAATTAAGTTAAATAGCAAACCCCAAACGCTGTTTTTTGCATTAAAAATTATATAGGCAATAGCAAAAATAGATGCAACATCAGACAATACCATAATTTCGTTAAAGCCAGTTAGAATTCTGTTTGTTAAAATAACAGCTAATCCAACTATAGAAATAATAATATAATACCAGTTTTCTTTAAAAAAATTTTTATTTAACTTCATCTATTTTTCTCCCAATAACTTTAAAACTTCTTTTAAGCATCCAACCTCATATGTTGGTTTGATATCACTGTCATTTCTTTCATTTTTCAGGTTAAACCAGCATGTGTCAATTCCTGAATTTATTCCGCCCAAAATGTCTGACTTTAAGCTGTCACCAATTATTAAGATATTTTCAGTTGAGCTTAAATTAATGGCATTTAAAACTTTGTCAAAAAATTCTTTTTGGGGCTTATCAACCCCAAGCGTTTGAGATATAAATACATCAGAAAAATAGCAATCAATTTTAGCGTTTTTCAGTCTATGATTTTGTTCCTCTTCTATGCCATTAGTTATAGCATAAATTTTATATTTTTTACATAGCTTTTTCAAAACATGTTTTGCATCTTTAATGGGGAATCCTGTGTTTTTCATTTCACTAGTCATAAGACTTTTAAATTGTGCTGGGTCAGATTCACAATTAATTTCTTCAAAAAACATTTGAAATCTTTTTAATTTGAGTTCTTTTATTTCTATCTCACCAAGTGCATGTTTGTTCCACAGCATAGAATTAATCTTATCATAAATTTTATAAGCACCATTTATTTTGATGTTTAATTTTTTTGCAGCTAAATTAAAGGCTTTCTCATGGTCTTTATCAAAATCAAGAAGGGTTCCATCTAAATCAAAAAACAAATATTCATATTTATTTTTACATATATTATTATTCATAAACATATTATATTTAACAGAAAAATAGTTGTCAAATGATTCCTAATTGCATATAAAAATAATAGGCTTACAATAATAACTTTTTATTAGTTATAAGTTTAAAACATTAAAGTTATCTACTAATAACTTAAAAGGCTTTATATGTGTTTGCTTGGTTCGCCATAATTTTTCAAAAAATTTTAAGAAATGCTATTGACAAACAAATACTTTTATGTTAATATAACCATGTAAATAAAATTTGCATTTAAAAATGTAAAAATATTAACAAAATTGTTAAATTTTATACATTTAAAAACTGCAAAAAACAAAAGGGGGATGTGTAAATGTTAACAGCAGCACAAATTGTATTAATTTCGTTTATTGGTGTTTTAGGAGTTTTATCAATTGGTTTCATGATTGCATTTATCGTTGAAATTTCAAGAGCATCAAAAGAGCAACCAGAGGATTCAGTTAAAGAGGTTAAAAATGTATTTGAAATAACCATTAATGAAAACTCAAAAGAAGATGAAAAAACAGAAAGCGTAAGCGATATGCTTGCAGAACTAGACAAGCTTACAGAAGGCGAGGTTGAAGAAAAGAAAGAAGAGCCAGCCAAGGAAGAGATTGTAGAAGAAGCAATCGTGCCTGAAGAAATAATAGAGCTTAGTCTTGAAGATGCAAAAGCTGAAGAGCCAGTTCAAGAAGAAGTTAAGGAAGAAGTTCAAGAGGAAGTAGTTGAAGAAACAGAACAGGAAGAAGTTTCAGAAGATGTTGTTGTAGAGCTTGCAACAGATGATTCCGAAGAGCTTGCAGGACATGGTCCAATCATTCCTGGAACATTAATTGACTATGAAACAAGATTAGAAAAAGTTAAAAAGAGCAGAAATAAATTAAAAAGAGATTTAGAGAAGAGAGATAAAGCTATCTTAAAATATGATAGAACAATTAGAAGAAAAGATAGAAACCAAAGAATGCTAGATAGAAGAGCAGGAGAACTCACAAATCTTAATTTATTAATGTATTCTGTAACAGACATCAAAAATGTTGATGAAGACAAAAAGGTTAAACAAGAAGAGCTTACAGCACACATTGCAGAACTTAAGGCAAGCATTCAAGATGCAGAAGAATATATTGAAAGCAACAAAGCAAAACATTCTCAAAACAAATCAGTTGCAAAATATTTAACACAAGAAATTGCAAGATATGATGAAGAGATTGCAGAGCTTGAAGCACTAATTAAGTCACTAACTGATGGTGCAGAAGACAAATAAGATTAAAATTTAAAAACTCAAAGCAAAATGCTTTGAGTTTTTATTTTACTATAAAACAAAATTTGTGATATAATATAATAGGTAAGGAAATTATGTTTAAATTCTTTAGAAAAAATAGTGAAGATAAAATTCAAATTAATCCAAAGGTAAAAATTGGTTTAGCACTTGGTGGTGGCGGAGCCAGAGGCATTGGGCATATTGGTGTGCTCAAGGCATTTGATGAGCTTGGCGTAAGGTTTGATTATATTGCAGGCACCAGTGCTGGAAGTATTGTTGGCTCATTATATAGCTATGGCATACCAATCAGCCGAATAGAGGAGCTTGCAAAGGGCTTAAAAAAAAGTGATGTAATTAAAAGTATGATACCATTTATAAAGCCTGCAAAAACAGAAAGACTAGAAGATTTAATTAATAGTGTTTTTGGAGACATAACAGTTTTTTCAGAAATGAAAATACCGTTTTGTGCAGTTTGCACCGACCTTAAAACAGGCAAGGAAATAGACTTTGATTATGGAAATGTTGCAAAAGTCGTTTCAGCAAGCTGTGCTGTTCCGGGAATACTCACTCCTGTTGAATATGAAAATATGCACTTGGTTGATGGTGGTCTTCGCAACAATGTTCCGGTTGACGTAGTAAAAAACATGGGTGCAAATGTAATTTTTGCAGTGGATGTTAATCATTTAAGGGGCACAGGCACAAGCTCACTTTCAACAATAAGCGTGTTGTCTTCTACAATAGGAATAATGATGCAGGCCAAGGTTGATTATACAATGTCAATGGCAGATCTTATTTTTGAGCCAGCCTTAGAGTCATTTTCACCATTAAAACTTGAAGGCGTTGAACAGATGATTCAAATTGGATATGAAACCGTAATGGCAAATCGCTCAAAGATAGAGAAGATATTAGGAATAAATCCAAAAAAAATTAGCAAATACTTTACAAAAAATGAAAATTAAAAAATTAACAAAAGCAAAAGAGTTTACCAAAACTAAAGAGTTTGAGATAAAATTAGTAGCAACTGTAACAATTTTAATGCTGCTAATTTTATCTTTTTTCTTTTCTGGCAAAATAGAAAATGCACTGCATTTGCGAAATAGTTATTTCAAAAATCAAGCAAGCATAAAACAGCTTTCAGATTCAGACTTCCTTGTAGAATATATTGATGTTGGACAGGGCAATTCATGTTTTGTTGAACTTCCTGATGGTAAAACTGTTTTAATTGATGGTGGCAATGTTGCTTCAGGACAAGAAGTTTCTGAGCACCTGAAAGAAAGGGGCGTAAAGCAAATAGATTATTTAATAGGCACTCATGCAGATGCTGATCATATTGGTGGTTTAAACTATGTGCTTGAAACGCATGAAGTTAAAAATATTTATAGACCTTTCCAAATTTCTGGCACTGGCTCAAATTTGGACAGCTTTGAAGTTTATGAAGATGAAGACTTGGCAGAAGTTTATGGCTTAATGTGCAGTGAGTTAGGAAGCAGGAACAAAATTTCCAGAATAACCACAAATGTTTATAAAAAATTTATAAGCAGCATATATTCAGAAACTTATACAGAAGAGGGAAAATCTAAAAACAGCGTTGTTACAGTTTTTTATGATGGACTAAAAATTTCTGGAAAGGACTATGAAATTGAGTTTTATGCACCATTAGTTAGAGATGAACTATATAATTTGTCAGACTATTCAAACACATTGGGCTTTGCAACAAAAGGATATGGAGCAAATGAATCAAATGGCAACTCTGCAATATTTACACTAAAAATTTGTAATAAAACATTTCTTTTCACTGGTGATGCACCTTTCACTTCAGGGTCTGAAGATGAAATTTCTGAAAGTGGCTTTGCTGAGCAAGATTTTATTAATAGCTTAAGCGAAACTGAAAAACTAGTCTTAAGCAATGTGTCAGTATTTTTGGTTGGTCATCATGGCAGCAAATATAGCTCAGGTGAAAAACTATTATCGTTAATTTTGCCAAGCTTTGCAGTCGTTTCTGTTGGTGAAGATAATTTTTATGATCATCCTCATTACACAGCAATTCAAAGAACTCAAAAATATAAAAAACAAACAGACCCAATTTTATATACAAAAGATTTTGGCAACATAACATTTGGGTTAGTTGACGGAGAGCTAAAATATGTGCTTAGCAAAACAACAGAGTCCGAAAACATAACAATTTCATGGTACTTGCTTGGAACAATTATATTTGTGTTTATAGAAAGTTTCATAATATTTATAAAACCAATAAGAAAAGTCAAAAATTTAGGCACGCAAAAATAAAATTGTAATGCTTTTGTTGCAAGTTTGTAAAACTCAATCTTGTTGACATATATATTAAAAAGCATTATATTAAAAATAGGAGAAAGTAAAATGTTAGAAGTTGAGCAGTTAAGAAAGCATGGCGCAGTAACAATTTTTTTGCAGGAAAAGTATTCTGAAATTATGCAAAAATTAGAAAAACAGTGTGAAATTTCTGCACAAAAACTTTCTCAAGCAGAAGAAAAAATGCAAAAATCAGAAAATGAGATAGAGATTAATAAGTGCTTTTTAGAGGCTGAAGCTTTAAGGGAAGAGCTTTTAAAATGTTTAATACAAAAGTCTGCAATAGAAAAACTTTTACTGAGACAGGCAGAAAGATTGGCGGCAATTAAAGACAAGATAGACTTAGAAGAAGAGAATGGCTCAGCAAAAAAATATATTAAAGAGTTGTCAGAATCTCAAGAAGAGGTTAGTGTTAATGGCTTGGGTTTGTCAGAGAGCAAAAATCAGCTAATTAGTTATAAATCGCAGCTTTTGTTAATTAAGAATGGTGAGTTAGATTTAAGTTCACAAGATAATTGTGAAGCACTTAAGACACTAAGTTTTGAAGAGCTTGGTGAGCTAATTTATCATTATCCAACTTTTGTAAAAAACATTACAGAAAAAATGTTGCTGTCATCCAAATTTAGAATAAATTTGTTAAAGGCAGTTGCATCATATGTTTTTGAAGAACAAAAAAGCAAAACATTAATTGAAATTAACAATAACATGGGGCAGCTTTTAAATTTTGATTATAATATTGTGAGCACTTTTGCTGACTATATAGATTCTGTGATAAATTTGTTTAAGGTTAAAATAAAGAGTTATTTACAATCAAAAAATCCAGAGCAGTCAGAAATCATATCAAAAAAATTGATTTGTGATGAAAGTTCAAATTTGCTTCCAAAAGAGTTAATTAAAAAGTCCGCAGATTCAAATTCAACAGATTCAAATTCAACAGATTCGGGTTCTGCAGGTGAGGATGTGGATATAGATGCAGAGATAGATGCATTTTTATCAAATTTAGTTAATTAATAGGTGTTAAAAATGGAAAAATCAAACTCATTAAAAAATTATGAAAAAGAGTATTCTTTAGAGATAAAAGATGCAAAGATTGAACTTGACCAACTTTATGAACTTGGAATTTCAGAAGAAGAACTTAAAGCGGAAATGGCTTTAAGGGATGTTTATGGAGACCATGTGTTAAAGCACTTTGAAGAGGAAGAATCCATAATTATTGAAGAGCCAAAAAGCATTCAAAAAATAGATAAAAATGACATCAGTTTAAATAGGTCAATTTCTGAAGCTTTTGAAAAAATAGAGAAAGATGAGTTCAATTTAAGTCTAGAGGGAGTTTTGGCTAAAGCAAAAAATTTATAGGGGCAAAACATGAAGCAAAACATATTACTTGTGTGCTATGATAATGACATTTCAAAAAAGGTCGCAGATAAACTTGCAGACTTTTTTTCAATGCGAGTGTTAAATGCCTATGAACTTTTTGAATTTGATTTTGCTCCAAGAAACTTGAGTCAGATGGTTTCTGAACGTGGAGCAGATTATGTTAAAAATGAGTTTGCAAAGATTGTGAAATATAGCTCAGATTATGAAAACGTAATTCTTGTTGCAGACATTTCTATGGCGGACACTTGCAAAGATTCTTTTAATAAAATAAATTCAGACTATGTTTCGGTGTTTTTGCATGACACTCCAGAAGCAGAAGAGAGCTTTTTAAGAAAAAAGAATTTAAGTCCAGAACTAAACAAACTATTTTTATATTCAGCTGAAGAGCTTAAAGTTAAGCAGCAAGTTTTACAGCAAAACACAGATTGTTCAGTTTGCATATCAGGGTTAACCCTAATGGAAGTTTTGTTTAAAACAATAGCTGGTATAAAATCAATTTATGACATGAATTAATGTTTGTTTAAAATAATGTTTATCTTTTGGTTGTCTAAAAAATTTTTAGTTGATATAATAAAATTAACAAAAGGGTAGGAGGGCAAAAGGTATGAAACAATTTTATGATGCAGATTACATTATTAGAGAAATCAGCAAAGCTGAGGACCAAAGAATTTATGATAGTCCAGCAGAAAAAAAGCTTCGTGCAATGATTGAGGCAAATAATAGGCTCCTAATAATTCAGAATGAAAAGTGCAGAGCACAAAAAGCAAAGCTTGAAGAGGCAAAAAGAAAGAGATTGGCTAACAAAATCTCAGACCAAGAGCAAGAACAGGCAATGGGAATGTAATGCAAAAAAGCTTATAAATGCTGAAATTTTGCGGTATTATGTGTGATATAATACATTGTGTTGCAAGCCTAAAATATTTGGAAGCTTTGACAAGTGTATAAGGAAAATAACAAAACTCACTAAAAAAGGTGAGTTTTTATTTTAAAAATTATTTTGTGTTTGCATATAATTTGTGTTTTGTGTCAATTATCTTTTTAATGGAGGAAAATATGAAGTTAAAAGATAGTAAAACATTTAACAATTTGGCAGTTGCCTATGCATCTGAATGTGCTGCACGAACAAGGTATGAATTTTGCGAATATGGTTTTAGGTATAACGGATATGAAGCAATAGCCACACTAATAGATAAAATTGCATATCAAGAGTTTAATCATGCAAGAGCATTATACGCTAAGCTTCAAGATGCAGAAATGCCACAAATAGATAATATTGATATTTGTGCTGGCTTGCCTTTTAAAGAAAAGTGGGATTTGGCAGAAAACCTAAAATTGCTCAGCATGGATGAGCTTGATGAGGCAGAGGTTTATACAAGGTTTGAAAAGGTTGCAAGGGAAGAGGGTTTTAATGAAATTGCGGAGCTTTTTAAAATGATTCATGATGTAGAAATTAGGCACGCAGATGTTTTTAAAGAACTTTATAATCAGTTTAAGGATAAAAAGCTATATAAAAAGGCAAAAGAAGTGGCATGGGTTTGTCCAAGTTGTGGTCATGTTAGTTTTTCAAAAGAGGCATGGGAAACCTGTCCACTATGTGGAGCAAAGCAAGGCTATTGCAGTGTTATTTTGCCAGATGATATGCATTTATAAAAAACCTGCGGAGTTCCGCAGGCTTTTTTTTATTAAAATTTTGTAATATAGTTATATAGCACATTAACCCATTCTGTTCTTGGATGAAAAAATCCTTTTTCCACCATAGTTTTCAATTCATAGGCTGTAACAAATTTAACTTCTTCAACTTCATCAACTTGAATATTAATTTTAGAAACATCAATATCAGCGTTATATACAAAAAAGTCATAATATTGGTTTTCTATAAATGCTTCTGAAACAGGAAGTTGATTTCTGAAACTTGTCATAAATCTAAAGTCTTTTAGTTGCACTACTTTAGGAAGCATATAACCAATTTCTTCCATGGTTTCACTTGCGGCACAAGATACCGAGTCATGACCAAAAGGCACATGACCTGCAACAGATATATCCCAAAGCCCTGGAAATTTTTCTTTTGTTTTGGCTCTTTTTTGAATTAAAATTTCATTGTTGTTATTAATAATTGCAACAATAATTGCTCTGTGCCAAAGACCATCTTTGTGCACATTATCTCTAGTTTCAGGTCTTCCGGTTCCAACGCCGTTTTCATCTAAAACTTCCAAGAGTTCAACTTTTCCGCTCATAATTTTACTTCCTTAATTAATACTTTAATTATAAGTCTTGTTAGTTTAGTTTGTCAATCTTATTTTTTTTCTTTATTTGCTTCATCGCTCAAATTTTCAATAACTTCTTTTGCATGATCGCTTGCACTGCTAATAAGTGCTTCGGCTCTTTCTTTGCTAGTTTTTGCTAAAGTGAAATATCTTGACTGGGTTTTTGTGAATTCTTCATATTCTTTGATTGGAAGTTTTGCGTCGAGACTAAGTTTGTCGGTTACTGGATTATATCTATAAATTGGCCAATATCCAGATTCAACTGCAAGTTTTTCTTGAGCCTGAGAGTTGCTCATGTCGCTTCCGTGGTTAATGCAAGGGCAATAGCAAATAATAATAGATGGTCCCTTATTTTCTTTAGCTTCTTTCAAAGCGTTAATTGTTTGAGCAGGGTTTGCGCCAAGGGCAACCTGAGCAACATAAACATTAGGATATTGCCTTGCCATTGCACCAAGGTTTTTCTTTTGAGTCATTTTTCCAGCAGCTGCAAATTTTGCAACACTACCTTTTGGTGTGGCCTTAGAAGCCTGTCCGCCAGTGTTTGAATAAACTTCAGTGTCAAGCACCAAAATGTTTACATCTTCACCAGAAGCAAGCACGTGATCAAGACCACCATAGTCAATGTCATATGCCCAGCCATCTCCACCAATAATCCAAACAGATGTTTCAAACAAGCTTGCTACGTAGCCATAAAGTGCTTTAGTGGTAGTGTTTGACTTATCCTTTCCATAAAGCTTAAGAATTTCTTTTTTAATTTCACTGGCAAGTGCTTGGTCTT
This sequence comes from uncultured Clostridia bacterium, assembly GCA_948434855.1. Taxonomy (GTDB): domain Bacteria; phylum Bacillota; class Clostridia; order Christensenellales; family UBA1242; genus RGIG1681. Next base: position 25,980 of record CAOJFR010000007.1, on the reverse strand, counting down.
TTTTCTCTTGACCAAGCCACTCACTTAGTTTTTCAGTGAATTTTGCTGAATAAATTTTGTTTTCAATAGCATAATTTATTGTTTCAACTAAATGCTTTCTGTTGTTATCCACAGCCTTTTTCATGCCAAGACCAAATTCTGCATTATCCTCAAACAAGCTATTGGACCACGCTGGACCAAAGCCTGCTTTGGTTTTTGTATATGGACAGGTTGGGGCAGTTCCAGAATAAATGCTAGAGCAACCAGTTGCATTTGCAACAATCATTTCTTCACCAAAAAGCTGGGTTAAAAGTTTAATGTATGGAGTTTCGCCACAGCCAGCGCAAGCTCCAGAAAACTCAAATAAAGGTTTAACAAATTGGCTTCCCTTAACGGTTTCTTTTTTAAATATTGTTTCTGGATTCTCATGATTTTTTAGTTTGTTATAAAGCTTGTCTTCTTTGTCCAAAATTTCTTCAGCCTTAACCATTTCCAAGGCTTTTTTAATTGCAGGGCAAACCTTAACGCAGTTTTCACAGCCTGTGCAATCTTTAGGAGAAATTTGAATTTTAAATGAATATCCAGGAACTCCTGTTGCTGGAATTGCACCAACAGCCTTTGCAAGACTGCTGTCAGATTTTACGAGATATGGTCTGATAACTGCATGAGGACAAACAAGTGAACATTGGTTGCATTGAATGCAGTTTTCAGCAATCCATTTTGGTAAAAAGTTTGCAATGTTTCTCTTTTCATATTGGCTTGTGCCAGTGTGTGAATTTCCTGTTGGGTCAAAAGCAGAAACAGGAAGTTCATTTCCAAGTTTAAGCTCAATTGGATGAATATAGTTTGTGTAATATGGGTCATCAATAGGGTTGAAGTCTGGCTCTAAAATTGCGTCAGTCCAAGACTCAGGATATTTAACTTCTCTAAGTCCGTCTAAAGCCTTGTCAATCGCATTAATATTCATTTGAACAACTTTTTCGCCTTTGCTTGCATAGGTTTTTTCTGCAGCAAATTTAATGTGAGAAATTGCTGTTTTTTCATCTAAAATTTTTGATAGCTTAAAAAACGCAGTTTGCATAACAACATTAATTCTGCGGTTAAGCCCAACTTCCTCGGCAATTTTTTCTGCATCAATAACAAAGAATCTAAGCTTTTTGTCTGCGATAAATTTTCTGACAGAAGCAGGCAGCTCTTTATCCATTTCTTGGTCAGTCCATGGTGCATTAAGAAGGAAAGTTCCGCCATTTTTAATGTCGCTAAGCATATCATATTTGTTAACATAAGATTTGTTGTGACAAGCCACAAAATCTGGATGCTCTGTAAGATATGGAGCATTAATTGGTTTTTTAGACATTCTTAAGTGGCTTGTTGTTAAACCGCCAGACTTTTTGCTGTCATAAACAAAATAGCCCTGTCCATAAAGCCCAGCATATTCGCTGATTATTTTAATACTATTTTTATTTGCTGAAACTGTGCCATCACTTCCAAGTCCATAAAATCTGCACTCAACCATGTTTTTATCTGAAAAATCCACTTTTAGTTTGTTGATTGGAAGAGAAGTGAATGTTACATCATCATTAATTCCAACAGTAAAGTGATTTTTAGGTTTTTTAAGCTTCATATTTTCAAAAACAGAAATAACATTGTTATGAGTAAATTCTTTAGAAGAAAGACCATATCTTCCACCAAGCACTTTAATGCTAGTTATGCCTTGGTCTGCTAATGCAGAAATAACATCTTCTGCAAGAGGCTCAAAGGTGGCTCCGCTTTCTTTGGTTCTGTCGAGCACAGTAATAGTCTTTACAGTTTTTGGCAAAGCCTTAACAAATTTTTCTGAAACAAATGGTCTGTATAATCTAACTTTTAACACACCAATTTTTTGCCCAAGTTCATTGAGCTTTAATGCTGCTTGAATTGCAGTGTCTGCACCAGAGCCCATGATAACAATAACATTTTCAGCATCTTTTGCACCAAAGTATTCATAGAGCTTATATTTTCTGCCTGTGTTTTCAGCAATATCATTTAACACGCCTTCCAAAATTTCAGGCACAGCAAGAGTCCATTTATTTGCAGCCTCTCTGTTTTGGAAAAATATGTCTTCACCTTGGTTTGTACCTTTTTGAATTGGGTTTGAAGGTGTCCATTCATTTATTCTTTCATAAATGTTGCCTTGCTTTTCTGCAAGAAGTTTAACTGTTTCATCGTCAATAGGGGTGATGGTGTTAACTTCATGAGAAGTTCTAAAGCCATCAAAAAAGTGAACAAAAGGAACTTTGCATAAGTTTGTTGCAAGATGTGCTGCAAGTGCCATGTCTTGTGCCTCTTGAACACTAGATGATGCAAGCATAGAAAAACCAGTTTGGCGAACAGCCATAACATCACTGTGGTCACCAAAAATAGAAAGTGCGTGAGTTGCGATTGTTCTTGCAGCAACATGAATAACGCAAGGCAAAAGTTCACCTGCAATTTTATACATATTAGGGATCATCAACAAAAGTCCCTGAGAGCTTGTGAAAGTTGTTGCTCGACTTCCAGCGGTTAAAGCTCCGTGCAGAGCACCGGCTGCGCCGCCTTCGCTTTGCATTTCAGTTACTTCAACTGTGGTTCCAAAAATATTTTTTTTGCCCTTTGCTGCCCATGCATCAATATTTTCTGCCATGGGTGATGACGGGGTGATTGGATAGATCATTGCAAGGTCACTTAAAAGATAAGCCATGCTTGCCGCTGCAGTGTTTCCATCAATAGTAATGTGTTTTTCGTTTTTCATAAAATTCTCCAAAATAAATTTTTAAGCAAAAAAGCTTTTGCATTCAACAAAACAATTATAGTTTTATTGAGGCGTCAAGTCAATAAGAAATAATTTGTTTTTGCGTTATCTAATTGAAAAATTAGATATTTTATGCTATAGTTTTTTTATGAACAGAGTAAAATTGAAAATTAGTTATAACGGCAAAAATTTTAGTGGCTTTCAAATTCAGCCAGAAAAGAGAACAGTTCAAGAAGAACTTGAAAAGATACTTTCGTTTTTGCTTAAAGAAAATATAAGAATTTATGCCAGTGGCAGAACTGATGCAGAGGTTTCTGCACTTGCCCAAATTTGTCATTTTGACACAAATTGTGATGTTGATGAAAAAAGATTGCTTTCAAGCCTAAATGCATTATTGCCAGAAGACATTTCTGTTTCAGAGACAAAAATTGTTGATGAAAGTTTTGATTCAAGGTTTAGTGCAAAGAAAAAAACCTATATGTATTTTTTTTATATTTCACATTTTGCTCATCCAATTTATGATGCGATAGCTACAAGAATAAATGACTATGCAAACCTAGAAAAAATGAAAGAGGCTTGCAAATATTTTGTCGGTACGCATGACTATAGATCATTTGTTTCAAGAAAAAGTGGAAAAACCAATTTTGTGAGAACAATATATGATGCAAAAATAAAAGAAATAGGAGGGGGCTTGTTTGCCTTTGAAATTTCTGGAGATGGTTTTTTATATAATATGGTAAGAATAATTTTTGGAACAATAGTAAGTGTTGGATATGGCAAAATAAAGCCAAGTGAAGTAACTGATATAATATTGTCAAAAGACCGTTCAAAGGCAGGAAAAACCATGCCTGCAAAGGCACTTCTTTTAAAAAGCGTTGAATATGATTGCTAAAAGCATAAAAAATATCAAAAAAAAAGCTTAAATTATTGACAAGAAACGATATTTGATATAAAATATACGAGCATAGGATTGGGAGAATCTCGTTTTTTCCCAGTAAATTCGCAAAAATAAATTAAAGAAAAGGTAAAAAAAGATGAAAACATTTATGCAAAAAGCAGAAGACAAGTCAACAAAATGGTATCTTGTTGACGCAACTAGCATGCCTCTTGGCAGACTTGCTAGCCAAGTTGCTGCGATTCTTCGTGGCAAAAACAAACCAGAGTTCACACCTAATGAGCTTTGTGGTGACCATGTTATTATCATCAACACAGACAAAGTTGTTCTTACTGGCAACAAATTAGAAGATAAGTATTATCGTTATCACACAGGCTATATTGGTGGACTCAAAGAAATCCAATATAAAACACTTATGAGAGAGCAATCAGATAAGGCTGTTATGCAAGCTGTTAAAAAGATGCTTCCAAAAAATTCTCTTGGAAGAAGAATGCTCACAAACCTTAGAGTTTATAAGGATGACAAATATGAGCAACAAGCTCAAAAACCAGAAGTTTTAAATTTAGAAGGGAGAAGGTAATCGGTTATGGCAAAAAAGAGTGCAAAAAACGAAAAGATTTGGGCAACAGGCCGCAGAAAAAAAGCCATTGCTAGAGCAAGAATTGCTGCTGGTAGTGGAAGCATAGTTATTAATAAAAAGCCACTTAGTGAATATTTCAAATCAGAACTTCTTCAAAATGAAGTTAAAACTGCATTAAGTTTAGTTGAAGCAGCAGACAAATATGATATTGAAATCACTGTAACAGGTGGTGGACTCACAGGACAAGCTGGTGCTTGCCGTCATGCAATTGCAAGAGGACTTGTTCTTTCAAACGAAACATTCAAAGCTAGCATCAAAAAAGCAGGTCTATTAACTCGTGACCCAAGAATGAAAGAAAGAAAGAAATATGGTCTTAAGAAAGCTCGTAAAGCTCCACAATTCTCAAAGAGATAAAAACAAGGCAAATGCCTTGTTTTTTTGTTGTTAAAGAAATGCTGGGTTTTTTATTTGCTTTTGTTGCTAAAAAAATAACATTTTGTTAAAATAAAATTGTAAAATATAAATGTAAAATGGCAAAATATGCCACACTAAGGAGTAAGCCAATGAAATTTTTTGGTAATGGTTGGGATGCAGTTTTAGAAGATGAATTTGAAAAGGAATATTTTAAAGATTTGCTTGTAAAAGTAGACGAAGAATATAACAAATATAAGGTATATCCGCCAAAGGGAAAAATTTTTGCAGCACTAACAAATTGCGACATTAACGATGTTAAGGTTGTGTTGCTTGGGCAAGATCCATATCATGAAGAGGGTCAGGCACATGGAATGTGCTTTTCAGTTATGCCAGGGGTTGAAACTCCTCCTTCGCTTAAAAATATTTATAAAGAATTAAATAGTGAATATGGCTATGAAACACCAAATCATGGATATTTAATGAGCTGGTCAAAACAAGGTGTGCTTATGTTAAACACAACCTTAACAGTAAGGGCTCATATGGCAAACTCTCATTCTGGTTTTGGTTGGCAAAAATTTACAGATAGAGTAATCTCTGAAGTTAGCAAACAAAATAAGCCGGTTGTGTTTATTTTATGGGGAAGAAATGCCATAAATAAAAGACCGCTAATTGATGAGAGCAAACATTTAGTGCTCACATCTGCTCACCCAAGTCCGCTGTCGGCATACGCAGGTTTTTTTGGAAACAATCACTTCAAAAAAACCAATGAGTTTTTAGTTAAAAATAATAGAGGTGAAATAAACTGGAAAATAGAAAACATTTAGTGAAAAAAATAGTTTGCTTTGTGTTCAGCCTAATTTTTGGGCTAAGTTTTCTTGTGCCAGTTTTTATGGTTAATAAAAATAAAAACTTATCAGCTTTTGCAGCTGAGCCTTTAGATAAACAAGTTATTGTTTCATCTGATTATGGTGAAATGTCAGAGAGTTTAAAGTTGGATGCAAAAGAGTTTCAGGCTCCTTTTGATGAAGTAAATCGCAAAATGATGGATGGCTTTTCAATAACGCCTGTTGCAGATTCTGAAAACCAAATTATTGGCAAAAATTATATGGTTAATAACTTTAGGATAAATAGTGATATCTCAATTTATTTGTGGATATATTTTCCTGATGCACCCTATGATAATTTTTATAAACTAAACATTTCGTTTTCAAATAATGATGGCAAAAAAATTGAGTGGGAGTTTGATTATAAAGAACTTTCAACTTTAATGGGCTTAAGCTCGCAGAGTGGTTGGAAGTTAATAGAATTGGTTTATAACGATTCAAAAAAATCATTTACAGATAACAGTGAAGTTAATTTAAATTTAATGCAAATCACATACAAAAAAAGCGATAAGCTTCCAACTACAGAAGATGGAAGTTTAATTAAATCAACAACCACTGACAAACTCACATTCTTTAATGTTTATGCAAGTGCAAAAACTCCTGATGGAATTAACGATATAACAAAAAGCTCTGTAAAAAAGAGCTTAAACTATTCTTATTATTCATTTAAAGCGAGCTTTATAAACCAGTTTAAGAATGTATATTTAGATAGTTATTATTCTTTGAGAGGCAAAAAGATTTCAGATATATTTTCTTATGTTTATGTTGGCAAAACAAATATTTTGCTTGGCGGGGCAGCAAATAACAGATTCACTTGGAACATTACAGTGAAGCCAAGAAATGAGCAAGCTTATGATGTTGGCTTTAATGACACAATATTTTTTGATACCTTAGGAACTTGCAGAATAACCTTTAAACTTGAAGAGCAAAAACAAAATCAGAGCAAAAGCAGCGTAATATTTAATGCGGTTAATGAAGTTATTGTTAAACAGTTTGCATTTGGACATTTTTCTGAAAATGAATATAGCTTAAAGCAGGGGAAAGAAGTTATAATAGTGTTTACTCTTGCAGATGATTATGAAACTGAAGGTTTGGTAACTTTTACATCAGAAAATGAAAAAATTGCCAAAATAACAAAGGTTGTATATGAAACTGAAACAAGAACATATTATGTTTCCATAAAAGCAGAAAAAAAAGGTGAAATAAATATTACTGCCAGTTCTTCAGGCAAAAAGTTAAGCAGTTCAAGCTTATCAGGCACTGATAACGAGGCAGAAAATGTTTCAGTCTTTTCCGAAAATATTAGTGTAAAAATCACTAGTGACGGAATAAATCAGTGGATGATTTATGTTTTATATGGCATTTTAGGCTGCTTTGGGCTTGCATTTGTTATATTTTTGATAATTTCATTTGCTAGTGCAAGAAAAAATATTGTAAAATAAAATTGTAAAGTGGGAAAAAAGGAGGTTTTCATATGAGTTATAATGAAGATTATAAAGATCTTCTTTCTAGAAATGAAAAGATTCCTTATGATGACACTCCAATTTCCAGAGAGCCAGAACCAAAAAGACAAAACTTTTCAATAAATTTAAAAAAGAATGCCTCAGCAAACGGCTCAAGCAAGGGATTCAAGGCAATAGTTGGAGCACTTGCTGTTATGTTTTGCTTAAATGTCATATTAATAGGCGTGCTTATACATCACATTAAAACTGGTGGTAATAGGTTTATTGATTATTGGAATAACACAGTTAATGTTTCGGGTGAAAATATTTCAACACACGCAGTTCAAAAGGCAAGATATAGTTCTGTTTGCATAGCGGCAGGCGGAAATGTTTATGACTATAACTCTTTTTATAACAATTCAGAAAACATGGGATCTGGCGTAATTTTAGAAAAAAATAATGATGAAAACTATGTTTATATTTTAACCTGTTATCACGTTATTGATGGCTATCAAAATAAAATTAATGTTCAGTTTCAGGGCTATTTGCAGCCTGTTAAAGCACAGGTTGTTGGATACTCAGTTACAAATGATGTTGCGGTATTAAAGGTTTCAGACCTCAGAAATATTGATGCTTGCGGTGCTATTGATATTTATGATAGCCAAAAACTTGCGATTGGAGAAACCTCTTTTGCTGTTGGAAACTCACTTTCTGGTGGCTTTAGTGTAACTGGCGGTTTAATTTCTAGAATAAATAAAGAAATTAGCGTTGAAGGCGTTATAAGCAGAGAACTGCAGATTGATGCTGCAATCAACCCAGGCAACTCTGGTGGTGGACTGTTTAATACAGAGGGCAAGTTTATTGGGCTTATAAATGCAAAACTTTTTACAACAAACTCTGGTTCAAACACAATCACTGCTGAAGGAACAGCTTATGCCATTCCAGGAACTCTTGCCATAAACATTGCTAGAAGTATAATTGAGAATGATGGAAAGGCAACTTACGTTAATCTTGGTGTAACATTTGAACATGATAATTATTATTCTTCAGAAATGGTTGACGATAAGCTTATTGATAACTATAAAGTTGTTGTTGGTTCTGTTGCCTCTGGTTCAATCGCCAGCGGAAAACTCAAAAAGGGTGATGAGATAGTTTCTTTTAGCTATGTTGATTATAATGGAAATGAAATAACTGTTGACATGAGAAACAAATATTGTTATGAAGATATTTGTTTTGGAATTAAACGAAATACCATTTTAAAGTTTAATATAAAAAGGGCAATTGGTCAGCCAGATGGCCCAGTTGAAATTATTGCAAAAAGCATATCCATACAAAAATAAAATAATGTAATGCTATTTTGTTGCAAAAAAAAATGGTATATGTTAATATAACAATAGTTGGAGGACAAATTTATGATAATTGATAAGGTAAAAGAAATTATTGCAAACCAACTTTCAGTTGAAGTAAGCAAACTTTCTGAAACAACTAATATTGGTGAAGACCTTGGTGCAGATTCATTAGACCTTGTTGAAATTTTAATGTCACTTGAGGATGAGTTTAAAATTTCAATTCCAGATGAAGCAATTCCACAAATCAAATCAATTAAAGATGTTGTTGATTTTATTGAATCTCATAAAAAATAATAATAAAATTTTTTAGTAGAGTGAGCTTTTATGCTCACTTTATTTTTCTTTGAAAAAAAGTGAATATTTTTCTAAAAAACTAATACAATAAATTAGTAAAAATATTTTCATAAAATGGTTTACAAAAAAAAATTTTTGTTATACTATATGGGAAAATAGGCGGGGAGAACATTCAATGGGAAAGAAATATATAAAATGTCCAAGATGTGAACTTAATTATATTTTAGAAGGCGAAGATTATTGCCATGTTTGCAAATCAGAAATGAAACACCATGCAGAGGGTGATGAAGATGAACTTTTAGATTTTGATGATTTAGAGCTTTGTCCAGTTTGTGGTGTTAATTATATAAAGCCAGAGCAGTCTATGTGTGAAGATTGCAAGAAAAAGAAAAATAGCAATTCATCAGAAGATGAAGAGCCTGCAGAAACCACATGGAAAAAGGCTGATGAGGAAGATGAATCAGCAATTTCTGCAAGCAATGATATTGATTCTGACGATGATGAAGATGAGTATAATTCAGGTTTTGAAGAAATTTCAGAAGATGATGATCCTTATGCATTGGAAGATAAAGAAGATGACCTTATTGAAGATGACTTGGATGATCCAATTGCATTTGTTGGTGATGATGAAGAAGAAGACCTAGATGAAGAAATAGCTGAGGTTGCAGATGATTTTGAAACTGTTGAAGTTTCAGATGACGATGATGACGACGACGATGACGATGATGACGATTATGACTTTGGCGGCGATGATGACCTTCTTGGAAAAAAGAACTAAATTAATAAAAAAGCGGAAACATAGTTTCCGTTTTTTTAGTGTCAAAACACTTACAAAAACTCAGGCTTCACCATAAAATAACTCAAAGGTGCTGAGTTATAGTGCAAAATTATAATACTATTGTTAAAAACTTAATTTTTTAAGCTAAACACTTGAATTTTGAGGGGGGAGGGCGTATAATATAGGCAATAGTTACGACTATGAAAAAAAATGAGAAACAAAGGAGATAGTCAGTGGGAAATAAAACAAGAGGTAATGGGAAAACTAAAAAAATCATAGTTGGAGTTGCAACTATTGTTGCTGTAGCAGCAGTAGCAGTTCCTACAACTTTGGCATTAACTAAAGAAGACAATAATGCTGGTGCACTTAACAAAAATTTTAATATAATTGTTAGCAGTGGAATTGAGAATGTTCCAGATTATAATCTTAGTATAAGTGGTCAAGCAAAAATAAGTGAGTTAAAAACATTACTTAAGGGTATAGAGGGTTATTCAATAACAGGCATATATAAAGATGAATCTTTAAGACATCCATATTTAGATAGTGAAATTATAACAGAAAATTCAAAAATATATATTGGATATGAAAGAATCACACTTTTGGTAACAATTTTTGATGAGTCTGGAAACCAATTAGGAACCCCTAAGGAAGTATTTTATAAGGAAGCTTTAACATTGGCAGAGCCATCAAAACCAGAAGATGATTTTGCAACATATGAATTTTTAGGCTGGTATAATGAAAGAAACGAGCAGGTAAATCTAAACGAAATAACAAGCAATCTCAATATTCATCCAAAATTTAAAACAATAATGAAAGAATATAGACTTGGGTTCACAAATAGTAATAATACAGAAAGCATAACTGTAACTATTGGTGGAGAGCTTGTCACTTTGAATAGCACTTATCATTATGGTTCAACAATAAAGCTTAGAGCTACAGCAAAACTAGGCAATGAAATAACAGAGTTTAAAGTAACAGTGGATGGAAGAACAGTTGATGTTTTAACTTTTGCAAACAGAGTAGAAGAAGATGGAAAGGTATATTATGAGATAGAACTTACAGCAAATGGAGACTTAAATATAGTCTACACAGAAGCTTTATCAGAGTATGCTCTAACAATTCCAAGCGGAGTAACAGTTAAAAGAGAAGGAAAAACTTTGCAAAGTGGAACCAAAATAAAATATGGTGATGAGTTAGAGATAACCTACATAGAGAGTGAGGGGCATCACAAAACAGAATTTAGATTGGAGTGGGCAGAGCACATTACTGGAGATTTGTGGAAAGTTACGGGAGACCTAAACATAATTTATGCAGAAGAGAGAAATGAATATAGCTTAGGCTCAATTCCATCTGGTGTTATAGTAAAAATAGGAACAGAAACATTAAATAGCAATAGCAAAATTTATTATGGATACCAATTGACGTTTACTTACACAGAAACAAGCAACAGATATACAGGCAACACAAAACAAGAGGCAGGTTATAACTATAGCGAGAAAGAAACCACAACATATGTCTTAAAAGTTAACAGCTCAGTTTTAAGCAATGGTTCAACAATAACAGTTTCAGATAATATTGCATTAGAGTTAAGCAGTAGCACCTCACTTTCTTGGGAACAAAGTTCAAGAATTGAGTATAGCCTAGGCACAATCCCAAGCGGCGTAACAGTAAAGAGAGGAAGCACAACACTATCTAATAATGCAACAATTTATTATGGTGACACATTAACCTTTACGTATACAACAAGCTCAACAAGAAACACTGGAAATACCAAACAAGAGGCAGGTTATAACTATAGCGAGAAAGAAACCACAACATATACACTAAAGGCAAACAACTCAACACTTAGCAGTGGTTCAATTGTAAATGTAACAGGAAACATAACATTAAATTTAACATCAACAACAAGTCTATCATGGGAACAAGGAAGCAGAATAACATATAGTTTAGGAACAATCCCAAGTGGAGTAACTGTAAGACGCAATGGAAGCACACTTTCAAGCAATGCCACAATATATTACGGTGATAGCTTAACAATATCTTACACTCTTCCATCAGGAATGAAGTTAACAAGTTTTAAAGTTAATAATCAAAACTTTACAAATGGTGGAACACTCAGTGTAACAGGCAATGTAAACATAACATTTACTTATGAGAAAGTTGAGGATTATTCTTATTTATCATTTTCATTAAATTCAACTTATGGTGGCTATGAAGTTAGAGGAAAAGATAATTCTGTTTCAAAAGTTGTTATTCCTTCAACTTATAATGGTAAACCTGTTGTTTCAATAGGATTTCAAGCATTTTATGGATATAGTAACTTAGTTTCTGTTGAGATACCATCTAGTATTATTCGTATAAATTATGGAGCATTCTATAATTGTAATAATTTGGAAGGAAATATTTATGATAATGCAAAATATTTAGGAAATGATGAAAATCCATATTTATTTTTGCTTAGTGCAACATCAAAAGATATATTAAGTTGTGGAATAAATACAAATTGCAAAATTATAAATAGTAGTGCCTTTGATTCTTGCACAAGTCTCACTACGGTAAACATTCCAGAGGGGATAACTGAAATTAAAAGTAATACTTTTTATAAATGCAGCAGTTTAATTTCAGTTTCTCTTCCTTCAACTTTAATTAGTATAGGAGAACTTGCATTTAGTTGGTGCACTAGTTTAAAATCAGTTGAACTTCCAAATGGACTTGAAACTATAGTTGCCAGTGCCTTTTATTGTTGCAGCAATTTAACAACTATTAATATTCCAAATAGTGTTACTAGTATAGGTGATCATGCATTTGGAAACTGTTCTAAATTGCAATACAATAAATATACATCTGGTTCTTTGACGAGTGGTTATTTGGGCAATAGCGAGAATCCATATTTATATTTTGCCACAAGAAACACAACACATAATTTCTGGTCTGGAGGGGAAGTTCAAATTCACCCAGATTGTAAAATTATTTGTGGTAATGCATTTTATAAGGAAGAAAATCTAACTTCAATTATAATTCCAAATGGTGTTATAGAAATTGGATACGTAGCATTTGCTGGTTGTAATGGTTTAACCTCTATAACTATTCCATCAAGTGTTATAAGTTTAGATGGATCTGCTTTTAGGGATTGCTTAAATTTAAAAACAGTTATAATTGATAGTGTTGAGGTTTATAAACAAGCAACAGGAACAGGTAATTATAACTCGGGTGCACTATTATCTAATGCAACTACAGTCAAAGTTCTAAAATCTATTGTTGATAATAATAACAATACAAACGATTATCTTAATGACACATCTAAATATAATAAAACAACCAGTGGCAATTATTATGTTTACACAAAAATTTCATAAGAAGAAAACAAAAAGAACAGCAAAAATAGCTGTTCTTTTATTTTTGTTTGCAATAAACAAAACCTCAATTTTTCACTCTTCACTTTTTATTCTTCAATAAAAAACTCATGATTGCCCATGAGTTTTTATTAATTTTATCCATTAATCTTATTTATCACCACATCGCCGCAGAGAACCTCTGTGTAAGAATATGATAATGGGCTTTTGCCTTCGCCAATGTTGACCGTGAAAATACTTGGATAAACATTTTCAATTATTCCTTGATAGCGTTCAATCTTTTTTCTTCCTTTGTTAATCTCCATAGAAATGTTTTCGCCTTTGAGTCTTTCAATTTCTTCAATAACCGTAGAAACATTTGTGTTTACTTTTCTCATAATCTCCTCTTGACCTAATTTTTAACATAAAAAAATTTTTTATTCAAAAAAAGTCATATTTGATTTTATTGCATAATAGAATAGTGCTAATGGGGGATAATTTATGGAAACACAAGCACTTTTAGCAAGAAAAAGATTCACTATGGACAAATTTTCTTCAGAGCTTAAGGTTCAAACAGAAGAGATGATTAAGTCTGTTTTAAGCGTTAGTGCAACAAGTGCCATTTCTAGCACAGAGTGCATGAATGGATTTGTTACAGTAAACGGCAAAACAAAGGTTAATGTTGTTTTTGTTACTGAAGAAGGAAAACTTACTTCAGCTGAGGGAGTTTTAGAATTTTCTGAAAAGCAACAGAGTATGTTTGCTTTAGAAAAATGTCATGCAGTTGATGAAATTAAAGTTTCAAGCCACACATTTATGGGTAATGAAATTTTGTGCTTCTTAGAGCATGAAGTTTCAGTTTGCGGCAACTTTAAATATGAAATTAGCGAGTTTTCTGAAGCAGATGATGAACTTGTTTTAAGCAAAAAAAGTTTTAGTGCTCTCAGATTTGTTGCAAATGCAGAAGATAACTTTATTGTTGCAGAAGAGTCTGAAAGCAATGCTCAAGGCGTTAATGTTTTGTCTGCTCAGGCAAAAACAATTTTAAGCGAAGTTGTTTGTCTTGTTGACAAAATTGTTGTTCAAGGCAAAGTTCTTGCAGAGGCTGTTTATGCAGATGCTAGCGGAGTTTCAGTAATATCAAAAGAGTGCGAATTTAAGCAAGAGATTGCAGCAGAAGGCACTCTTCCAAACATGGTTCCAGATGTTCATGCAGAGGTTAAAAATGTTTCTGTAACAGCAGAGGAACTTCAAGACAAAACAAACTTTGTTTTTGTTTTTGATATGTTTGCAAAGGCTTATATTTATGATGAAAACAATTATGAAGTTACCACAGACTTATTTTCACTTAAAAGCGAACTTCAAACAGCATATAGCTATGTTGAAATGAAGAATTATCATTCAGTTAAAACATTTAACGACACAGCACTTTCAGTTAGTGATGTTTCAGAAATTGAAGGATTTGAAGATGTTGTTGCTGTTTATGCTCCAAAATATGAATTTGTAAACTTAGAAAAACAAGATGGCAAATATGTTGTTACTGGAATGCTTTCTGCAACAGCACTCTATAGGGCATCAGAAGAGCTTTGCACAAAAACCATTAATTCTGAAGTTAAGGTTGAAGTTTCTGCAGAGCAAGAGGCAGAACTTAGAGAACTTCAGGTTGTTCCAAGTGTTTCTTCTTATAAAGTTAAGGCTGGCAGAGATTTAGAAGTAATGTTTGCACTTTATTGCACAGCAAAAAATGAGACTGCTCTCAGTGAAAAATTTGTAAAATCTTATGAGCTTATTTCTGAAAAGCCAGAAAATTTGTATGCAGTTAGGGTTTATGTAACAAGCGATGGCGAATCACTCTTTGATGTTGCAAGAAACCTTAATGTTAGACCAGAAGTTATTTCTTCACAAAATGAAGTTGCAGATACTTTCACTCAAGGTGAGAAGATATATATCTACTCTCCAGTAAATTTAGCATAAAACATAGACAAAAGCTTGCTTTTATGCTAAACTTTAACTAGTTTAGGGGGACAAATGAAAAACATTCATGGAGAAATAGATAAATCTCTTTATAACGAAAAGAATTTATTTTTGCTCAATATAAAAGACCTTCGGGACCTCGGACGCAAGTTTGGCATAGCTTCGCCAACAACCATGAAAAAAAAGGAGCTTGTTAGTGAAATTTTAAAGGTTGTTTATGGTGAAGTTGATATGCCAGTCAGAAGCCTTTATGGCAGACCAAGCGTTAGAGAGTTTGACATTAACAGATATATCTCTAAAATCAGAAAAAATGCCGATATGTCAAGTGAACTTAAGTCTGTTTCGCTTGAAGACTTTGGCACAATGAAACTTGCAGCCTATAGGGAAGAAGTTGAACTTGGTGAGATTGAAACAAGAGTGTATTATGAAATAGATAACAAATGTTATCTTAGAGTAAGACAATTTGTTGAGTCTGACGATGACATAAAAATATCTAAAAATCTTGCAAATAAATTCAGCCTAATCAATCAAGATGTTGTTGAAATTTGCAGGGCAGAAGGTGATTTGTTTAAAATAATTTCCGTTAATGGAATAAAAGTTAAATCTAATTTTGAAAAACTCACACTTGGTGGTTTAAGGCTTCGTGCAGGGGTGAGTCGGGATTTTTATTTAAGCACAAAAGAAGAGATAAAAGAAGAAGTTGATAGCTTAATAATGCAGTGTAAACAAAATGATATAAAAATGATTTTGTTCTCTGCTGAAAAACACTCTTTGGAAGAAGGTGTTGAATGCATAACATATAGTGCATATGAAGAGTGTCCAAAAATCTATAAAAAACTTATGACTTTTATTGGTCTTTGTGAAAAAGCAGTTTTTGACGGGCAAGACTTTATTGTTTTGTTTGAAAGTGCTGAAGATGTTGAATATATGCTTAGTGGTTTTGATAGTGATGTTTCTGAAAGAATAAAAAAATATCTCCAAAACATTTTGCCAAAATTTGCATCGCTTGGAAATATTTCAATAATGCTTAGATGTGAAGATGAAGGTGATTATTAATTTTAGGAAAGTGTTGCATTTTCCAAAATAAATTTTTCAAAATCAACATATTCAACAAAGTCAGATTTTGTAAAAGTGCAATTATTAAAGTCCACATAACTTGTTATGTGGCTTTTTAATATCATTGGAGTTGGAATATCAAGCTCATGACAAATTTTTTCAATGTGAAGACGAAGTTTATCTTCTGAAAAATTGTCTATACTTTCATATATATAAGACCTTGTTATTTTTGTATCATTCATGGTTCTTGCCCAAATTCTTACCATATTAACCTCTGTTTAATGATAACAAAAAACCAAGGTGTTTGCAAGCAAAACAAATTCAATTTATTTGACTTTTTGGCAAAAATCATATATAATAAATTCATTACGATTTACGTATGGCATGAGACAGGAGGACAATATTATGGCAGAATTATTTATTACAGCTGAAGGAAAGGCTGAAAAAGAAGAAAGATTAAGATTTTTAAAGAATGTTAAAAGACCTGAGGTTCTTGAAAAGTTAAAAGTTGCAAGAGATTTTGGAGATTTAAGTGAAAATTCAGAATATGATGCTGCAAAAAAGGAGCAATCAATTGTTGAAACTGAAATTTCTTCTATTGAAGAAACTCTAAGAAAAGCAACAATAATAACAGATGATAAGGTAACAATGGACACCGTTGGTGTTGGTAATTTTGTCACTGTTTATGACTCAGACTTTAAAGAAGAAGATACATATAAGGTTGTTGGAATAATTGAAAGTGACCCAGACAAAAATTATGTTTCAAATGAGTCGCCAATAGGAATGGCTCTTCTAGATAAAAGAGTTGGAGATGAGGTTAGTGTTGAAACCCCAGGTGGCGTTGTTAAAATGAAGATTTTAAAGATATTTTAAAAAAGTATAGCAATTAATATTGCTATATTTTTTTTGTAAAAAAATTATTCGGTGGTGATAACTTGACATTAAACATATTTTTTATTACCATGATATTAGGTGAATTATGCTTGATTATGAAAAGGTGATATTAAAGTCACATGCCTATAAAATGATTTCTAAAGACATAGAAATGTCTAGAATTTCTCATGCCTATTTGTTTGTTTCAGCAGATGAAAATTATTTATATAAATTTGCTGAGAAATTTGCTGGAATGCTAATTAATATTAATGACTCAGAAAATGCTGAAAGAAACATTATGAGAGTTAATAAACATATTCATCCAGATGTTAAGTTTTATGGGCTAGGCGGCGGCAAAATTGATGTTGGGGTGGTCAGCAATATTTGTGAGAGTGCAGAAGTTTGTGCATTTGAGGCAGACAAAAAAGTGTTTGTTTTGCTTGACGCAAATGATATGAATGAGGCTTCACAAAATAAAATCTTAAAAACCATTGAAGAGCCACCAAAGAACACTTTTTTCATTTTGTGTGCCACAGCAACTTCAAAAATTTTGCCAACCATATTGTCACGTGTTAAGCAGATTGATTTAGATGAAATTTCAACTGCTGAAATTGCTGAAATGCTTAAACTTGGTGGTGTGGGCAAAGAAAATGCAGAAGTATATGCAAGTTGTGCAAACTTTAATGCCAGTTTTGCAGAAAAGCTTGCCTGTGATGATTGCTTTGTAGACTTTTTTAATAATATTGTTTCATGCTTTTTTGAAATTAATGGAAGCCGTGATGTGTTGAAATATTCGTGCATTTTCAATGCAAAAAACATTAATGTTAAAGAATTTTTTGATATTGCCATGCTAATTTCACGTGACATATCACTCGTTATTTCAGGCAAACAAGAGCTTGTTGTTTGCAAAAATGTTTTAACAAAACTAAAGGTTATTGCATCATCATTAAATTTTGATGCCACAACAGTTCTTATAAAAACAGCAATTGAAGCAAAGAAACAGCTTTCATTTAATGCCAATTCAACTGCGGTTGTTGATGAGTTTTTATTTAAATTAGCGGAGGTAAAAGTTAAATGCAGAAAATCGTAGGCGTCAAAAGATTTGGCGATAGAGATACATATTTTTTCTTGCAAAACATTGAAGATCTTAGTCTTAATGACAGGGTGTTAGTTCAGTTTGATGAGTTTGAAACCATTGCAATGGTAACAAAACTTAATATTGAGGCTGAAGATAGCAAGGCTTATGAACTTAAAACATTAAAGAGAAAAGCAACTGAAAAAGATATTCAAAAATATGAAGAGCTTGCAAAAAAGGCAAAAGATAAGTTGCCAGAGATTAAGAAAAAATCTTTGGAACTTGGGCTTATGATGAAGTTTATTTCAGCTGAATATAGTTTTGATGAGTCTAAGGTGCTCATCACATTTTCAAGCGAAGAAAGGGTTGATTTTAGGGCACTTTTAAAAGAACTTGCAACAATGTTTAAAACCAGAATAGAGCTAAAACAAATTGGTCAAAGAGATGAAGTTAAAATTTGTGGTGGAGTTGGTCCATGTGGCGAGCAATGTTGTTGTGCAAGATTTTTAAAGAACTTTGACCATGTTACTGTAAAAATGGCAAAAATTCAAGGGCTTTCTCTTGCACCAACAAAAATTAACGGAATTTGTGGCAGATTAATGTGTTGTCTTGGCTATGAATCTGAAATGTATGAGCAAATGCTTGCAAAAATGCCAAAGGTTGGAAGTTCAATAAAAACTCCAAATGGCTTTGGAACGGTTGTTTATAACGACATTTTAAGAGAAAGAGTTTCAGTAAAGCGTCAGGCAGATGGTGACACTTTTGTGGTTGAAGACTTTTCGCTTGAAGATATTGATGCAATAAAAAATGGAACCTATGTGTCAAAGAAAGCAGAAGAAAACAAAACTAAAGAAAATGAAGAGCGTTTGTCTCAAGAAAAGTCTTTTGACACTTCAAAACCATTAAGTGAAAAGCCAAACTTTAAAAAAGAACGAAATGATTTTAAAAATAAACCTTATGAAAAAAATAACAAACAGGGTTTTGGAATGGAAATTGTTGATGCTGAAGCCGATGTTAAAAAGTTAGGCGACAAGCCTAATGGGTTTGGTGGACACTCTGGCGATAAAAAAAGGTTTAATCATAAAAAATTTAATCGCAACAAAAATAGATTTGGTCAAAAACCAGAAACTGGCAATAAGTAGATTGACATTTTTTATAAATTTGAATAGAATATTCTTGATAAACAAAAGGAGAAAAATTATGGCATATAAAATTGATAAAGATACATGTATTGGTTGTGGGGCTTGCAAAGATGCTTGTCCAGTTGGTGCAATTTCACTTGGTGACGATGGAAAAATGGTTATTGATCCAAATGTTTGCATTTCTTGTGGAACCTGTGCAGCAGTTTGTCCAGTTGGTGCACCAATAAGTGAATAATTTGCTTAAAAAAGATGAAAGATTAGATGATTTAGAGCTTGATAACCTTATGATAATTCAAAAAAAAGAGGGTTATAAGTTTTCTACTGACTCAGTTTTGCTTTCAAATTTTGCAAAAGCAAAGCAAAATGATGTTTTGGTTGATCTTTGTTCTGGAAGCGGAG
Organism: uncultured Clostridia bacterium; assembly: GCA_948434855.1. GTDB lineage: Bacteria > Bacillota > Clostridia > Christensenellales > UBA1242 > RGIG1681. The sequence continues at coordinate 6,744 of CAOJFR010000007.1, read as the reverse complement.
TGGTCGCAATTCTTGCAAGCCATAAAAATAAGGTTAAAGAATGTTATGCAGTTGAAATTCAGAGCGAGATGGCAGACATGGCTAGGCGAACTTGTGAATATAATGGGCTTAGCATTAAAGTCTTAAATCAAGATCTTAAAGATGTTGTTAAAACTCTTGGGGCAGAGAGCACCAATGTTGTTACAGTTAATCCGCCATATAACACAGACTCAAAAGCCAGCGAGTTTCCAGAAATTGCAATGGCAACCCATGAAATAGCAACAAATCTTTCAGAAGTTGTTTCGGTTTCAGCAAAGCTTCTTAAGTTTGGTGGAAAGCTGTTTATGGTTCATAGGTGTGATAGGCTTGTTGACATTTTGTGTGAGTGTCGCAAAAATGGGCTAGAACCAAAGCTTATAAGAATTGTTTATCCAAAGAAAAACAAAGAACCAAATCTTGTTTTAATTGAAGCAAAAAAAGGAGCAAAAGCTGGCATAAAAGTCATGAGTCCATTAATTCTCATGAACAACGATGGAACAGAAACTGAAGAACTAAAACAAATTTATAATAGGAAATAAAAAGGCTAAAAATAAAGCCTTTTTTATTTTGACTATTGAATTATGCTATTTAGTGTGTTATATTAATAATATCAAATTAAATTTTAGGGAGTGTTTATGTCAAAGTTCAATAAAAAAGTGTATGAAGAAATACAAATAAATAATTCACCAAAGATTAATAATGATAAAAAATCAGATTTAGAAAATTTAGTGAGTGATTTTATTAAAAAGTATAATGAAATTAATAAAGCTGTTGAATTTTCTGATGATAAAATAGAAGAATTTCTAGATTCGTGGTTTATTTCTGATGATAAAATAGAGAGAATTATAGATTTGTGGTTTAGTATTGAAAAAGAAGTTAGACAAAATATAGACTTTTTATGTCTGTTATTAAAATCAAAATTTCATGATTATTGGTTGTTTCGTTATTTAAGTGATGATGCTTCTTTAGATGAGGGTTACAAATTTTTCAGTAAAGTTAAAAATGTTGAAAAGCTATACCAACAGGTTCAGTCAATTTTTTTAAATATATATTCTTATTCTCCTTATTTATATTTTATTAATGAAAAAGAAAATCAGTCACTTAAAGATAACACTATTAATTCATTAAAACATGATATTATTAATGGAAATCATATAATGTGCGAAAATATTGAAGCATTAAAAGCTTTGATTTCTGTAAATGCAATAAATATTTTATCTGTTCCAAAAAAATGGAGAAATCCTAAATTCTTATATGAATTTTTGAGTGTAAATCCTAAAGCATTATTCTATCTTATTGAGACAAATTGTTATGGAAGTGATGAAAAACCATTAAGTTTTGAAGAATTTTTAATTCCTAAAAATTTTGGAGAAATCAAAATTACAGATAAAGAGCTTATAAAATATTTAATTAATAGTAATGAAGTTTTTGAAGAAAAACGAAATTATAGTAGTATTGCATGTAAATTTATAAAGGTAGCAGACACAAGCATTTTAAAAGATAAAGATTTTATATTAGAACTTATTGAGGATAACTCTGAAATTTATTATTTCTTAGATGAAGAAAATAAGTGTGATGCTGAGGTTATTTTCACCTTTTTAATTAATTCTGTTGGAAAAGGACTTCCATGTTATAATCTTGACATTTTTGAGAACATAGATGAAGACCTGCAGGCAATTATAGAAGAGTATATTAAAAGTGATTCAAGGGGTTTTGTTGAGAAGAATATGCGTGAATATTTAGAATTTATGAAAACAGAAAGAATGAAAAATAAACCTGAAATAAGCGTTGCTGAAATTGAATCACAAACAAAGAATTAATATTAAAATAACAAGTGAAAAAAGTTCACTTGTTATTTTTTTTAAAACACTTTGCATAGTGCACACGCAATGATTGCTCCAATGAAGGCAGAAAGCAAGCACACAGGAATGATATATTTAAGTTTTTTGATTTTAGTTGTAGAAAAATATAGTGCAATAACATAAAATGTGGTTTCTGTGCAACTCATAATAACGCATGCGCACTTAGCAATATAACTGTCTGCACCATAGCTTGAAAAAAGGTTTGATAGCATTGCAATAGAGCCAGAACCTGTGAAAGGTCGAAGTATTAAAAACTCAATAAGCTCTGCAGGAATACCCAAAAAGGTGAATAGTGGTGCAGAAACTTCGGTTAGTGCCTTAGAAATTCCGCTAACAGAAAGCAGTTCCACCACCGCAAAAATTGCAACTAAGTATGGAAATGTGTCTATGCAAAGGTCAACTGCGGACCTTGCTCCAGTAACAAAACAATCATAGGCATTAATTTTTTTAAACAGGCTATAAATTAGCACCAAAATGATAAATATCGGAATAATATAACTTGCCATAAGCTATCCTTGTTTCTTCTTTTTTTCTTTTTTCTTTCTGTCAAAAATAAAATGAAATAAATATACAAGCAAAATTGTAATTGTTGTAGAGATTAGAGAACAAATTATTGATGGCAAAATAATTCCGGAAGGATTTTTGCTTCCAGCATTAGACAGCATTCCAATTATAGATGTTGGCAAAAACTGCACGCTTGAACAGCTTATGGCAACAAGCATAATCATTGGAAAGCTAACAGTGTGTTTATTTTTGTTATCTTTTTGCATTGATTCAATGGCTTTAATGCCAAGTGGTGTTGCAGCACCGCTCATTCCAAGCAAGTTTGCAGAAATATTTAGCGATACATATTTTTTACTTTCGTCTGAAAGGTTGTTTTTGCCAAAAAGTTTGTTTATAATAGGAGATAGAAGTTTAGATAATTTTGCAGAGAGCCCGCTTTTTTCAAGAATTGTGAAAAGACCTATCCATATTGCATAAATTGCAACAAGCGACAGGGAAAGCGTAACGGCTTTGTTTGAAGCATTAATCATGCCAGTTAAAACCTCAGCTGGGTCAAACAGGCATAGTGCAACAATGCTAGACACAAACAGAATTATCCAAATTTTATTCATATTTAAATTTATGAAACAAATTCTAAAAATATGAGGGCTTATGATAGATACACATGCACATTTGCTTATGTTTGAAAACTATGGTGAAAAAATAATTAATAGTATGAGTGATGACGGCTTAGAAGCGGTGGTTAATATTGGAACAACTCTTAATGATAGCAAAGAGGGAGTTTTGCTTGCGGAAAAAAATGAAAATATTTTTGCTGCAATAGGCATATATCCAGAGTATGCCAAAACAGTTTCTCCAGAAGTTATTGAAGAACTTAAACAGCTTGCAAAATCACCAAAAGTTGTAGCCATTGGTGAAATTGGTCTAGACTATCACACAGAGGGTTATGATGCAGAGCTTCAAAAACAAGTATTAATTGAGCAGCTTAAATTGGCAGATGAAATGAAGCTTCCATTTTGCATTCATTGCAGAGGTGCAGCAAAAGATATGTTTAATCTTCTTAGTGAAAATAAGCATTTAATAAATCACTCTGGATTAATGCATTGCTACAGCGAAGGGGCAGAGTGGGTTCAAAAGTTTTTAAGCTTAGGGTTATATATAAGTTTTTCCGGAAACATTACCTACAAAAAATCTGATAGGTCATTTTTAAAAGATATTCCGCTAGACAGGCTACTTATAGAAACCGATGCACCATACCTTGCACCAGAACCACTTAGGGGCACAAAAAATGAACCAAAAAATGTAAGATTTGTGTTAGACAAAATTGCAATAGAACTTGGAATATCATCAAGCAAATTAAACAAAATAACTTCAGAAAATGCTAAAAGATTATATTATAAAATGGGAAAATAGAGAAAATGGGTAATCATGAATTTAAAAAGAAATTTGGACAAAATTTTTTGAAAGATGAGTCTTTGCTCACGGAAATCGTGAAAATTTCAGGTATTATGTCTGACGATGTAGTGGTAGAGATTGGTGCAGGAATGGGTGCACTAACATCTGTTTTGTCAAAATTTGCAAAAAAAGTATATTCTTTTGAAATAGACTCAGACCTGTTTGAGTTTTTGGAAAATAAATTTTTAAACACAAATGTTCAGTTTGTTTTTGAGGACATAATGAACTTTTGCGATGAAAAACTAAACCAACTTGTTGGTGGACATTTTAAACTTGTTGCAAATCTGCCATATTATGTAACTTCGCCAATCATAACAAGATTTTTAAAAAATAAAAATATGGATAGTCTTACTGTTATGGTTCAAGAAGAGGTTGCTGACAGAATTATTGCAAAACCAAAATCAAAAGATTATGGAGTTCTCACAATAATATGCAGTTTGTTTGGCGAGCCAGAAAAAGCCCTAAGAGTAAACAGAAGCTATTTCACACCTGTCCCAAAAGTTGACTCAGCAGTAATTAAAATTGAGCGCAAAGATCCAGAGTTTGAAATTAGTGAAAAATTTATTTCATTTATAAAGCAAGCCTTTTCAATGCGCAGAAAAAAACTTTCAAGCAATCTCTCTGGGCTTGGAATTAGCAAACCAGAGCTAGAAAGTTTGCTCACAAAGCTTGGTCATAGTTCAGAGGCAAGGGCGGAAGAACTTTCACTTTCAGAGTTTAAAGAGCTGTATGAATTAATTTATGACAAAATGTTATAATTATTTTATTATATTATTATTGCTTAGTTTTAAAAATCTTGACAAATCTTTTAAGTAATTTATAATTATAATAGTAAAATAATTTTTAAGGGACTAATATGAAAAATATTTTAAAAGCTTGTGCGTGTTTTGTGATGGCATTTGTGTGTTTAATTGGTTTTTCTGCTTGCGGAAAAAAAGTTTCACCAACCACAACAAATAACTCAAAAACCATATATAACGGCGTTCAAACTAATGGTGGAATCACAGCTGTTTATAATGGCTACTTATACTTTATTAATGGAACCAAATCAAAAGATGGTGCAGACCTCAAAAAAACAAAAAGGGGTGCAATTTGCAGAGTAAAAATTGATAGCGAAGGCAAGATAGATTCAAATTCTTATGAAGTTGTTGTTGAAAATCTTGCTGGCTATGATTATGGTTCACTCTATTTCTTTGGAGATTATATGTATTATACAACTCCAAACTCAGCAGTAAACTATGAAGATACAGTGCTATTCAATCAAACAAAATTCATGAGATATGACCTTGTAAATAAAAAGGCATACACTCTCTATACCACAAAGAAAAACGATAGCAATGAAAAATTATCATATGCTTATTATATTGTTGGAGATGAACTTGACCTTGTTGTTTATGAATCTGTTTCAGAAACAATCACAAGCATAAAAGTAGACAAAAAGCCAAAGATAAATTATGTTATAGATGGCGTTAAGTCAGCTGTTTTGTCTGAAAATAATGGCAAGCCAGAAAATGGCGGATCTGGAATTGATGCGAACAACTTTATTTATTACACAAAAACCTATGGCAATAACGATCCAATAAAAACAGATAAAGTTTATAGAACCTTAGCAAATTCAAACAACTCAATAAAGGTGTATGATGACAAAGACACAATTTCACTTTTAAGCATCAGGGGAGGAAAATTATATTTTTCACTCACAGATAGCAGCACCAAGGCAAACAATGTTTATGCAAAAACCATTGTTACAGGAAACGAAACAATCAGCCAAAATACAAGTGAAATCATTTCATACAAGTCATATTCAAACATTATTTTCATGAAAGGCGATAGCAAAATTTTGGCAGTTGCTCATGATTCAGAGAGTAATGAAATTGTTGTTTTAACTAAAAATGAAAATAATCCTTTAGAAATTTTGCCAGTTGTCATTAAAACAGTAACATCTGGTTCATCAGGAAGTTCATCTGGCAGTTCGTCAGAAGATAAGGGTCTATCATTTATCACTTTAACAACATTAAAAGAAAAAATAGAGAATGATGACACAGAAAGTGGCGATGCTGAAGAAGTTGTTGATGATGTAGTTTATTTAATTTATAGAAACAACAAAAAGTTATATAAATTAGAAATTATGAGAAATGGTGAAGTTTCTCGTGCAAATGATCCTGTTCAGCTTTCAACAACCGACTTTGTTGGACCATCAAACTTGCTGGTTCCTGAAGTTGTTGGAAATTATCTTTATGCTTTTGCAAAAGAGCTTGGCAGTGATGGAAAAGAAACAGATAAAGTTTATCTTTATAGAATGGACATAACAATCAGCAATGATTCAAAAGACAAAGCAACTCTTGTTGGCATGAAAGAAGACAATTAATAATAATTAAAAGTAGCATAAATTCAAATTTTTGTTTGGGTTTGTGCTTTTTTTTGCGAAAAAAATTTAAAATCTTAACAAAAGGACTTGAAAAGTGTGCACGGGGGGGGGGTATAATGTTACTATAACGAAACTATGCGGGCAAGAGAAAAGATAAAAAGTACTTTTGTAAAAAAGCAAAGGAGAAACAGATGGAAAATAAAACAAGAGGAACTGGAAAAGCAAAAAAAGTAGTAATAGGAGTAGCAACCATAGTTGCGGTTGCAGCAATCGCTGTTCCAACAGCACTCACGCTAACAGGTGGAAAAGATGACGCTGGTGCCAGCACATCAAATAACAAATATAATGTAATAGTAAGCAGCGGAATAGATGGTGTTCCAGATTACTCACTCACCATAGCAGACGGAACAAAAATCAGCGAACTCAAAAGCATTTTAAAGGGTGTAGACGGCTACAAAATAGAGGGCATATATAAAGACGACGCCATGAACCACCCATACTCAGATAATGAGACCATAAGTAGTTCTACCAAAATAT
>CAOJFR010000006.1 GCA_948434855.1 uncultured Clostridia bacterium | reverse complement strand
CTAATATATGTGGGTTTGCTCTGCCTGCTCTAACATTTGCAAGCTCGCCTGTATAATGACTAACAGCTTTTTCAAGCGCTTCAGCAAAATCCATAAAAATCATTTCTACATTTTCATTTTGAATATTCATAAAAAAATTTTCTCCTTTTCTAAATAATATAATACTAAAAAAAATTTAATTTATCAATCAAATTTGTGCGTCAACTATTGAAAACACACAAAAAAACAGGCTTTTATTACAAAACCTGTTTTATAAATTATTTAAGTTTATGATTTTCATTATATTTTAGCCAATTTTCAGACCATTTTGGATATAGCTTTTCATGTTTTAAATAATAATCTCTCATCTCTTTGTAAAAGCTATTATCCGCATTTTCAGGACTAAGCATTGTTAAACTTAGGGCTGTTTCATTGAAAATGCTATTTATTAGTTCATTATTATTTTTCTTTAAAAAATGTACTTCTGAAAAATATTTTAAACCCCTTAGTTTATTAAATACTTCACCAAGTGCCTCTCTATATATTGCAAGCGGAATTGCATTATTTAAGCCAATAAACTCATCATAAACACTATTTATAACTTTGTCTTCTGGCATTGTTTCTTCTCTTGGAGACACAATAAACTTTTCTATTTTAGACTTATTTCTATGGTCTATGTTTGCATATATTTTTTTGAATTTTTTTAAGTCTGAAATTGGACTAAGAACAAAATCTAATGTATTTATGCTCCAAGTTGGATCCCAAATATAAGCCCCATCAATAGCATACTTTTCATCTTTTATTTCAATAAGCACGGCTAGATGAGTTGCTGAATATTTTTTGCGAGATGTCCCTTTATAATAAAAATCTATTGGAACAAGTGTTGTTTTGATGTTTTTATTGCCAATTTCATCCATAATTGCCTTTGCAAAACTTGCATAGCCTGTGCAAACAAATGCTAATTCTGGCATAAGTTCTGTATCAAACACTCTTGCATCCATTGCAGTTAAAAATGTTCTTGATTTTTCACTGTTGGTTGCAGTTCCAATATATTTTGATTTTGTTATTTGTCTGTTTGCTTCTAAAACTGTTTCAAAGGGTGAAAGCTTTGCATCTTGCATATAGCTTGCAATAAATTTTTTTTCAGCATTTGCTTCATATACATAATCGTATGACCAAAGAGCTGACCTGTTTGTTGGGATGAATCGCTCTTCAAAAAACTCTGAAAACCACAAATTTTCAACCAAAGACTTCTCTATAAGTTCGTTAAACATCTTCATTTGAGAACTGTTATAACTATATGGCACTTCTGATTTTGAGTTGTTTGGCAAAACAATTTGACCATCATCATCAATAACAAGCTCACACTTTTTTCCAAAGTTTGTCAACTTTTTTAGAAAGCTCTTTATCTCTGCAAAATTTTGAAAAAATACATTTTTGTTTACAGCAAACGAAAAGTTATTTTTGTTAAAACTTTTAATTGTTTCTAACTGTGTTTCTTTTTCTTTTATTTCTCTTTCAAGTCTAACTTTTTTTGGAAGCAACATAACGTCAGGAATCCTTGCAATTATTCCCCTTAAAATATCCTTATCATAAATTGCATCATTAAGATTATATTCTTCTGCATAAAAAATTTTATGATTGTTATCTGTGAATGGTCCATAATTATGCTTAATTCCATCTAAATAAACACTAAAAAGTTTTTCTATTTCAAACTTATTAAGGCAAGATTGTGGCTTTCTTAATAAATCCATAATATGCAAATATTCTAAGTATTCGGCATCATTAATCGCATTTTTATCACTTTCAGCATAAAAATATAGCTGTTTTAAGCTGTTTTCCAGACTTTCTTCATAAAATCTAGTTAATTTTTCAGCTACTTTTTTCATTTCAGAAAAAGACTTTCCTGCAAGAATATCCTCAAATCTTAAAACTATGCCCGAGTTGGAATTTTCTAGCTCATCTAATGTTTCAGATATTTTTTCTTTAACTGCCATAAATTCCTCCCCAATAAAAACTTTATTAATTTTATTATAAGGTGGAAATATAACTTTGTCAATGGGCGAAAATAAATAAAAATAAAGAATTTTCATGAATAATTTTTTTTAGAAACATATAAATAGATTTTTAACTTAAGTAATTAAAGGTTAAAATTTGTTGAAGTGCGAGGCTCATAAAAAAAATAAGGCAGAAGCTTACTAAACGGTAAGTGACTGTCTTATTTTTTTATAGAAACAAAGCAATTTTGGCAAATTTTAGCCTTTAATTTGCTTTTCAACTTCTTCTGCTAAGTTATCCTGTCTCTTTTCAAGACCTTCGCCCATAACAAATCTTGCAAAACGGCGAACAGAAATCTTTTCACCAATTTTTGCAACTGCATCACTAATAAGCTGATTAACAGTAACAGATGGGTCTTTAACAAAGTCTTGCTCTAAAAGACATACATCTTTATAGTATTTGCTAATTTTTCCATCAACAATTTTATCTGCCATTGCTTCTGGCTTGCCTTCATTGATAACTTGTGCTCTGAGAATTTCTCTCTCTTTTTGAAGCTCGCTATCATCAACTTCATCTTTTGAAACATATTTTGGTGCATTTGCTGCAATGTGCAAACAAATGTCATGACCAAGTGTTTGGAAATCTGGATTTTTTGCAACAAAGTCTGTTTCGCAGTTAAGCTCAAGCATAACACCAATTTTTCCATTCATGTGGTTGTATAAAAAAACTGAACCTTCTGCTGCAATTCTTGATGCTTTTTTTGCTGCCTTTGCAATTCCCTTTTCTCTGAGCCAATCTGCTGCTTTGCCCATATCTCCATTACACTCTGTGAGTGCATTTTTGCAATCAAGCATTCCAGCACCTGTTTGCTCTCTGAGCGTTGTAATATCACTAACGGTAAATGCCATAATTTTTCTCCTTAAACTCTATATTAATTTTTAAATTTATAATATTGCACTAATATAAGCGCTTTACGCTTTTTTAGAGGCTTATTAATTATTCTTGAACTTCTGCTTTTGGTTCTTCTGAAATAGCTTCAACTGCTTGAGATTCTTCTTGAGAATCTGCTGCAGTCTCTTCTAAGGTTTCACCAGCGGCTGCTGCCTCTGCTGCCTTAATTCTTGCAAGTCCTTCTTCGCCTTCTCTTGCTTCAATACAAGCGTCTGCGATTGCACCAGCAATAAGTTTAACTGCACGAATTGCATCATCGTTTCCTGGAATAACATAATCTACATCATCTGGATCACAGTTTGTGTCTACTAAAGCTACGATTGGAATTCCAAGGCTTTTTGCTTCACGAACTGCAATATATTCTTTGCCTGGGTCAACAACAAATAATGCTGCAGGAAGACTTCTCATCTCTTTGATACCGCCAAGGTTATCTTCAAGTTTTTGTCTTTCAGCTTTGAGCTCTAAAACTTCTTTTTTTGGAAGAAGGTCAAACTCACCTGTTGTTTCCATTTGATTTAATTTTGCAAGTCTGTCAACTCTGCTTCTAATTGTTTTGAAGTTTGTGAGTGTGCCGCCAAGCCAACGGTTGCCCATATAGAACATTCCTGCTCTTTGAGCCTCTTCAATAACTGCTTCTTTTGCTTGTTTTTTTGTTCCTACGAATAGGATGTTTCCGCCTGCTTCAACAATTCCTTTAACAAAAGCATATGCTTCGTCAATAAGAACTACTGTTTTCTCAAGGTCTAGGATATAAATATCATTTCTTGCGGTGAAAATGTATTTTTTCATCTTTGGGTTCCATTTTCTTGTTGGGTGACCAAAGTGAACACCTGCCTCAAGTAGTTGTTTCATTGATACAACTGCCATTTTTATTTTTCTCCTTTTTGTTTATCCCTCTCTACGCTTCAACTGAATTTGGAACACAAAACCATAAAAATTTAATTTTGTGCAACACCAAAAACATCCACGCAAATGTGTGATAGAAGAATAATAACACAAGCCTTTTAAAAAAGCAAGAGAATTTTTAATTCTAATTATATTTTTAATAAAAAACTGCAGCAAAAAAAGAGGGTTTGCCTCTTTTTTATCTTGCAATTTAAAAAGATTTTTTCAAGAATTCTTCTACATCTGTATTTTGGAAATCAGTTAACCTATCCATAATTCTCTCTGTTTGTGATTTTGTTGAACGTCTGCCAATTATTGATTTAACTCTCTTTAATAAATTGTCTGCTTCCTTTGGCAATAACCTTCCAGTTAAAACTGCAACTTTTATCATTTCTATAGCAAGGTTTCTAAGTTCCTTTGAAGTTGCAAGTTCACATTTGTCAAAGAAATGTGTAATAAAGATGTCTGGTTTTTCATAACACAAATCTGAAAAGTTTCTCTTTTGATCTTCAATTTCTAATTTGTTTCCACTTAGAAAGATATATCTTGTTGGTGTTGCTAAGTGATAGATGCCAGCAGTATCTTGAACAACTGCTGTGCCATTGGTAAAATCAGTTACTGAATTAAAAAACCTGTTCCAAACTTCATTTGTTTCGTCATTTATAAAACTCATTTTGTCATCATCAAATTTAACTAACTTATGACCAAACTTTGTATCCCCGACTATTATATCTATATTGTCCATTATTTTCCCAATATGAACAACATCAACTTGTGGAGTTTCTATCATTGGTTTTACCCTTATATTTAGATAATTTTTATTTAATCCTTTTCTCATAGCAAACCTCCCTAAACAAAATTATTTTATCACCACTATAACCGATTGTCAATATTGTATTTTTATTTTTTAATACTCCCTGCTTAACAATCCACCCACACCCGTTTCGTTAACTCAATTATAACATGATTTTGAAAATTTGTCTCGGAGCACTGACAATTTTTTCAATAAAAAAGTCCGCAAGAAAAATGCGAACTTAAAATTTTGTTTTATTTCACTAAATTTATTTGGCAGAGTCGTCGTCTGAATCTTTATTTGCAAGCGCTTCATCAAGAAGTTTGTTATACTCTGCAAACACAGCGTCTATGATGCTGTCATCAAGCTCAATTTCAAACTTGTCTTCGCCATCTTTGCCTCTTGTTACTTTGAAAACTAATGCTTCATCATCATCCATACCATCAAGAAGCTCTACTGGTTGCAAAATTGCATAGAATGAACCTTTGTATGCAATGCCTGCAATCTCTACAAAGTCAATCTCTTCACCATTAGCTGAGAGAAGTGTTACCACATCATCATCATCTTCTTCCATATGCTCAAGTGAATCTGGAAGGTTTTCATCTTTTAAAAATTCTTCATCTGCCATAATAATTCTCCTATTTTTTATGTTTTATGCCTTTAAGTTGCTCTTTTTATCTAGGTAAGTTTGCAATATAAAGGTTGCTGCAACGCTGTCTATTTTGTCCTTGCGTTTTTCTCTTCGCATTCCTGACTCAATGAGCACCCTTTCAGCCGAAACAGTTGAAAGCCTTTCATCTTGATATACCACAGGAATGTTGACAAATTTTTCAAGCTCTGTGCCAAATTCTTTTGCCATGGCAACGCTTGAACCTTCTGTGCCATCTAACTTTAATGGCAACCCAATGACTATCTCTCCAGCGCAAAGATTATTTATAATTTCTGAAACCGCTTTAACATCTGCTGCAAGACTTTTTGTTCGCCTATAAACAGTGCAAGGCGAAGCAATGATTTCCATTATATCGGAAGCAGCTATACCAATTCTTACTGTGCCAATGTCTAGAGCTATTATTTTCACAAATTACTCCTCATAATCTCTACCATAATTGTAACATAAAAAATATAAATGTCCAACTATTTTTTATTAGTTTTTAGACTTTTTGCCACCAGCAGTTTCAGTGCTCATTTGACCTGAACTTTCGCTTTGTTCTTGAGCCTCTTGAATTTTTTCTTCAATCATCTCTTTAGCATCCATAAGTTTGGTTTCAGCAGTTTGCATTTTTGACTTAATTTGATTTGCAAGTTTCTTGTTTTTTGCAACAATAATGGCTCCAACACACACACCTGCCACCATGCCATATGCTACACCTTTACAGAAATCTCCCATTATATACCTCCTGATGCTAGTTTGCGAATTTAAACTAAAATTATACATTTTTAGCTATTTTTGATGCAAATTTTATTTTTTTAAGGATAATTTTGCGTTTTTTGGTGTTTTTTGGTATGATTTATTTTATGTTAAAGCAAGCAATTTTATTTAGCTTTATTGCATTAACTTATATTAAACTTACATAATTTATTATAATTATTTTTGATAATATTTATTCACTTAAAGTTATGTTTGTACAATAAAAAGAGTCAAAAACTTTGACTCTTTTTTATTAATCATCTGATGAATTTTTGTTATTGAAATTTGAAACTGCCTTTCTGATTGCACTTACAACAAGTGTTGCAATATAGTTTTTGTCTTCTGGAACTGGACCAGATAATCTTAAAATATCTGATGGAGTTATTCTTTCAGCTTCTGAAAGTGTTTTACTTGTTAAATATGCAGTTGCAAAGCTTGTTAGAGCAATTGCAACAACTCCTCCAAAAGTTTGAAATTGTGCTTCTGATATTCTACCGTTCTCTACACTAATATAAATTTTTATAATTTCTCCGCCCTCATCTGAGCTGACTTTACCAACAGCACTTGCGCCTCTGATTACTCCATAGTTTTTTGGATTTAAAAATTCTTCCATTATTTTATTTGAATACATACTATAGTTCCACCTTACTCTTATATATTCTTATTGCAGATACGCTTCTGAGTTTTTTGATTACTTTTCTTATTCTTTCAATTGCGTCATCTACATCGGCTTTTGTTACTTCTGCACCAAAAGTAAATCTGACAGTTGAACGGACTTCTTCTGGAGTTTTTCCCATTGCGATTAAAACATGAGATGGTTTATTTGAGCCAACCTCGCAAGCACTTCCAATTGATGCACAAACATTTACGCTGTCTAACATCATTACAATTGCCTCTGATTCTGCGCCTTCAAATGTGATTGAACAGTTGTTTGCTAGTCTTTGTGTTGGATGACCATTCATTGAAATGTTATGAACAGCTTCTGAAAGTTTCTTTTGGAAATATTTTCTTACAATTCTAACTTCCTTAACCTTTTCTTCAAGCTCAGTTGTGACATATTCACAAGCAACACCAAAACCTGCACATAGTGGCACATTTTCTGTTCCTGCTCTAAGGTTTTTTTCTTGTCTTCCACCAGACATGATTTTGCTGATAATTGTTCCTTTTTTAATATAAAGTGCACCAACACCTTTTGGTCCATAAACTTTGTGTGCTGTGATTGTCATTAGGTCTACACCAAGCTCTTTAACATTTATTGCAAGTTGACCAAGCGCTTGAACTGCATCAGTATGAAAATATATTCCATTTTGTTTTGCAAGCTCTGCTATGGCACGAATTGGTTGAAGTGAACCAACCTCGTTGTTTGCCATCATGATTGAAATTAAAATTGTGTTTGGCCCTATTGACTTAATTATTTCTGAATAGTTTACAACACCATTTGAATCTACAGGAATATATGTTACCTTAAAGCCTTCTTTTTCAAGTTCTTTGCAAGACTCAAGAACTGATGGATGCTCTATGCATGATGTGATTATATGATTTCCTTTTGACCTGTTTGCTCTGGCAATTCCTTTAACTGCCCAGTTGTTTGCCTCTGTTCCACCTGATGTGAAATATATTTCACTTGAACTAGCCCCTATTGCCTTTGCAACTTTTGCTCTTGCAGCCTCAAGCTCGCCATCTGCCTCTCTTCCTAAACTATAGACACTTGAGCTGTTTCCATTGAACCTTGAATAGCATTCAAGCATCTTTCTGTATACATCTGTTAGGATTGGAGTGGTTGCTGCATAATCTAAATATATTGTTTTTTCTTCCATAATCTTCCCCTTTTTGATATTACTATAATATAACTATTTCATTTAAATTGCAATAGCTATTTATAAATTTTTCACAAAAAAACGCAAAATTATAGCAATTTTCATTCATTTTGACCCAAAAATTATATAAATTTTGCAAAAAATAAAAAGCTGATAATTTTATCAGCTTACTTTATTGCGTTTTCTATAAATTTTATAAAATCTTCATAATCCATATAACCAGATGTTCTTGCAACTTCTTTGCCCCTTTTGAAAACAACAAAAGTTGGGACAAACTGAATTTTATATTCACTTGCAAGCTCTTCACTGCTATCAATATCTATGTTATAAAAATAATATTTACCTTTATTTTTATCGGCAGCATCTTCAACTATTGGAGCCATCATTCTGCATGGTCCACACCATTTTGCTGAAAAATCTATAACACTAATTTCATGAAGAGACAACATATTCTTTAATTCTTTTGAATCCATTATTCCTGCATTTACCATAACTTTCCTCCTAAAATTATTTTGTGCAATCACTATAGAATATATTTGCTGAGGTCAAATTTTTTGCATATGTTTGAAAGATGTTCATCAACATATTCTTTATTTACATTTATTTCAATTATTGGATGGTCTCCAGTTGCATTAAAGCTTACGTCTTCTAGCAAAGTTTCCATTATTGAATGAAGCCTTCTTGCACCAATGTTTTCATTGGTTTCATTTGCAAGTACTGCTATTTTTGCAATCTCTTCAATGCCATCTTTTTCAAAGTTAAGCTTAATATTATCAACAGCAAGAAGCTCCGTGTATTGCTTTAAAAGTGAGTTTTGTGTGTCTGATAATATTTTTACAAAATCATCATATGTGATTGAATTTAAATTTACTACAATTGGAAAACGTCCTTGAAGCTCTGGAGTTAGGTCCTCAATTTTTGCAAAGTGGAAAGCTCCTGCTGCAATAAATAATATAAAGTCTGTTCTTATTGGACCATATTTTGTTGTTACTGTTGAGCCTTCTACTATTGGAAGCAAATCTCTTTGAACACCTTCTCTTGAAACATCTGGACCATGTCCGCCACCCTTGCCTGTTATTTTGTCAATTTCATCAATAAATACAATACCATCTTGCTCTACTCTACGAACTGCCTCGGTTGAAACATTGTCCATATCAATAAGTTTTTCACTTTCTTCTGAAAGGAATATATGCTCTGCATCAACAACTGCTATCTTTTTTCTCTTTTTGCGTTTTGGTAATATCCCACCAAGCATTTCACCAATATTGATTTCCATCATGCCCATGCCTTGCATCATGTTTGATTGTGGATTATGCTCTTCTGGAACTTCTACTTCAACAATTTCATTATCTAATCTATGATTTTTTAAATCATCTAAAATCTTTTCTCTTACTTCTGCATCAGATAAATTTTCTGGACACTTTGCCTTATATTGTGCAAAAAGTGCGGTAATCAACCTTTCATAAGTGGCTTTTTCTGCCTTTTCATGAACTTCATCAAACCTTTCTTTTTTAACAAGACGAACTGAAACCTCTGCAAGGTCTCTGATTATTGACTCTACATCTCTTCCAACATAGCCAACTTCTGTGAATTTGGTTGCCTCAACTTTTACAAGTGGCGCTTTTACAAGTTTTGCTAGCCTTCTCGCTATTTCAGTTTTACCAACACCTGTTGGACCAACCATTATTATATTTTTTGGTGTAATCTCTTCCCTTAACTCTGATGAAAGACGGCTTCTTCTATATCTATTTCTAAGTGCAATCGCAACCGCTTTTTTTGCTTCGTCCTGACCAATTATATATTTATCAAGCTCACCAACAATTTGTTTTGAAGATAATTCTACTGCATAATTACACCTCCTCTATAGTTAAGTGATTGTTTGTATACACACAAATTTCACCCGCAATATTCATTGCCTTTTCTGCAATTTCTTTTGCAGTTAAGTTTGTATTTTCAAAAAGTGCCTTACCTGCTGAAAGAGCATAGTTTCCACCAGAACCAATTGCGCAAACACCACCTTCTGGCTCAAACACATCACCATTACCTGAAATTATTAAAAGTTGTTTTTTGTCTGCAGCAATCATCATTGCATCTAACTGACGAATGCCTTTGTCGCTTCGCCATAATAGTGCAAGCTCTACTGCAGCCCTCTCTAAGTTGCCTGAATATTTTTCAAGCATCTTTTCAAAATGCTCTGAAAGATTAAATGCATCAGCAGTTGAACCAGCAAAACCAATCACTACCTTATCATTAAAAATTCTTCTTACCTTTCTGGCGTTTCCCTTGAAAATTGTATGCTCACCAGCTGTTACTTGACCATCACCAGCAAGCACAATTTTTCCGTCTTTCTTTACGCCAATTATTGTTGTTCCTCTAAACTCCATTGTTTGTCTCCTTATATTTTTTTATGCTCTCAATCGCCCTTTCAGTGTATGCCTTTTTCTTGAGCGACTTATCTTTTATCTTAACATCTAATTCTGGCAAAATCCCAAAATTTGCATTCATTGGCTGAAAGCCTTTTTCATCTGCCGAAACTAAATAGTTTGCTATAGCTCCAATTATAGTTGTTTTTGGAAGAAACGCAAGAGTTTTTCCCAGAATTTTATTTGCAAGGAATATGCCAGCAATAAGCCCACTGGCCGTGCTCTCCATATATCCTTCAACGCCAGAGAGCTGTCCTGCTATATATAAATTATCTATTCCCTTAACACTAAAGTCTTGGTTTAAATGCCTTGGAGCATTAATATAGCTATTGCGGTGCATTACTCCATACTTTATAAAATCTGCATTTTTGAGTGCTGGGATCATAGAAAACACCCTTTTTTGCTCGGAAAACTTTAAATTTGTCTGAAAACCAACAATATTATATAAGCTATCCGTGTTACTTTCTTTCCTCAACTGAACCACCGCAAAAGGTCTGGTTCCGTCATCATTTTGAAGACCAACAGGTCTGAGTGTCCCAAACCTAAGCGTATCTCTGCCTCGACTTGCCATAATTTCAACTGGCATACAACCTTCAAAAATTTCTTTTTTTTCAAACTGATGAAGTTCTACTCTTTCTGCAGAAGCCAAAGCATCAACAAAATTATAATATTCTTCCTTTTCCATTGGGCAATTTATATAGTCACTCTCTCCTTTGCCATATCTGCCCGCAGTGAAAGTTTTTGACCTATCCAAAGTTTCACTATCAATAATTGGCGAAGACGCATCATAAAAATGCAAGTTATCTGAGCCAAGCACATTTTTAAGTTCTTTAGCCAAGCCATCGCTTGTTAAAGGACCTGTTGCAACAATTGTTGGAACAGACAAATCTAATGATGTTATTTCCTCTCTATGGATTGTAACTCCACTTAAATTTGATAACTCTTTTGTTACAAGCTCGCTAAATTTGTTTCTATCAACTGCAAGAGCAGAGCCCGCTGGAACACTTGTTTGCTCTGCAATTTTTAGTATAAAACAATCTAGCTCTTTCATTTCTGCCTTTAAGCATCCTGATGCAGTGCCCAAGTCCGCACTCTTAAAAGAATTTGAACACACAATTTCTGCAAAATTTTCACTTTCGTGTGCAGGAGAAAACTTGGTTGGCTTCATTTCATAAGCATCAACCAAGATTCCTCTTTTGCTAAGTTGGTATGTGGCCTCTGCTCCAGCAAGCCCCAAACCTATTACATTAACTTTTTTGTTCATTTTGTTCATCTAACTGATTTAATATATCAATCTCATTAACTGCTTCATTTTCTGCAGATGTTTCTTCTGCTTGTGCTTTTTCAATTTTTTCTCTTCTTGAATAATCACACTTTTCGCAAGAGACTACTTTTAAATTTTTATATAACTTTACAAATAACTCTTCGCCACATTGTGGACATTTTTCATTTGCTGGAATATTCCAAGACATGAATGAGCAATCTGGATAACCCTCACAACCATAGAAGAATTTACCTTTTTTTGATTTTAGCCTTTTGACAGCTTTTCCGCAAACTGGGCATTTTGCAACAAGTGGCATTGCCTCTTCAAGCGGTTTTGTATTTTTGCAATTTGGGAAATTTGGACAAGCCAAGAATTTTCCAAATCTGCCAATTCTTATAACCATGTGTGAACCACATTTGTCACAAATTTCATCAGTAATTTCTTCTGGAAGTTTAGACTTTGTGCCATCTTTTGCCGCAGCCTTAACTGATTCTTCAAAATCTCCATAAAACTCGCTTAGCACAGTATGCCAATCTTTACCCTCATATTCAATATCATCAAGCTTATCTTCCATGTCAGCAGTAAAGCCTATGTTCATAATATCTGGGAAAAATTTAATGAGCATATCTACAACAAGTTTTCCAAGCTCTGTTGGAATAATTGCTTTTCCATCTCTCTCAACATAATTTCTTGTAAAAAGTGTTGTTACTGACTGAGTGTAAGTTGATGGACGACCAATACCCTTTTCTTCCATCGCCTTAACAAGGCTTGCCTCAGTGTATCTTGCAGGTGGCTTTGTCCATTTTTGCTCTGGCTTTTTATCAATCATGTCAAATGTATCATTCTCTTCAATTTTTGGAAGTTTTGTGAGTTTATCATCATTCTCATCTGCCGTTTGGTTATTATAAACTGCTGTATATCCATCAAAAGTCATAACTCTGCCAGTGGTTTTAAACTTATGTCCATTACATTCTATATCAACTGATAATGAATCATAGTTTGCATCAGCCATTTGGCTTGCCAAAAATCTATCATAAATAAGCTTATAAAGCCTATACTCATTCTTTTGAATTTTGCCCTCTAAATCTTCTGGACGTCTATCAAGCGAAATTGGACGAATTGCTTCGTGCGCATCTTGTGCATCTTTTTTGTTTTTGAAATTTCTTGGAGTTTCAACAATATATTTTTCTCCAAACTTTTCTGTTATATATTTTTTTGCTTTAGCTTGCGCTTCTGGTGCAATACGAACAGAATCAGTTCTGATATATGTTACAAGTGGAACTTTGCCACTTCTGCCGGCAATTTCAACACCTTCATAAAGCACCTGTGCGGTTGCTGAAGTTGTTTTTAAGTTCATGCCAAGCTTATTTAATGCCTCTTGTTGCATTGTTGAAGTGGTAAATGGTGCACTTGGTGAAGATTTTGTTACTGATTTTTTTACATTTGTTGCAACAAACTTTCCACCATCTATATCAGCGATGATTTTATCCATCTCTTCTTTAGACTTAACTGTTTTGTCTTTTGGAAGATTTAAATTTGCCTTAAATGTTTCTTCTGAGCCATCTTGCTTTTTTAATGTTATGTGAAGTGTCCAATATTCTTCTGGCTTAAAGTTTTCAATTTCTCTTTCTCTGTCAACTACAAGTCTGAGTGTTACGGATTGAACACGACCAGCTGAAAGCTTATTCTGAATTTTTCTGCATAGAATTGGAGAAATTTTATAACCTACAAGTCTGTCAAGAATTCTTCTTGCCTGCTGAGCATTAACAAGTTTATCATCTATTGGTCTTGGATTATTTATTGCATTGTTAACAGAAGTTTCACTTATTTCATTATATGTAATTCTGTTTGCCTTGCTTGGATCAATGCCAAGAAGATAACACATATGCCAAGCGATTGCCTCTCCTTCACGATCAGGGTCGGAAGCAAAATAAACTGCTTCTGCATTTTTCATCTCTTTTTTTATTGCATCTACATATTTTTTGTGATCTGGAACAACAACATATTCTGGCGCAAAATTATTTTTTACATCTACACCCAAAGTTTTTACAGGCAAATCACGGCAATGCCCAAATGTTGGCATAACCTTATAATCATTACCTAAATAATGTTGAACACTATCTCTTTTACCAGGACCTTCAATAAGAACGAGTTTCATAAACTTTATTTCTCTCCCATCAATTTTTATATTTTGTTTTAAACAAATTTTGGATTTATTATTGCATAAAGCTCACAATCAATAAATGTAAGCTCTCCACATTTTTTGTGGCAACGTGCTTTCTTCATTGTGCCTTCATGCACCATGCCTATTTTTTGCATTACTCTGCCACTTTTTGGATTGTTAATATCATGCACTGCTTCTATTCTAACATAGCCTTCATCAAACAAGTATGCAATAACAGCCTTGCCTGCTTCTGGCATTATGCCTTTGCCCCAAAACTGATCTCCCAACACATAGCCTATTTCAGCACACTTTCTTTCAATATGAGTTTTTCCTACGCAATCTATTGAACCAATAACCTCATGCGTTTCTTTAAGCTCTATCGCCCATCTATATTTATGTTCTTCATCATATTCTGGAAGCACTTTGTTTGTTAGATATTCAACTGCATCATGAACAGATTTATAAGTATCAAAGGATACAAACTCAGTAACCTTTTCTCTTCCACAATAGTTTTTAAACATATCTTCTGCATCACTAAGCTTAAACTTGCGGAGAATTAATCTTTCAGTTTCTATTGTTTTTGAATAATCTTTCATGTCTCCTCCAAAAGGTTTCCTATAAACTTTAGCACAAGCCAGTTTGATTTGTCAAATGTGTAAAATGAACAATTTTTGCTTATTTTAAATTATTTTTAATCATTAAAAATTCTATTACACTTTGTAATAGGTATTGCCAGAGCCACGTTTAATTAACCCAAACATTTCCATTTTTATAAGTTTTGGTGATAGCGCTGATGCCGAAAGTTTGGTTTTTTCTGCAAGTTCATCAAAACTTGCTTCGCCTTCTGACAAGATATCTAAAATGCTTGTTTCAGATAAATCTATTTGACTAACAGACTTATGCTCAGTCACTTTCTTTTTAATATTTAGTTTATATAAAATTCTATTTGGTGAAATTGTAAAAGTGTCTGGCATTTCATCTATAAGTGAATTTGTGCCCTCGCTTTGAAGTGAATTTATATTACCTGGAACAACAAAAAGCTCTCTGCCTTGCTCTATGGCAAACCTTGCAGTTGTCATTGTTCCACTGGCTTTGCCAGCCTCTATAATTAGAGTTCCTAAACCAAGTGCAGAGACAATTCTGTTTCTGCTTATAAAAGAATAGTTTTGTGGTCTGTCGCCAACTCTATGCTCAGAAATTAATAGTCCACCACTATTTACAATTTTTTCTGAAAGCCCAGTGTTTGCACTTGGATAAATTGAATCTAAACCACCAGCCAAAACTGCAATCGTTTTGCCACCAACTGAAATTGTGTTTTCTGCAACAAGCGTATCAATTCCATAAGCTAATCCTGAAACTGTAACAAGCCCTGATTCAGATAGCTCTTTTGTAAATTTTTCTGTAACAATCCTTCCATAAGTTGTTGGCTTTCTTGTTCCAATTATTGAAACTGATTTTTTTGAAAGCAAACTAACATCACCCTTAGCATACAAACAAAGTGGTGGGTCTGCAATATTTTTTAGTTTTTCAGGATAATTTTTTGAAAGAAATGTTATCACTGAAAGATTATATTTATATAACTCTAAATTAATCTTTTCTTCAAACTCTAAAACATCTAAATCTAACAATTTTCCTTTTAACTCTGGCAAACCCAAATCATCAAAAAACGCATTTTTAACTATATTTTTATCAAAAATATGGTCAATTTCTTTAAATTTCTTTAAAATCTTTTCAGTTTTTTGAAATGAATATCCATTATAATCAAACCAAATAAGCGCCAGTTCTGATTTTTCCATACTTCACCTATAATCCAAATTTATCTAAATTTCTATATGCAAGAGCCTCAGCAATATGCGATGAATTAATATTTTCACAACCATCTAAATCTGCAATTGTTCTTGCTGTTTTAAGTATTCTTGTGTAGCCCCTTGCAGAAATTCCAAACTTATCAAATGCCATTTTTATAAGTTCTTCCGATTCTGCGTCTAACTTACAAAACTCATTTATCATTCGTGTGTTCATTTTTGCATTGGTATAAATTCCTGAACCCTTAAATCTTTGTCTTTGAATTTCACGAGCTTTGTCTACTCTCTTTTTTATTTCACTGCTTGGCTCTTCTTCTGACTTTGTTGTTATATCTAAAAATGTTACTCTTTCAACATCTATCTTTAAATCTATTCTATCAAGCAATGGCCCAGAAAGTCTTTTTAAATAATTTTGAATTTGACTTGGTGAACAAGTGCACACCGCCGTGCTGCTTCCATAATTTCCACATGGGCAAGGATTCATGCTTGCAACAAGCATAAAGTTTGCAGGATATTATTATGTGCCACTCGCACTAGAAACTTTAATTACCCCATATTATACGGGCTGTCTTTTTTTTTCTTGGGTTTGTATTTAATTTTCTGGAAGCACATCCAAAAACAAAACGCCCCCACTAGCCAAACTTACTGCACCTGGTTTTGCATCCTTTCCACCACCAGTGAGCGAAACTGTTGAAGCAGTATGATGTGGACTTCTAAATGGTCTTGTTTTAATCACTCCCTTATTAAGATTAAGCTCTCCTGCAACAGAGTGAATTTTTGTAATCTCTAATGCTTCATCAAAACTGAGGTTAGGCATTATGCCTGGAATGCATCTTGCAATCATTGTTTTTCCTGCACCAGGAGGACCAACCATCAAAATATTATGCCCGCCACTAACAGCAATTTCAATTGCTCGCTTTGCTGCCTTTTGACCTTTTACTCTTGAAAAATCTTCAATAATTTTTTCTGGATCCTCACTATTCCATTCATTTAAACTGACAGGCGAAAAATCTATTGCATCATTTAAAAACGTAACAACATCAAATAGCTTTGAAAATGCATATGCAGTTATGCCATCTATATAACTTGCCTCTTTATTATTTCCCTCAGGAATTATAAATTTTGTATAGCCCTTTTCTTTTGCTGATATAAGTGATGGCAAAATTCCTGCAACTGGCTTTATTTCACCACTAAGACCAAGCTCTCCAATAATCACATAATCTGAGATTTTTTCACCAGAAATTTGTGAACTTGACCTAAGCAGTGCTAAGGCAATCGGAAGGTCATAATTTGCCCCTGCCTTTTTTACATTTGCAGGTGCTAAATTTACAGTGATTCTGCTAAGTGGATATTTTAAGCCAGAGTTTTTTATTGCCGAATGCACTCTTTCCCCTGATTCTTTAACCGCCGCATCTGGCAAGCCCACTATATCAAAAGATGGTTTGCCCTGATTTGTGTCAACCTCAACATCAATTTTATAACCTTTAAGACCAATAAGTCCAAAACTTAATACTTTTGAAAACATAAAATTTCTCCAAATATATAATAGCACACACACGAAAATTTTAGCAAAAGAAAAAGGAATATATTGCATATTCCTTTAAATTTTATTTTATTTCTTTTCTTTAATTCTTGAATTTTTAGCAGTTTTGCCTTTAAGGTAATATAATTTAGCTCTTCTAACAATACCTCTTTTCACTACTTCAATATGGTCAATTTTTGGTGAATGAACTGGGAAAGTTCTTTCTACGCCAATTGAATATGAAATACGACGAACTGTGAATGTTTCTCTGATGCCACCATTTTTGCGAGCTATAACCGTGCCCTCAAATGCCTGAAGTCTTTCATGAGTTCCTTCAACAACTTTAACAAATACTTTTACAGTGTCACCAACTCTAAACTCAGGAACATCAGCACGCATACCTTCTTTTTCAAGTGAGTCTATAATATTCATAGGTTTGCCTCCTTTTTAGAATGCTTAGAGTGTTCGTGCTAGCTCTTTGGTGCAGAGGACCACTCCTTTCACCCGATTAGTTTAACATAGGATATTTTAAAAATCAAGTGTTTTTTGTAATTTTGTTTTTTATTTTGTCAAAAAGCGTTTTCAATATAGGTTAGTTTGCCATTATCTACACTTGCAACATCAAATCTTACCTGCAAACCCTCAAATTCTCGCTTTCTAAGCAAAAAATCAGCACCATTTCGCATATGATACATTTTTATGCTATCTATTGCCTCAACACCTTTGCCATATTTATCTGTCGCTCTTGCCTTAACTTCTGTTATAATCAATATGTCATTTAAATCTTTTAGCATACAATTTAAATTTTTTTTATACATTTTCTTAATATTTACATTTTGCTGTAACTTTATTTTTTCCTTAAATTCTTCTTTTAATTGTTTTGCTTGAATCTTTTTTGGCAAAATTGCAACAACATCTAATTCCGCTCCAACGCACCCAAAATTAGTATAAATAATTTTATACCCTGCTCTTTTCATATACTCTTGAGTTTTTAACTCACCATCTTTCCATGTGTTTTCATTAAACATAATTATTTTTCCAAAAATTTTAAAAATGACAGCCTATGATATATGCAAGGTCCAATTTTCTTTAAAGCTTCAATGTGTTCCTTTGTTCCATAGCCCTTATGTTTTTCAAAGCCATATTCTGGATACTCTTTAGAGAGATTTTTCATGTATTCATCTCTTGTAACTTTTGCAAGTATGCTTGCAGCACCAATGTTATAGCTAAGTGAATCACCCTTAACTATTCCACGCACCGGAATGTTTGTTGCAAGTTTTGTTATGGCGTCAACCAAAACAATGTCTGGCTTTATTTTTAATCCATCAAGCGCCTTAACCATGCAAAGTTTTGTTGCTTCTAAAATGTTAATCTTATCAATTGTTTGTTCATCTATCATGCTAATTGAATATGCTATTGCCTTTTCTTTAATTTGTTCTGCAAGCAACATTCGTTTTTTTTCAGATATCTTTTTACTGTCATCTATGCCCTCAATAATATCATCTAAAGGCATAATTACTGCACACACACAAACTGGACCAGCAAGTGGACCTCTTCCAACTTCATCCATACCAGCAATAAGTTTTTTGCCAGCTGCAAGCTCTTGTTTTTCAAATTTTAGTTTATCAATTTCCTGTTTTTCTTTTGCCACTATTTAGTTACTCCAATGTTATTTTTCCAAACTTTCCAGCTCTAAAATCATCAATAAATGCTTTGCCAGCACGAGTATAATCAATTTCATTTTTTCGCATTATGAAGCCTCTTTTAATGCAAAAACGGTCATAAAGCTCAATAAAATCGTTAAATTCATAATCAACATCAAATTTTTGCTTAATATTTTCTGGATACTTTTCATATAAAATTTTCATAAGTTCATAGCCTAGGTCAGACATATCAAACTGTTTATCTGAAAGGCACCCAATGTATGCAAGGTTCTTAGAAATTTCTTCGTCAAACTTTGGCCAAAGAATGCCTGGGGTGTCACACAAAATAAACATCTCATCAATCCTTATCCACTGATTTGCTCTTGTTACACCTGGGGTATTGCTTGCCTTTGTTTTTCTTTCACCACTAAGCATATTAATAAGTGTGCTTTTCCCTGTGTTTGGAACACCAAGCACAAGCACCTTATATGTTGGTGTTATTCCCTTATCTTTATTTCTTAAAATTTTATCAGACAAAACTTTTTTAAGTGCATTTTTAACTGCACCCCTAAACTGATTGTTGCTTGAATTTGAAGTGATTGTAATTTTGCCTTCTGCCTCATATTCTTTTTGAATTTCTTCAATTCGCTTTTCATCTGCAAGGTCAATTTTGTTAAGCACATAAATAATTGGTTTATGATGAACAATTTTATCAACCTTTGGATTTATACAAGCTGTTGGTGCACGACTATCAAGCACATATAAAATGCAATCAGCAATGGTGATTTTATTATCTTCAATATCTTGAAGAGCATTTTTCATATGTCCTGGAAACCAGTTTATTTTCTTTTCAGTTACATTATCTGCAATCTCATTTTTTGACATTTCAATATTTCCTCTTTATACTATTTTGATAAACTTTATTTCTTGGTTCCCTTATATTTTTCATATAGATCCGGACGACGCTGCTTTGTTATAAGCTCTGATTGTTCCAATCTCCACTTATCAATTTTTTTGTGGTCACCAGAAAGTAAAATTTCGGGAACTTCCATACCCATAAATTCTCTAGGTTTTGTATATTGTGGATATTCAAGAAGATTATTTTCAAAACTTTCAATTTCTGCAGATTCGTTTCCGCCAAGCACTCCAGACACAAGTCTGCACGTGCTATCAATAACAACCATTGCAGGAAGTTCTCCGCCAGTTAAAACATAATCTCCAATAGAAATTTCTTCATCAATAAAAGTGTCTATAACTCTTTGGTCAACGCCTTCATAGTGTCCACACAAAAATATCATATGTTCATGCTTTGAAAGCTCTTTTGCTTTTGTTTGATTAAACACATTGCCTCTTGGACTAAGATAAATTTTATATGCATTTTTATATCCTTCTATTGATTTAAATGCATTAAAAATTGGCTGTGGCATCATAAGCATTCCTGGTCCACCACCAAAGGTATAATCATCACATTTTTTATGCTTATCTTTTGAAAAATCTCTAATATTAATTAGATTGATTTCAATTTTTCCACTTGTTTTTGCACGCTCCAGAATGCTGGATTTTAGTGGAGCAAAACTTTCAGGAAAAAGTGTTAATATATCAATTTTCATAATCTGAAACCTCTAATAATTTTTGCCTATTAATAGTTAATTTTTTTGTTATATAATCAAAACTAATAATAATTCCCGAAACATTTGGAAACATAAGCTCTTTGCCGCTTGTCTGAATAACAGAAATAACTTCTGCAGAGCCAAAATCTTGAACGTCTGTAACTTTTCCTATAAGTTCTCCATTGTCTAAATAAACATCACTATGTTTTAAGTCTTCAAATAAAATTTTACCAGAAATTAACATTCTATCAATAAAAAACCACTTATTTATCATTGTTTTTGCGTTTTCTAGTCCAACTCCGTCAAGCGAAACAACAATTCCATCTGTTGTTTTAAATATACGCTTAACATTAAATTCTCTATTTTCTTCATCAAAAAGCACAGTGATTTTTTTTATATCAAAATCTTTATCAAAGCTTGTTGATATTTTAAATTCACCCAGATAACCATGTAATTTAACTGCTTTTCCTATGCAAAATTTTTCCATAAAACTTGCTCCGTATATTTATTTTTCTATATTATATTCATTAATATTTTCATTAAAATTTGCTTGCAAATTATGCTTTAATTTTTTAGATTTTATAACTGCTAAAATTAAACCAACAATTTCTGAAATAAGTAAAATTCCTTCACATATAATCCCAAAAATTGACCATACAAATATGTCATAACCAATCCAAAAACAACTGCAAATTATTCCTAAAATTTTATAAACAATTGTATTCTTTTGCCAAATTGATACTGTATATATAAAGGTTGCAAATACAGAGAATAGACCCAAAACATTAATATAAGTTTTCCATGCTGCAATGCCTGTAATTATTAGTAAGATGGCAAAGATTGACCAGTCTATAATCTTATTCTTTTTATCTTTATCAAAATGGTTTTGAACCAAAAGCAAAATATTTCTAAATATTGCAACAAAGCACATTGCAAAACCAGATATTGCTGTATCCAATAAATAAAAACTTATAGCATTGGCAATTAAAGATATAAAGCTAAATACTAAAATTATTTTCCTGTTTTTTATTAAATAAGTTGAGCCTAAAAACAAATAACTTAGGACAATAAAAACTTGCGAAAATATATATTCTGTTGTCATGATTCCCCCAACATATTATAGTTTCATTATATAATATTTTTTTATTTTCAACAAGAAAAAACTCCTTGGAAATCCAAGAAGTTTTTACCTATTCTTCTATAAGCTTTATATGAACATCACGAAGTAATTTTTCATCAACTACATTTGGAGCATTGCAAAGTGGGTCTTGTGCATTTTTGTTCATTGGAAAAGCAAATACATCACGAATAAATTCGTTATGTGTTAATAGCATCATGAGTCTATCAAAGCCTGGTGCTGCGCCTGCGTGTGGAGGTGCACCATATGAAAAGGCATTATATAGTGCTGGGAATTTATTTACAACAACTTCCTTATCATAACCTGCAAGCTTAAATAGTTCTACCATCATATTTTGGTCATGATTGCGAACTGCACCAGACAAGCTTTCATAACCATTTATAACTAAGTCATATTGATAAGCAAGTGCAGCAAATGGATCTTTTTTAATTTCTTCTAAACTGCTTTGTGGAAGCGAGAATGGATTATGTGCAAACGCAACATTGCCATTTTCATCTTTCTCATAAAATGGAAAATCAACAATCCAGCAAAAAGCATAGTCATTTTCATCAATAAGATTTAACTCTTTTCCAAGTTCATTTCTAAGCACATTTGTATATTTGATTGCTTTTTCTTTTTCATCAGCAATAAAAAATAGTGTGTCGCCATTTTCAAAGTTTGTTAGAGTTTTAAGCTTAGACTTTTCTTCATCTGTAACAAATTTTGATATACCTGCAGAGAGTTCATCATTTTCACCAACAACAAAATATGCAAGACCTTTCGCCTCTCTTGACTTTAAAAATTCTGTGAGCTTGTCATACCACTTGCGTGGTTTGCCGTCAGTTTTTGCCTTAATGCATTTTATTGTTTGGTTTTGGAAAACACTAAAAGTTGTATTTTTGAAAATTTCTGTTACATCCACAACCTTAAGCGGATTTCTTAAGTCTGGCTTATCTGTGCAATAATCACGAATTGCATCTTCAAATTTTAACCTTGTAAACGGAACTGTGAGTTTTTTATCCGTAAATTTGTCAAAGACTGCTTTATACAATCCTTCCATAACTTCAAACACATCTTCTTGTGTTGCAAAAGCCATTTCCATATCAACCTGATAAAACTCTGTTGGACTTCTATCTGCCCTTGCATCTTCATCTCTAAAGCATGGTGCAATTTGAAAATATCTATCGATTCCAGATACCATTAAAAGTTGTTTAAACTGCTGTGGTGCTTGTGGAAGTGCATAAAACTTTCCAGGATTAAGTCTGCTTGGAACCAAAAAGTCTCTTGCACCCTCTGGGCTTGAAGCAGTTAAAATTGGAGTTTGAACTTCTGTAAAATTTTGACCATGCATATACTCACGAATAAATAGTAAAAGGTCACTGCGAAGCTTTAACATCTTTTGATTATAATCCGCACGAAGGTCAAGATAACGATACTTTAGCCTAATATCCTCTGCAACGGTTTCACTGTTTTTTATTTCGAATGGCAAAGCTTCTGTGCATTTTCCAAGCATTTTTACGCTTTTTGCAATAATTTCAATATCTCCAGTGGTCATTTTTGCGTTTTTGCTTACTCTTTCAACAACTTCGCCAGTAACTGAAATTACATCTTCTTTTCCAATAGAAACATTATTAGTCTTATTAAACTCATCATTCAAAACAATTTGGGTTTTTCCATATGTGTCACGAAGCACAACAAATGTTAAACCGCCAAGCTCACGGATTGAATCTACCCAACCAGCAAGTGTAACAACCTTGCCTGCATCAGAAATTCTTAAACTTCCACAATCATTATTTCTGTATTGATTAATTGTAATTTGTTCCATAATTTTTGTCCTTAAACATTAATAAAAATAATATATCACAAACTTGTAAATTTAGCAATAATTTAAAATATGTTAATAGAAAAAATTGATAATACAAAAATTTATGGCAAAAATTCAGTGTTAGGCAAGTCTCAAAAAAAATTCTAGGCAGGAGTGTAGTAGACCTACATGACTGTCTAGAGTTTTTTTTAGAAACAAAGCATAGTGCTAAATTTTCACCGCTGGTTCCAAAGGTTAAAAATTGAGTAAAGAACGAGGCACAAGAAAAAGTCAAGGCACGAGCTTAGTAAACCTAAGTGACTGTCTTGACTTTTTTGAAGTAACAAAGTTATTTACTCAATTTTTAACTTTTGGTTATTTTTCAAATTTAACAAATACACGCTTGTTATTCTTTTTTGCAGAGGTTTTTACAACTGTTCTGATTGCAGTTGCAACCTTTCCACTTCTGCCAATAATCTTTCCAAAATCTTCTTCAGCAATTTTTACTGTGTAGACTGTTTCACGCTCTTTTTCTTCTTCTGAAATTTCTACAACATCCGGATTGCTAACTAAGCTTTTTATAATAAATTCAACTAATTCTTTCATTTTTCACCACCGAATTTATTATTCTGCTACTTCTTCTGACTTTGTTGATTTGGCCTTTGTTGTTGTGGTTTTGCTTGCTGCAGCTTTTGTAGTTGTCTTTTTTGCAGCTGGTTTTTCTGCTGATTTTTCAGCCTTTGGTGCCTTTGCAGCTTTTGCTGGTTTTTCTGCCTTAGCTTTCTTTTCAGCTTTTGCGCTTACACCTGCTTTAGTTAAAAGTGCTTTAACTGTTGCTGTTGGTTGAGCACCATTATTAATCCAAGTTTTTGCTTTTTCTGCATCAATTTTAACTTCTTCTGGATTTGTGAGTGGATTATATGTTCCAATCAAGTCAATATATTTTGCATCTCTAGCAACTCTTGAATCTGCAACAACTATACGATAAAAAGGTGACTTTTTATCTCCAAGTCTTGTAAGTCTCATTTTTACTGCCATTTTTCTTCCTCCAATGTTTTTTATTTATCATCACAGCTTTTGCTGGTATGAATCACTACTAAAATTTAAACTTTCCTCCAAGCATTTTTTGAAGCTTTCCGTTATTCATATTTTTCATCATAAGCTTGGTTTGCTCAAACTGCTTCATGAGCGAGTTAACTTCTTGAATTGTTGTGGCACTGCCAGCAGCAATTCTCTTTCGGTTGCCCGCTTTAATAAGGTCTGGGTTCATTCTCTCTTTTTTTGTCATTGACTGAATGATTGCTTTATATTTTTTTATTTTGTTTTCATCAATATCAGCCATCTTAAATTTTGTACCCATTCCTGGAATCATGCTTGCAATGTCTGCAAGATTTCCCATCTTTCCAAGTTGCTCAAATTGAATAAGGAAATCTTCAAAGGTAAATGTGTTTTTGCGGATATTTTCTTCTATCTTTTTCATTTGGGCTTCATCGACATTTGCTTGAGCTTTGTCTATTAACGTTAAAACATCGCCCATGCCAAGAATTCTTGAAGCCATACGATCTGGATAGAATGGTTCAATGTCGCCTATTTTTTCACCAGTTCCACAAAATTTGATTGGCTTTCCTGTGACTGCTTTAACTGAAAGAGCCACACCGCCACGAGTGTCACCATCAAGTTTTGTTACGATAACGCCTGAAATTTCTAGTCTTTCATTAAACTCTTTTGCTACATTAACAGATTCTTGACCTGTCATTGCATCAATGGTTAGCAAAATTTCTGTAGGCTTAACTTGCTTTTTTATGTTTTCAAGCTCTTTCATTAACTCTTCGTTAATTTGAAGCCTTCCCGCTGTATCAATAATAACAACATCATTGCCCATTCGTTTTGCCTGAGCAATTGCTGCCTCTGCAATTTTAACTGGATTTGTTGTACCTTTTTCAAAAAAATCTACACCAGCATTTTTTGCTCCAATCCTAAGCTGCTCAATGGCAGCTGGTCTATAAATGTCGGCTGCAACAAGCATTGGTTTTTTGCCTTGCTTTTTAAGGTTGGCACCAAGCTTTCCACACATTGTAGTTTTTCCAGCACCTTGCAAACCACACATCATTATAATTGTTGGTGGGGTTGAACTTATTTCAAGCTTTGCATTTGTTTCGCCCATTAAACTAATAAGCTCATCACGGACAATCTTAATTACTTGTTGACCCGGAGTTAAGCTGTTTAAAATTTCTTCACCAACTGCTTTTTCTGAAACCTTATTTATAAAGTCCTTTGCAACCAAAAAGTTTACATCGGCCTCCAAAAGCGCAACCCTAACTTCTCTCATAGCCTGCTTAATTTCAAGCTCTGTAAGTTTGCCATGCTTTGTGAGTTTTGAAAAAATGTGGTTTAATCTATCGCCTAAAGATTCAAATAAACTCAAAGTTATTCTCCTTATAATTTTTCTATTAAATTAATTATATCACATACTAAAGTTTTAGCAGCATCTTTATCACTATTTTGTAGTTCATTTTTTGCCTTGTTAAGCAAATTTTTGCAAGATTTTAAGTTTGTAACAATTTTGCATTTGTCTTCAAACTCGTTTAATTGCTTCTTTGCTTTTGTGATTGCATCATGAACCGCCTGTCTTGAATAGCCAGATAGCTCGGCAACCTCACTTTCTCCAAGGTCTAAGTTTAGCACTTTATCCATGACTTCATATTGCCTATCTGATAGCAATTTTCCATAAATATCAAAAAGCTCTATTAAACTATTGTGTTCTTCAATTTGCATAAACTTTCCTTGTAAAGCATTTTTACTTTACTTAGTATATAATATTTATTTACACTTGTCAACACTTTATTAACATTAAGCAAAATTAATTTTTATTTTCTGGAACAGTTGAAATGTCTATGCCCATTAATGCTCCAAACCTAAAACCTTCCAAAAAATAATCGTCTATAGCTTGACATTCAAGTTCACCTTCTTTTTCCTCATACTTTTTAAAAAGTTCCAACACTTCTGGCAGATCTTCAAGCTTTTGCTGTATTTTATCATATAAGTCACCAACTTCGCCCAACAAATCAAAGTATTCACTTGAATGCTTAATAAATTCAAAATTTCCCCTTTCTCCATAAAACATTTGCATTATTGCTGATTTTTGTTTCATAATTTACTCCTGTAGATATATTCGTTATAATAGTAACATTATAATTATATATGTTACTATTGTAACGAGTCAAGTATTTGTGTTACAATTGTGATAAAATTTGAATATGAGAAATATAATGAATAAATTTGTTGAGAGATTAAAGGAATTGAGAGAAGAAAAGGGCTTAACAAAAGAAGACTTAGCAAAAGAAACAGGAATTAGCAGGAGTGCTATATCTCTTTATGAAAGTGGCCAAAGAGTTCCAAGTGCTGAAGTTATTATTATTCTATCAAGATATTTTGGCATATCAGCTGGTTATCTTTTAGGTGAAGAAGATTAAAAAATAATATTAGAAACATAATGCC
Organism: uncultured Clostridia bacterium; assembly: GCA_948434855.1. Classification (GTDB taxonomy): domain Bacteria; phylum Bacillota; class Clostridia; order Christensenellales; family UBA1242; genus RGIG1681. The sequence continues at coordinate 19,617 of CAOJFR010000006.1, read as the reverse complement.
CCCAATTTTCTGGGTTTATAACATATACTGCCAATTTAAACGGCGAAAATGAAGTATATTGAAAGGCACAAAAAAATCCTAATGCACAATTTACTTTTTCGTAAATAGTGTGTTAGGATTTTTTTTTACACAATAAGATGCTTTATTTTCACCGATTAATCAAAAATTGCATCAACAAATTCTTTTGCATTAAATTCAATTAGGTCATCAGCTGTTTCGCCAACACCAATATATCTAATATCAACATCAGGATGTTCACTTGCAAGCTCACAAACAAATCCTGCCTTGCTTGTGCCGTCAAGTTTTGTTACAACAATGTCAGTGAGTCCAACTGCTTCGTCAAAAAGCTTGACTTGACTAAGTGAGTTTTGTCCAGTTGTTCCATCAATGACAATCATTTTATGATATTCTGCTTCTGGATATTGTTTTGAAACAACACCTCCAATTTTTTTTAGTTCTTCCATTAAGTTGGTTTTATTATGAAGCCTTCCTGCTGTATCAATCAAAATCACATCTGCATTTTTTGCCTTAGCTGAACTTATTGCATCAAACACAACTGCAGAAGCATCTGCCCCTGCATCTCCAGAAACATATTTTGCCTTAACTCTATCAGCCCAAACTTTTAACTGATCACCTGCTGCAGCACGAAATGTATCGGCTCCAGCAATGACAACTTTTTTTCCCATATCAGAAAATTTACTTGCAAGTTTTCCTATTGTTGTTGTTTTTCCAACGCCATTCACACCCACAACAATAATGGCAAGTGGATAAGAAAATTCTTCTGTTTCTTTGGTTAATTTTTCAGTCAAAATTTCCTTTAACAAATTTTTACATTCATCGGTTTTCTTGAATTTATTTTGCTTAATTTTTGTTTTAAGCTCTTCCAAAATTTCTTCAGTTGTGATAGCACCAATATCTGCACTAACCAAAATCATCTCTAGTTCTTCAAAAAAATCTTCATCAATTTCATTTCCAGTAAAAACATACTTTAGCTTTTCTGAAAAGGATTTTTTAGTATTTTTTAAGCCATTTGCAAGCCTCTGAAAAAATCCCATAATAACTCCTAGTTCAATATATTTTTTCGCAAAAACTGCAATTTATAAGTAAAAATGCAGTTTTTAACGATTGATTTTGCGTTTTTATGCTTCTCCGCCATCAAGCTTTATAGCATCTGAAAGTTTTACTGAAACAACTTTTGACACACCTTTTTCTTCCATTGTTACGCCATACAACGCATCAGCAAGTTCCATGGTTGGCTTTCTGTGAGTGATGACAATAAACTGTGTATCTCCACTATAGCGATGCAAATATTTAGCATATCTTTCAACATTGGCATCGTCAAGAGCTGCCTCAATTTCGTCTAGCACACAGAAAGGCATTGGGCGAAGTTTTAGAATTGAGAATAGTATTGCAACAGCTGTAAGTGCTTTTTCTCCACCAGATAATAGCGTTATGCTTTGAAGCTTTTTACCCGGTGGCTCTGCAATAACTTCTATTCCACACTCTAGCGGACTATTTTCATCATCAAGACAAATATCAGCCTTTCCACCACCAAAAAGTTCTCTAAATATAACTCTAAAGTTCTGTCTAATTTCTTCAAAACAATTATTAAACTTTTCTTCCATGGTTTCAGTTAAGTTTTTAATTATAAGTCTTAAATCTTCTTGAGCCTTAACAAGATCATCTCTTTGCTTGCTTAAGTCATCATAACGCTCAGACACAGTCTTGATATCCTCTATTGCAGAAAGGTTTACATTTCCAAGACGTTGAATTTTTTTCTTAACTTCGCTGCACTCTGCAGTACCCTCTTTTATATCAAAGTTCTCAATAGCCTGAAGTTTGGCATCGCCATATGTAAGTTCATATTCTTCCCAAACACGATTTTGCATATTTTCAAGGTCACTATCAATTTTGACTATTGCGTTTTCTTCTTTAGCTCTTCTATCTCTTGCTCTTTGAATTTCTCCAGCAAGCAACATTTTATTTCCGTCAGCTTCATTCATTTTTTGTTGAGCAATTTTCTTCTCTGCAGTAAGTTCGCTTATTTTCTCACTGACTGCATCAACTTTTTTGCCCTCTGCAGAAAACTCACTGCTTGACATTATTTCACTGATTTTTTGATTATAATTGTCAATTTCTTGATTATTCTTTTGAACCTCTAACAAAGTCTCCTTTGTACGGTATTCATTTTCTGCCGAAGATACAAAAATTCGTTCTAAATTTCGTTCAATGACGCTTAGGTTATTTTTTTCTGTTTCTATTTTTAGTCTAATGTCACCAATTTTTTCAAAAAGCTCATCACGAACAAGTCTGAGCTTTCCAAAATCATCATTAGCCTGACGTTTGCTTTCACTAGCCTGCGACTTTGCAGCACTAACATGCTCGCTTTCTTGCAAAATGAGTTCAATTTGTCTTTGCACAAAATCCATTTTATCTTGATTAACAGATAGTGCAACTCTAACTTCAGAAATTCTTTCTGCAAGCTCATCTTCCTGTGCCTCATAAGTGCTTGCAATTTCTTCTTGCTTTGCCTTGTTCATTTCATATTCATGAATCTCATCTATTTTTTTAGATAAAAGTTCTGACTGCTCTGATTGCTCTGTTTTCAAGCTGTTATATTTTTGCTCAAGCTCCAAAATATCCGTTTTATAATTCTGCAGTTTATTTTTAAGTTCTTCAATTTCACGATCTCTTCCAATAAGACCACCTGCGTTGTCTTTTCTGCTTCCACCAGTCATTGAACCAGCAGTACTAATAATATCACCATCAAGGGTTACAACCTTAACAGAAAAGCCAGTTGCCCTAGCAAAAGCTGTGGCATTATCTAAGTTATCTGCAATAACAGTTGCACCAAGCAAACTATTAAATATCTTTTCATATTTTTCATCAAATTCAATAAGTTCGCTCGCAATTCCACAAATTCCAGTCATACTAAGCTTAGACTGAGCAAACGAAGATATTTCTCTTGTTTTAACACTTGTGATTGGAAGGAATGTTACTCTACCAAACTTATTATATTTTAAATATTCTATTAAACCCTTTGCATCTTCTTCATTTTTTGTAACAATGTTTTGAACACTGCTGCCAAGAGCCATCTCAATTGCAACCTCATATTTTTCTGGAACCTTCATAAGGCTTGCAACAACACCAATAACTTTTCCACCAACTGATGAACCCGTTTTGGCTTGTTCTAAAAGTCTTTTAACACCAATCACAAAGCCTTCATTATATTCTTTCATTTCTGAAAGCACATTAAACTTACTCAGGTCTGTGTGATACTTTGCTTTCTTTTCTTCAATTGTTTCACTTACATTGTTAATTTCACAATTAATGTTATTAATTTCATTTACTATCTCACGACGCTCTGAAAGTTTTGTTTCAATCATTGCATTTAACACAGCAATTTCTTTCTTTAAATGTTCTGCCTTATCATGAAGTTTTACTTTCTCTTCATCCAAACTTTCTTTATCTTCACTAATTGAACTATTTTTTTCCTTTAACGACTCAAGCTCTGTTTGATATTTTAAAAGTGAAGACTTAATGTCTCCTTGTTTTTCAATAACACTATAAAATTGTTCATCAACACTTTGAACATTCTCAACACCAAGATTAAGCTTTTCCATTGTTAAATTAAAGTTTGATTCCAGCTCTTTAAGTTCAATTTCAAGAGTTTGAATATAATTTTCACATGATTTTTTATCATTTTGCAGTTTTTCAGTCTCTTTTAAATTGCTTTCTTGCAAAAATTTGCCATGTTCTATTTGACCTGTTAACTTTTCATTTTGCTCTTTTAGTATTGAAATTTTTTGGTCAATAAGTCTTATTTCACCATTTTGTTTTTCAAGAGCAACAGACAAATTTAAAAGCTCATTTCTAAGTTCATTTATAGATTCATCTAATGTTTCAATTTGATTTTGACTAAGTTCATATTCTTTTGTTGCACTCTCAAACTCAGATTGTCTAAGTGCAAGCTCCTCATCAATTGACGCAATTATATCATTGATTTTTTGTTTTTCAGATGATGAATTTTCATAACCATAAACATAAATTGAAATTTCCAATTCTTTTAATCTGTTTGAAAGCCCAACAAAAATTTTAGCATTTTCTGCTTGGTTTTTTAATGGTCCAATTTGCTTTTCAAGCTCAGACAAAATATCATTTATTCTAGTTAAGTTATCATTAACATTTGCAAGCTTATTTTCAGAACTATTCCTTTCTTCCTTAAATTTAGATATGCCCGCAGCCTCTTCAAAAACATTTCGTCTATCTTCTGGTTTAGCAGAAAGTATACTATCAATTTTTCCTTGACCAATAACAGAATAGCTTTCCTTTCCAAGACCAATATCACGGAATGCATCAATAATATCTTTTCTTCTGCAAACATTTTTATTTATTGAATATTCACTCTCACCACTTTTATAAAGTTTTCTGGTTAAAATAACCTTATCATAGTCAAGTTTAAAAATTTTAGCAGAGTTATCAAAAAATAACGAAACCTCACAATATGATTGGGCTTTTCTTTTTTCAGTTCCGTTAAAAATAACATCTAACATTGATGAGCCACGCATTTGTTTGGCACTTTGTTCACCCATAACAAAACGAATGGAATCTGCAACATTACTTTTTCCACATCCGTTAGGACCAACAATTGCTGTTATGCCCGGTTCAAATTTAATTTCAACTTTATCTGCAAATGACTTAAAGCCATATATGTCTATCTTTTCAAAATTCATAAAGTTACCTATATTTTCTTTAGATTGTTTATTGCCTCACTCGCAGCAAGCTCTTCTGCCTGCTTTTTGTTTGAGCCCATTCCGCTGCCCATCTTTACACCATTAACAAAAACTGTGGTTTTATAAATTGGCTTGTGGTCTTCACCCATTTTGTTTGTGCTATAATTAATTTTTGCCTGCTTTAACATTTCTTGAAGCTTTGTTTTTGGGTCATCAACATAACCATGAAGTTTTAGACTCTCAATTTGTTGTCTTGATGAAAGGTTAAAAAACTTCTTAACCTCTTCAATCCCCCCATCCAAATATATTGCTCCAGAAATTGCTTCAAACAAATCACACTTAATTGCTTTAGACTCAGTTGTGTTTTTGCTTTCACCAACACCCTTAATTAAAAACTTATCTAATCCAAGCCTTGTCACAGTTTCAGCAAGTGGTTTTTCACTAACAATGAGTGCACGCATTTTTGACATATCACCCTCTGCCTCACGAAACTCTGAATATAGAATTTCTGTAATAACAAACTCAATCACCGCATCGCCCAAAAACTCAAGCCTTTCATTTGACTCAACTCTATGCTCATTAGCATAGCTTGAATGAGTTAATGCTGTTTGAAGCAGTTTTTTATTTTTAAAATTATATCCTATAATTTCTTCTACTTGTTGCAAGTTTTCAAGATTTTTTTTCATTAATCTTCCCTCAATATGCTTGATGACTCAATTCCTTTTCTCATTTGTTCAATATAATTTGACTTATGAATCTCCAAAACTTGAAGCACACAGGTGTATATTGTTTTGGCTTTGCTTGAACCATGAGATTTTATAAGAATTTTATTCAATCCCAAAAATGGTGAGCCGCCAACTTCTGTATAGTTAATGCGATGCTTTAAACTCTTGAAAACTTTTTTTAGTGCAAGAGCTCCAAGCTTTGCCCTAAGTCCAGCACCATTAATTTCTTGTTTAAGCACATTTGTAAATGTGTTAATTGTGCCCTCTGCAGATTTCATTGCAACATTTCCAGTAAAACCATCACACACAAGCACATCAAACTCACCAGAAAGCATTTCTCTTGCTTCCATATTTCCAACAAAGTTAATGTCCTTAGTGTTTTTTAACAGTTCAAAAGTTTGATGAATTTGCTCATTGCCCTTATGGTCTTCAACTCCATTTGAAATTAAACCAACTTTAGGATTTTTTATTCCAAGCATAGCCTTAACATAAATTGAACCCATAATTGCAAATTGCTGCAAATATTCTGGTTTGCAATCAACATTAGCACCACAATCAATAAGCAGTGTTCTTCTATCTTTATAAACTGTTGGCAAAAATGGTGCAAGTGCTGGGCGTTTAACCCCTTCCATTCTTCCAACAATAAACAGACCACCAGCAAGAACCGCTCCTGTGCTTCCTGCACTTATCATTCCAATAACATCATCTTGTTCTTTTAAAATGTTTAAAGCCTTAACAAGTGAACTTTCTGATTTTCTTCTAATTGCCATTGTTGGAGACTCATCACATGAAATTTCTTCTGGGGCATGAACAATTTCTATTCTATCACCCTTATATCCAAGTTCATTTAAAATGCTTTCAATTTTATCTTTATCACCAGTTAAAATTAAACTGACATCAGAAATTAAGTTTACTGCTGTCACTGCTCCTTTAACTATTTCGTCTGGTGAATAATCACCACCAAGCACATCAATTACAATTTTCATAAGCTCTCCTATTAAACCACTCTTATTATAAATGATTTTAAATTTAAATTCAAATAATTTCAGGCATTTATCAATATTTACAAATAATAAAACTTAGCAAAATTATTTATTTTTTACAATAAAAAAAGATTGCCAAATTAAGGCAACCTTTAAATTTTAAATTTATTTGCTTTCGTCAGATTTAACTGCAATTTTCTTTTCTCCATCATAGTAACCACAGTTTCCGCAAGCTACATGAGCACGCTTTAATTCATGACATTGTGGGCACTCAACGAGTGTTGGAGCTGTTGCTTTCCAATTTGCAATTCTACTTCTTCCTTTAGCTTTTGAAGTTTTACGCTTTGGGACTGCCATTTTTCATTCCTCCTATCTAACCATTTTGGTTTTTTATTTTTAGTTTGGCACAAATTTAAGCACCAAAGCTAACATAGCATGATTATAATACACCACTTTAGGGTGTTTGTCAATTATAATTTACTTTTTTTTAGGCACATAAAAAATTTACATAAAATATATTAGTTTTATTTTTTTGTAAGTCTTTCAGTATCTTTTGCAATCATATACTCTTCATCGGTTGGAATAACATAAACTTTAACCTTTGAATCATCGCTTGAAATAATGTTAACTTCGCCTCTTTTAAAGTTTTTAAGGTTTCTGTCTTTATCTAAAACAATTCCAAGACCTTCTAAACCTGAAAGCACCATTTCTCTATATTCACAACCATTTTCACCAACACCAGCAGTAAACGCTATTGCATCAACACTGCCAAGAGCTGCATAAAAGCTTCCAATATATTTTTTAACTTTATATGCGTGCATATTTAATGATAAAAGTGCATCAGCTTGCTTTTCGCTAGGCTCACCATACGCAACTTCTTCAACATCTCTCATATCTTCACTTATTCCAGAAACACCAAGCAAACCACTCTTTTTATTTAAATAGTTAATGGTTTCAGAAATTGTCATTCCAGTTTCTTTCATAATTCTTTCACAAATTGAAGGGTCAACATCACCAGACCTTGAACCCATCATAACACCCTCTAGTGGGGTGTAGCCCATTGTTGTGTCTATACACTTTCCATCTTTAACTGCAGACAAGCTTGCACCATTTCCAATATGGCAAATAATAAAGTTACCCTTTTTACCCATTAACTTTTCAAGCTCTCCAGCAATAAACTTGTGGCTTGTTCCATGAAAGCCATATTTTCTAATTTGCCATTTTGTGTATGCCTCCTTAGGAATTGCATATCTATATGCATAATCTGGCATACTTGCATGGAATGTTGTGTCAAACACTGCAACCTGTGGAACGTTTGGAAGAAGTTCTTCACAAGCCTTAATTCCAGAAATGTTTGCTGGTTGATGAAGAGGTCCAAGAGGAATTAAACTCTCTAAAACTTTCATAACCTCAGGAGTGATAACAACTGAATCATTATAATGCTCACCAGCATGAAGCACTCTATGACCAACTGCATCAATATCGCTAAGTGAACTAATTGCTGGAACCTTGTCACTTAAAAGACAATTAATTACAACTTCCATTGCGTCATTATGATTTTTCATAACAACTTCTTCTACAAACTTATTTCCATCTGTTTTGTTTGTGTGTCTACCATCAATACCAATTCTTTCACACAAACCTTTTGTTAAAACTTTTCCCATTTCCATATCAACAACTTGATATTTTAAGGATGAGCTTCCTGCATTAATTACTAATATTTTCATATTTTACTTCCTTTTTTCATTTATTTTTTATTAATTTTGCGTTTTTTATTTTGCTTGAAGAGTTGTGATTGCCATGCAAAGAACAATTTCATCTGCACTTGTTCCACGAGATAAATCGTTTACTGGAGCATTAAGTCCTTGCAAAATTGGACCAACTGCTTGAACTCCTGCAAGTCTTTGAACAAGCTTATATGCAATGTTTCCTGCATTTAAATCTGGGAAAATCAAAACATTTGCATGACCTGCAACCTTAGAATTTGGAGCTTTAATTTTTGCAACAGATTCAACAAGTGCAGCATCCGACTGAAGTTCACCATCAACCTCAAGTTCTGGTGCCTTTTGTTTTAAAATTTCAACTGCCCTTTTTACCTTGCAAACATTTTCATCTGTCATTTCATCGCCAGATTTTGTTGAATATGAAAGAAGAGCAACTCTAGGATTCATTCCACAAAGTTTTTTTGCGGTTTCACTTGAAAGTATTGCAATTTCTGCAAGGTCTTCATCTGTTGGATTTGGATTAACCCCACAATCTGCAAAAATTAAAAATCCATTTTCACCATATTTTAATCCATCTGGTGATTCCATAATAAACACTGAAGAAACTTTGCTTATTCCTGGTTTTACTTTAACAATTTGAAATGCTGGTCTAAGAACATCTGCTGTATGTGTGATTGCCCCAGACACAACACCATCTGCATCGCCAGTTTTAATCATAAGCATTGCATAGGTTAGCTTATCCTTAACAAGTTCATTAGCTCGCTCTTCTGTCATGCCCTTTGCCTTTCTAAGTTCATATAAAACACTTGCATACTCAGCTGACTTTTCATTTGCAACAGATGTGTCAATAAAAGTTATATTTTTTAGTGCCACTTCTGAAAAATGACTTTTAAGTTCTTCTTCTTTGCCAAGCAACATAACTTTGCAAAGATCCATGCTTGCAGCCTTGCCAGCAGCTTCAATTACTCTTGGGTCTTCAGATTCTGTTAGAACAATTTTTTTGTTTGTGTGTTTTGCCTTTTCAATTAATTTATCAAATACATTTGCCATTAGTTTTTCTCCATAAATATTAGTTTTGATTGATTTGTAAGCAAATTTGCTTATAATTAAATATATTATACCAGCATGAAAAATTTTTCAAGCAAATAAGGGGCGTATATGAATTTTTGTGGAATAATCTCAGAGTTTAATCCTTTTCATAATGGACATGAATATATTATTCGTGAAGCAAAAAAACAAACTGGACTTAATGTTGTTTGTTTAATGAGTGGAAACTTTGTGCAAAGAGGAAAACCAGCAATTCAAAATAAATATATAAGAGCAAAAAATGCAGTGAATGCAGGTGCAACTGCAGTGCTTGAATTGCCAACAATATTTGCTTGCTCCAATGCAGAAAACTTTGCCTATGGTGCAATAAAAATATTATCTGCCATTGGTGTCACTCACATTGCATTTGGAGTTGAAAATACAAGCCTTGAAATTTTAAAACAAGTTGCAGAACTTAAGTTTAAAAACTCAGTTGAATTTAAAAACGCTTTTAAAAACGAAATTCAAAATGGAATCAATTTTAACACTGCCCTAAAGCGTGCCATTGCAAAAAATATTAATGTAGAAAATATTGAGGATGTTCTAAACAAGCCTAATAATATTTTAGCGATAGAATATCTCACAGCAATTTTAAAGACAAAATCAAAACTTATTCCTGTGGCTATTAAAAGATGCGATAATGGCTATTATTCAGAGAAGCAAAGTGGAAAATTTTTATCAGCAAGTGCAATTAGAAATAAAATTTTAAATGGAGAGTCATATAGTGAATTTGTGCCAAAAAACGCAATTTGTACTGAAATTTTTAGTAAAAACCATCAAAAAATGCTAAATTTACTGCAAATTTTAAATATTAGAAAGTTAAACGAATCTGAATTAAATAATTTTTATGACTATTCTGAGGGCATTGAATTTAGAATAAAAAAGATATCAGAGTGTTATAATACTCTACCAGAAATGGTTAATGAAATTTCCTCACCAAGATATAGATTAGCCAGAGTAAACAAACTTTTGTTATATCCACTTCTTGGCATTACAAAAAATATTACCGAAAAAGCCTACACTTCAAAACCAGTTTGCAAAGTGCTTGCAATAAAAAAAGAGCATAAAAATATTCTTAGTGAAATCAGCAAAAACTCTATTAATTTAATAGTCTCAAATAAGGATTACTTATCTCTTGATGAAGTTCAAAAACTTGTTATAGATATTGACTTAAATGCAAGTTTGCTCTTTAACACCATAACAGAAAATTATAATTATTCAGACAAAAAACAAGGAACTATTTTTTTATAGTTCCCTGTTTTTATTTTTTGAATTATATGCTTTTAGTTTTTCTTCAACAAGCTTTTCATTAATCATTTTATTATATTTTTCCACCTGCAACATATATTCATTAACATATGTTTTGTTTTGAAAAATAAAGGTGGTAACATCAAAAATTAAATATGCCAAATACATTAATATTATCATTATACATTCAATTGAATTATATTCTAGCGCCGCCATTATCCAAAGAGAGATGCTAAATACCAACGCAAAAACTCTAAAAATATAATATTCTAAATATCTCTCATTTCTAAGAAGTGCAGAGCATACAAGAAGCGAAGCTGAAAGAACATCTAATACAATAAATCTTGAACCAAAATCATAACTCATTAATGATAAGAAAATTATTAAAACAACAAAGAATACAACAAATAAAATTTTATTTAAGTCAGTTATTTTTTTTCTAATTTGAACAAATTCACCATCCGAGTAATCTTTTCCATTAGCAATAAGCTGAAACGGAATATAGCAAGCAATATAAATCAAGGCGTTTGCATAAAAAGCATATTTGCTACAAATATAAAAGTATGCAAATGCAACAATTATGCATAATAGGAAAGAAATCTTTCTGCTAAGCCCAGAATAAAAGTTCCAAAGCATTCCAATTTCTAAAAGAACAAATGGAACAACGGAACACCAGCCCATCAAAACCAAAAATATTCCAACAACAGAAGTTAGCGACAACAACAGAATTTTAAATAACTTATATTGCTCTGAGTCTTCCTTAACAATTTGTCCATCAAAAAACTCTTGAAAAAATCTATATTCATTAATCATGATTTTCTCCTAATTTATAGTTTTATTTTAGCATATATTTTATTATGACCACAACAATTTTTTATAAGTATAAATCACATTGTAAAAAAAATATAAACTATTCCTTTTTAGGCGACACTATTTTAACCATTTTAATCTTTGCCATTATGATGATAATAGTTGCAAGTCCAAAAAAATTTACTTCTGGAACAGTATCTGGACTTAAGCTTTTTTTCTTCTCTGTTTTACCAGGGCTTTTTCCATTTATGCTGCTAACAAAACTACTAACTGAGCTTGGCGTAATGTTTAAGTTTTGTGGCAAGTTAGATAAACTCTCCTACAAACTTTTTGGAACACCCGGAATTTCTATTTATGCTTTTTTAATGAGCATATTATCCGGATACCCAATAGGCGCAAAAATTATTGCAGACTTATATGAAAAAAACTTAATTAGTGAACAAGATGCAAAAAGAATGAGCATTTTTTGCACCACCTCTGGACCAATTTTTGTTATTGGAACTGTTGGTGCAATAATGTTTAACAATTTTATTTTTGGAATAATCTTATATGCTTCTCACATTTTATCCAGTCTTTTACTTGGAATAATGTATCATCTTTTCACAAAGAAAAAAAACGAAACAAAGGTTATAAATAGTGAAGTTAAATTTATTAAGCAAGACAATATTGTTGGAATGTGCGTTAATGAAACAATAAATTCCCTTTTTATTGTGGGTGCATATATAACCATTTTCTATTTAATAGCAGAACTCTTAGATTTTTTTAAGTTATTTGACTTAATAACAGTTTCGCTCTCACCGATATTTTCAAAACTACATATTAGCACAGATTACATTCGTGGCTTAAGCTATGGCATTATGGAAGTTACTAGAGGAGCCAAAACTCTTTCTACTTTTAGTGACAGAATGTCACTTGTGCTTGCCAGCGGAATACTTTCCTTTAGTGGTCTTTCAATCATATTTCAATCAATGGCTTTTCTAAAAAAGGCTAAAATAAAAACACAAAGCTTTATCTTTGCAAAGTTTGTGCATTTTATTTTTTCTATGATACTTTGTTTTGCATTATCTTTTATCATCATCTGATGAAATAAAAGTCTCATTTTGAATTTTATTTATAGCAATTTCAAGTTCAGAGCGATTTTGCCTAACAATTTGTAAGTTCTGCTCAAGATATGAATCAACCGACTTTAACATCTTGTCTATGTTTGATTTTGTTACATTATAAAGTTCTGCACACTTGCGATTAGTGCTTTCCATAAGTTCCGCTGCTTCTTTTTCACTTTTTTTAAAGATTTCAGAAGAACTAACAAGTTGCTCTGCCCTAAACTCTGCCTCTGCAATGGTTTTTCGTGCTTCAGCTTTTGCATTATTTAAAATTTGTTCTTTTTTTGAAAGGACATAACTAGCTTCTTGCACTGCCTCAGGCAAGTTAGCCTTAAGGTCAGCAAGGAGTGAAGCAAACTTATCCATATTGATAAGTGATTTTTTGCTCCATAAAAAATTTTTTGAACCAATAAATTCTTGCTCTAATTCATCAATAATTTGAACAATGTCCATTTTATTTTTCCTCTTTCATACGTAAAATATCAACATAAGCTATGCCATATTTTCTTGTTTTTTCTATTATATAATAGCTTGGCAATTTTAGCAAGTCATTTTCACTTTCATGTTCAACAACAATTATTCCTTCATCATTTAACAATTTTAACTCATATATTTTTTGTAAGGCTGTAATTGCAAAATCGCTTTTATATGGTGGGTCAAGATAAATAATATCAAAAGTTTTGTTTTCACTTGAAAGCTTAGACAATGCCGAAAGATAGTCTGACTTAATAATTCTAAAATTTTCTGACATTTTTTTTGTATTTGTTTTTATTGCATTTATTGCTTTTTGTTCTTGATCAACAAAACACACTTCCTCGGCAGATCTGCTTATGCACTCAGCACCAAAAGCACCGCTTCCAGCAAACAAATCTAAGACTTTGCTTCCCTGAACTTTGCCCTGAATTAAATTAAAAATAGATTCTTTAACTCTTGCAAGAGTTGGTCTGGTTGAATCACCTTCAACTGCAACCAATTTTCTTGCCCTATACTTACCCGTAATAATTTGCATAATTATTCCTCAATAAATTTTCTCTCAATTCTGTCTGATAATCTAACTATTATTTCATAATCAATTGTATCACACCATGATGCAATATCACAAATAAAAATTTGATTTTTCTTTTGCCTTCCAATAAGTAAAACTTCACTGCCAATTTTAGCATCAGCAAATGTAACATCAACTAAAATTGCATCCATGCAAACCGCCACAATTTTGCAATAATAATCGTTTATTAAAACATAACCTTTTTTTACTATGTTTCTAAAAATTCCATCACCATATCCAATAGCAACAACAGCAAGTGTGCAAGCTGAGCTTGCGGTAAAAATTTTCCCATATCCAGCACTATCGCCTGCTCTTAGTTTTTGAATTTCAATAACCTTGCTTTTAAGCTTTATTGTTCCAAAATATTTATCAGAATAATTTCCCATGCCAATGCGGACAAGAGAATTATTTTTATCCTTTTCATAATTAAAATTAATTGAAGCATCACTTGCCGCAATGTGACAAACTAAACTATTAGATATTTTTGAAGCAATATATCTTTGAAATTTATTAAATATTTTATTTTGCAAATTAACACAATTTTCTTGATTTCCACTATAATAGTGTGAAAATACACCTAAAATTTCTATGTTTTGCGTTTTTTTAATAATTTCAATAGATTCACTAAATTCTCTTAACGATGAAAAACCAAACCTGTTCATGCCTGTGTTTATTGCTAAAAATATTCTGCAGATAGCCTTTTGTTTAGAAACTTTACTAATAAGTTTTTTTAAACATTCTTTATTTGACACAGTTAAAATTGCATTTTCTTTTATGCAATTAGTTATGTTTTCATAAATTGGGTATAAAATAATAATATCTTTCTTTACAATCTTTTTTAATTCTAAAAACTCATTTGCTGAAGACACTGCAAAACAGTCAACTTCATCTTCAACATACTCACACAATTTTATGCCCAGACCATAACAATTTGCTTTTGCAACAAAACAATATTTTTCATTTTTATTAAGACAACGCTTAACCAAATTTATGTTATTTTTTATCTCATTAACATATATTTCTAACTTGCTAATTTTCCTCACCACCTTTCTATATAATATGATAAGAAAAATTTTTTTGAACAAAAAATGACACCAAAAATTAGGTGTCATTTTATTATTTGTTGTCTTCAATTTTTGCAAGCTCTTCAAGTTCTTTTGCAACATCAAGTCTTGGGAATAAAATTCCAAGTTCATCAACAATGTCACCAGTCTTAAGACCATAAATTGTTTTCACATCTTCATATTTAAAATCATTTATATGAAGAGCTTCCAAAACCTTTTTAGAAACATCTGGTAAAAATGCTGAAAGCAAAATTGTACCTATTCTAATACTCTCTAACAAATTTCTTAAAACAGTGTTAAGCCTTTCTTTTTTAGAGTCGTCTTTTGCCAAGCGATATGGCTCAGTCACTTCAATATATTTATTTGCTTTTGAAAAAATTGCAAACACACTGCCAAGTGCTTTTGAAACATCAAAGTTTGATTCTATGTAATTTTTTGTTTCTTCGGTGCAATTTGCTATGGTTTGTTTTAATTCTTTATCAATTTCTTCTTCTGTTTCTAAAACCACTTCTGGGACAATACTTGCATTATATTTTTTAAGCATTGAAAGGGTTCTTGAAACAAGGTTTCCATAATTATTTGCAAGGTCGCTATTAATTAAATTTAAAAATAACTCTGTTGAATAGTTACCATCTGAACCAAATGGAATTTCACGAAGCAATATATAACGAACAGCATCAGAAGTATATCTTGGTGCAAGAATTCTTGGGTCAACGCATTCTGCAGAAGCAACACTTTTTGACTTTGAAAGTTTGTCGCCACCAAACAATAACCAACCATGTCCAAACACACGCTTTGGAAGTGGAATATCTAATGCCATCAAAATTGCAGGCCAAATAATTGCATGGAAACGCACAATCTCCTTTCCAATTATATGAACATCTGCAGGCCAAAACTTTTTGAAATTGCTATCATCTTCTGTTCCATAGCCAAGCCCTGTTATATAGTTTGTGAGTGCATCAATCCAAACATAAATTGTGTGTTTTGGATCAAAATCTACAGGAACTCCCCATTCAACACTGGTTCTTGTAACACACAAATCTTCAAGACCTGGTTTAATGAAATTTGTAACCATTTCATTTACACGTGAATTTGGTTTTAAAAAGTCTGGGTTAGATTTATATAATTCTAAAAGTTTATCTCCAAATGCTGAAAGTTTAAAGAAATATGCCTCTTCTTCTTGCTCTATTACATCTCTGTGGCAATCTGGGCATTTTCCATCAATAAGCTGAGATTCCGTCCAGAAAGACTCACATGGCACACAATATTTTCCCTTGTATGCAGACTTGTAAATATAGCCCTTATCATAAAGCTCTTTAAAAATTTTCTGAACAGACTTAACGTGATAATCATCAGTAGTTCTAATAAACTTATCATAATCTATTTTAAGCAGTTTCCAAAGCTCTTTTGCATCGGCAATCATTTCATTAAGATATTCCATTTCGCTCTTGCCTGCACTCTTTGCTGCTTGTGCAATTTTTTGACCATGCTCATCTGTGCCAGTCATAAAGAAAACTTCCTTGCCAAGAAGTTTATTAAATCTTGAAACCGCATCACAAATTACAGTTGTGTAGCAATTTCCAAGAGTAAACTTTCTGCTTGGATAATATATTGGTGTTGTAATATAAAATTTTTCAGCCATAATAATCTCCTTTGAGGCAATACCCCTAAACATCTTTTATTATATCATTATTTGCTTATTTTCTCAACAATTAAAAAGCAATTACTAAAAATTTATTTTTCATAAAAAGTAATGCTTAAATCAAAATATAATTAACACTTCACCTTATCTTTTCACAAAAAAATAGCCAAAGCTGACTATTTTTTATATTTTTATATCAAAAATTCTTTAAATTTGCGTTTTTTAGAAACTTTTATTAAGTTCTTGTGCAAGGATTTCTAATTTATTTTCAACCTCATTATTTACAACTGATTGAATTGTGCAGTTATTTTCTATAAATTTAATGTCTTTCATCGTTTCAAACTGTGCTTTCATAAGCCTTGCAGAAACAGGTGCCCAAGTTCCATTTTCAATAAAAGCAACTGTTCGTTTTTGATAATTTTTAGCTTTAAGCTTGTTTATGAATGTTTCAACCACTGGCATTAAACCACCATCTAAAGTAACTGATGCAAGAACCAGTCTATTATATCTAAAAGCATCTTCAATAACTTCAGCCATATCGCTTCTGGCAAGATCAGAAACCACAACTTTTTCTCCAAAAACTTCAAGTTTTTGAGCTAAAATTTTTACAGCTTTTTCAGTGTTACCATAAATTGAAGCATAAGCAATAATAATACCTTTGTCTTCTGGAACATAACTGCTCCATGTTTTATATTTTTCAATATAATAGCTTAAATCATCTGAAAGCACTGGCCCATGAAGTGGACAAATTGTTTTTATATTTAGTGGCTCAATTTTTTTTAGCACACTTTGAACCATTGCACCATATTTTCCAACAATATTAAAATAATATCTGCGTGCTTCACAATCCCATTCATCATCTTTTGATAAAGCACCAAATTTTCCAAAAGCATCTGCAGAAAACAAAATATTATCTGTTTCATCATACACAAACATAACCTCTGGCCAATGAACCATTGGTGCAAATAAAAATTTTAGACTATGACTTCCAAGTGAAAGTTTGTCGCCATCTTTAACGGATAGTTTTTTAACTTCCAGCTCTCCAAAAAATTTATCAACAAAAGAAAATGTTTTATCGTTTCCAACAAGCGTAATTTTTGGATATTTTTGAACAAGACTAATTATGCTTGCAGAATGATCCGGTTCCATATGTGAAATTATTAGATAATCAGGTTTTTTATTAGCAAGCATATCCTCTAAATTCTTTAACCACTCCTCCGTTTTTCTTTTATCAACAGTGTCAAAAATGGCAATTTTATCATCCATGCAAACATAAGAATTATAAGAAACCCCATCTGGCACAACATATTGACCCTCAAACAAATCTATGTCTAAATCATCAACGCCAACATATTTCACATCATTAGTTATTTTTATCATAAAATTCTCCTATATGAAAATTATAATACTTAATGAATTTTTAAACAAATAAAAATATATTATTTGAAAAATATGGTATAAAAAGTGATTAAAAAAAAGAGGCTTAAGCCTCTTTTAAAATTTGGTGGACCATCGGGGGCTCGAACCCCGGACAATCCGATTAAGAGTCGGGCGCTCTACCAACTGAGCTAATGGTCCAAATATAGTTGTTACTTTTTTAGCAACATTAATATTATAGCACAACCCTCAAAAAAATCAACATATTTTCACTAAATTTTTAAAATTGTCTAAACTCCCTTGAAATATTTTATTAAATGTTATATAATCCCCTCATGGAAAATAAAACTATTAATCAAATTATATCAGAAAAACAAAAAATGAATAGAGTTAACAAGGTTACAGAAGACTTTTTTAGAAGTGAATTTAAGCGTGATCCACTTTTAGTTTCTCGTGATAAAAAATCTCGTATAATAATTTTTTCAAGAGTCCCAGGCATAAAAGATGGTGTCCAACTACAAATTCATATTCTATGCAAAGATGCTCATGGATTTGCAACACTCCCCGTTGTCGGAATAATTAAAATTAATGAAAACTCAAATAAAGACCTTGTTATTGAGTCCCTTAGCATTTCAAAAGAAGCTCAAAATAATGGAATTGGAAAGCTCGCATTGCAATATATTGAAAATATTGCAGCTATGGGTTCCCACAACCAAATTCTTGTAAATAGTCCAGTAAATAAAACTTTGTTAAATAGTGAAAATAATAATTTAGAGAGTGAAAATCTCAGTCAAGATAACGAATCTGTAGAATTTTTTGATAAAAATCTATATTTATTTGCTTCTTGTGGCTATGAAACTGATTGGAAACGAGGCAATGAAGTTGAAGGAACAATTCCACTTAAAAAAACCAATCCAACTTCAAAAGTAATTAAACATGGAATTGCAGATTCACCTATTAAAATCAGTCCAAACGACAACGCTTTTGCTATAACAGAATATCATGAGGCCTTTAACGCAAGTGAAAATAACGAAACTTTAACTGAAAAGTTTGATTCACTTTCTAACTTAACTCCTGTTATAGTTTATCCTGACAACAAATCAATACAAGAATTTGAAAAGTTCTTAAAATATGAAAAAGATAGACCACTTCTTAAAATAAGGTTCAAATAAAAAACACCAATATGGTGTTTTTTATTTTATATTAATTTTATTTAATAATTTTAAATTTTTTTTAATTAATTATAATACTTTTTAATTATAAAGATGGAGAAATATCTCTTAATAAGTCCTTTTCAATAGCATAAGCCAAAATTTTTGCATCTCTCATAACCATAAATTTTAAGTGATAAAGGTTTTCACTTGTTAGATTTTTAAGCTTAGTTAAACTCTCTTCAATCAAAGCAAGGGCTTCTTCTGGAGTTTTCCAATAAATTTTTCCGCCCCAAAGCTTTTCTTTTGCGGTTAAATGAAGTTCTCCGCAATCTTTTTTTAATTTTGCAACAAAAACATGAGACGTTTGAACAAAGTTATGATGTGTTCTCTCTTCTTTAATAATTGCAATTTCCTTTGGCTCATAAACTTCACAACCTGCTTCTTCATAAACCTCACGAATAAAAGCTTTTGCTGGGTCTTCATCTCCCTCAATGCCACCACCAGGAAGCTTAAAGTCTCCCTTATTCGCTTCATTAAAAAGAGCTATTTTTCCATCTTCACGCACAACAATGTCCATTGCCCCGACACTTTGTTTTGGATTATCCATTTCTGCAGGAACCTCACCAAAAATCTCATCAGTAATGTTTGCTATAATTTCCATATTTCCTCCTTTATAATATGAAAAAAGAAAAGTGAATAATATTCACTTTTTCTTATAAACAGAATATTGCAACTGTTTTTGGACCACAACAGCAAGCAAGAGTTTTATCAATTGGTCCAGTTTTAATGTCTTTTTCTTTTAAGTCTGTATTTTCCAAAATATATTGTTTTAATTCTTCAACTTCAGCTGTCATATCGCAACTTGTTATATAGCACTTTGTGTGAGTTTTTGTTTTTATAAAGTTTGTAAACTTTGTCTTAAG
>CAOJFR010000005.1 GCA_948434855.1 uncultured Clostridia bacterium | reverse complement strand
CAGCGCTTTGGCCAATAACAACACTTGGCTGGCCTGATAAAACAGACGACCTTAGTTATTTTTATCCAACAAGTGTGCTTGTTACAGGATTTGACATTCTTACTCAGTGGGTTACAAAAATGGTTTATATGGGCTTGGAGTGCAATGGCGATGTTCCTTTCACAAATTGTTTAATTCATGGGCTTGTTAGGGATAGTCAGGGTAGAAAGATGAGCAAGAGCCTTGGAAACGGAATTGACCCGCTTGATGTGATTGGCGAGTTTGGAGCAGATACGCTTAGAGTTGCACTTGTTAAAGATATGTCTATGGGAATGGACACAAGATTTAGTGAAAATAAAATTCAGGATGCAAGAACTTTTATTAATAAGGTTTGGAACGCTAGCAAATTTATTTCGCTTCATCAAGATGGCATGGATTTAATTAAAATTGATGCAGATAAACTCAGTTCAACCGAAAAGTGGATTCTTAGCAAAACTGCAGAAATTACTGAAACTGTGTGCAAGAATTTGGATAAGTTTGATGTGGGCGTTGCATTAACTAATATTGTGTCTTTCACACTAGACAGTTTTTGTGACTGGGCGATTGAACTTTCAAAGCCTGCAATTTTTGTTGGTGGCGAAAGCAAACAGAGAATGCTTAGTGTACTTGCAGAAGCTTTTGGTCAAATCTTAAAACTTTTGCATCCATTTGTTCCGTTTGTAACTGAATATATTTATCAGAGACTTGACCTTCCAGAAAAGCAAGAAAGCATTATGATTTCT
This sequence comes from uncultured Clostridia bacterium, assembly GCA_948434855.1. Classification (GTDB taxonomy): domain Bacteria; phylum Bacillota; class Clostridia; order Christensenellales; family UBA1242; genus RGIG1681. Next base: position 51,508 of record CAOJFR010000005.1, on the reverse strand, counting down.
GAAATTTCTAACTTTGAGGCTTATAGTAAGCTTGCAGAGGGAGCAAAAGAAACTGATGAACTTGTTGAGCTTATCTCTCGCATGAGAAAGCATAAGCTTGACCTTGGAAAAAAGGCATCAGATAAAGTTTCGTTTGCGTGCAAAAATTCTGAATTTGTTTTATCGCACAAAGCAGAGATTGAAAAACTGGCTAATGTTATTTTGGATATTGATGGCGAAATGCAGGGAACTGCTCTTGTGACCTCGGTTGGTGAATTTGTTTTGGTTCAGGAAAAAGTTGACGCAGAAACACTTAGAGCAACACTTTTAAAAGACATTGAAAAGCTTAACTTTGAAATTGAAAGAAGCACAAAAATGCTTTCAAATGAAAAGTTTGTTGCAAAGGCTCCAGAGGCACTTGTTGCTGCAGAAAAAGAAAAGCTTGAAAAGAATACAGTGCTTTTAAACACACTTCAAAACAAGTTAAAAGAGTTAAATTAAGGTGCTATGTGTTGCATAACACCTGAAAAATACTGAGTTTAGGAGATTTTATGGAAGAAGAACATTATTCAATGGCTGAACTTTTGGCCATGGAAGACGAAAGACAAATTAGAGAAGCTGAGCTTGAAGAACAGAGAAAGCTTGCTGAAAAAGAAAAACAAAAGCAGGCTAAAGAAAATGAGAAACTTGCAAAGCTTGCTGAAAAAGAAAGGCTTGCAAATGTTTTTGCTGACAAAACTCTTAAATGCAAAAAGTGTGAAAAAGATTTTATTTGGTCGGCATCTGAACAAAAGTTTTTTAAGGAGAAAGGATTTTTTAAGCCTTCGCTTTGCAAAGAGTGCAGAGCTAGGATGAAGACAATTAATAATTTTCACAAATAACCTGACATTTCGTCAGGTTTTTTTTGTGCAATTTTGAATTAAAATATATTTTTTTGACAAGCCTTATTTTATGGCTATTAAAAACAAAACAACCATTATGGCAAAAACAAATAGTGACGCTCAAGAAAAAAAATTTATTCGTGTGATTGCGGATATGAGGCCAAATGCACAGATAATTCCTCTTAAAATTGTTGCAGATGATGGCAGGGACTTTGCAATTCAAAATGTTTTTAGCATTGTTAGAACAATTGTTGAAGATATTGGTGAACAATGCATGGCGTATCACATTATTGTTAATGATACAAGAAAGGTCATTTATTTGGATAAAAACTTCGCATGGTTTGTAATGTGACAAAATGCGACACTTTATAATAAAATTCAATCATATTTGACAACTGAAAATGTTTTATGAATTGTGAAAATCTAATTGCTTGTGCTATGATAGTTTTGCTCGGAAAAAAGCGAGGAAAAAATTATTAAGGAAGTTTTTATGGAAAATTGTTTAAAATTACTCCTTGCTAATGAAAACGCTGAAGAACTAAATTGTATTTCAGACAGGCTTACAGAAGATGAATTGTTTGGTGAAATTGACAAAACCACTGATGGTGAAGAGGCATTAAAACTTATTGCAGCTAACGAGTATGACATTGTTATTTTGGATTTGGTGCTTCCACACGCAGATGGTTTTGAAGTTATTGAGCAAGCAAAAAATAAAAATAGCAAAACAAAAATTATTGTTATTTCATCACTCTCTAGCGAAACATTTATTAAAAAGGCAATGAGTTTTGGAGCTAGCTATTATATGCTTAAGCCAATCAGCGAAAACCTTCTTGCAAAAAGAGTTAAGGATTTATTTGAGGAAGATATGAATGCTTCTTCTGGTGCAAAACCTGAGTTTGGCAAAGAAATTGAAGAAAAAATTACAAACATCTTTATTACCGTTGGCATTCCAGCACACATTAAAGGTTATCAATTTTTGAGAGAGGCAATTAAGCTTGCAATGGATGACCCAGATATTATTAATTCTATAACTAAAAAGCTTTATCCATCAATTGCAGAGCGTTTTGACACTTCTGCCTCTAAGGTTGAAAGGGCAATTAGGCACGCTATTGAAGTTGCTTGGAACAGAGGCAAAATTGAAAACATTAACAACATTTTTGGGCTTACTGTTTATTCAAACAACGAAAAGCCAACAAATGGTGAATTTATTGCTCTTGTTGCAGATAAAATGCTCCTTGATGTTTAAAATAAAAATTATTACAAATTATTATAAAGTGGCTGTTCTTAGCCGCTTTTTTATTGGACTTTTTTTAGCAAATTGTATACAATAAATTGGTAAGGAGAAAATTATGGAAATATATGTTAACAGTGAAGAATCCTTAATGGGGAAAATTAAACAAATTAAACTTGCTCAGAAAAAATATTCATGCTATACACAAGAGCAGGTTGATAAAATTTTTAGAGAAGTTGCTCTTGTTGCAAACGCAAACAGAATTGAACTTGCAAAAATGGCTTGTGATGAAACTGGCATGGGCGTTATGGAAGACAAGGTTGTAAAAAATCATTTTGCTTCAGAGTATATTTATAACGCTTATAAAAATGAAAAGACAGTTGGCGTTATTGAAGAAGATAAGGCTTATGGCTATGCAAGAATTGCCGACCCAATTGGACTTGTTGCAGCAATTATTCCAACAACAAACCCAACCTCAACAGTAATTTTTAAAGTGCTTCTTGCTCTTAAAACTAGAAATGGAATTATTATTAGTCCACATCCAAGAGCAAAGCAATGCACCATTGCAACAGCAAAGTTGTTGCTTGAGGCGGCTGTTAAGGCTGGCGCTCCGGAAGACATTATTGGTTGGATTGATGAGCCTTCTGTTGAGTTTTCTAACATTGCAATGAAAAATAGTCATATTATTCTTGCAACTGGCGGACCTTCTATGGTTAAGGCGGCATACTCTTCTGGAAAACCTGCTATTGGAGTTGGTGCAGGAAACACTCCTGCAATTATTGATAAAAGTGCAGACATTAAAATGGCAGTCAATTCTATTATTCACTCTAAAATTTTTGATAACGGAATGATTTGTGCCAGTGAACAAGCAGTGCTTGTTGATGAAAAAATTTATGCAACAGTTAAAAAAGAGTTTTCATATAGAAATTGCTATTTCTTGACAGATTCTGAAAAGAAAAAACTTACTGAAGTTATGTTTAAAAATGGTGCACTCAATGCGGGAATTGTTGGAAAAACTGCAGAATATATTGCAGAGCTTGCAGGAATTAAGGTTCCGGCAAACACCAAAATTTTAATGGCAGAAATTGATGACTATGACCTTGAAAGAGAAAAGCTTGCCAGAGAAAAACTTTCTCCAGTGCTTGCAGTTTATAAATATGACACTTTTGAAAATGCAGTTCTTAATGCAAAAATCTTAATTAAAGAGGGTGGCTATGGTCACACTTCATCACTTTATATTGACACTGTTTCAGAGCCTGAAAAACTTGCTTTTTATGAAGATAAGATGAGAACCTGCAGAATTCTCATTAACACTCCATCTTCTTTTGGTGGAATTGGCGACCTTTATAACTTTAAGATGAATCCATCGCTTACACTTGGTTGCGGAACTTGGGGTGGCAACTCTGTTTCAGAAAACGTTAGCGTTAAGCATTTGCTTAATATAAAAACTATTGCAATGAGGAGGGAAAATATGTTGTGGCTTAGACTTCCAGAAAAAGTATACTTCAAAAAAGGCTGCTTGCCAGTTGCTTTGAAGGAATTAAACACTGTTATGAATAAAAAGAAAGTGTTTATTGTTACTGACAACTTTTTGTTTAATAATGGTTTTGTTGACCCTATTATTAAAGACCTTAATGAAATGGGCATTTCAAACCAAGTTTTCTTTGATGTTCCATCAGACCCAACGCTTTCTTGTGCAAAAAAGGGTGCAGAACTTATGACTGCGTTTGCGCCAGATTGCATAATTGCAGTTGGTGGTGGCTCAGCCATGGATGCTGCTAAAATTATGTGGGTTTTATATGAACACCCAGAAGTTGAGTTTTCTGACATGGCTCTTCGTTTTGCTGATATTAGAAAGAGAATTTATGAATTTCCAAAGATGGGCGAAAAGGCATACTTTATTGCGGTTCCAACAAGTTCAGGAACAGGCTCAGAGGTTACTCCGTTTGCCGTTATCACAGATGATGAAACTGGAATTAAATATCCTCTTGCAGACTATGCACTTCTTCCTAACATGAGCATTGTTGACACAGATATGATGATGAGTGCACCAAGAGGGCTTACTGCTGCATCTGGAATTGATGCACTTATTCATAGCTTAGAGGCATATGTTTCAGTTATGGCATCAGATTATACTGATGGCCTCGCTCTTCAGGCAATTAAAATTATTTTTGAATATTTGCCACGTGCTTATGAAAGTGGTCAAACTGACTTTGTTGCTCGTGAAAAAATGGCAAATGCTGCAACCATGGCTGGTATTGCTTTTGCAAACGCATTCCTTGGAGTTTGTCATTCACTTGCTCACAAACTTGGGGCATTCCATCACATTCCTCACGGAATTGCAAATGCTTTAGTTATTAATGAAGTTATTAGATTTAATGCAAGTGAAACACCTGTTAAAATGGGAACATTCCCACAATATGATTATCCAAAAACACTAAGACGTTATGCTGAGATTGCTGAAAGTTTGGGACTTGAAGGAAATACAGACAAGCAAAAAATGGAAAGCCTTATTAAAGCAATTGATGAGCTTAAAGCAAAAATTGGCATTAAGAAAACAATCGCAGAATATAACATTAGCGAACAAGATTTTCTTGCAACAGTTGATGATATGAGTCTTAAGGCTTTTGATGACCAGTGCACTGGAGCAAATCCAAGATATCCACTTGTTAGTGAACTTAAACAAATGTATTTAAACTCATTCTATGGCACTGCTGGAAAAAATATAAAATAAAATTATTAACCACACCTTTATTTTATTGGTGTGGTTTTTTATAATTTATAGCTTTGCTTTTTTTATGAGGTATTGACTATTTTATTAATTTATTGTAAAATATAATTGTTTTAGAAAAGTATAGGAGCTTGGTTTATGAAAAGAAAAACAAATTGTATTATTTCGGGCATAGCTGGTGCAACAGTTTCTGCAGCAATTTTGGGTGGAACACTTGGTTGGGCAATTCCAAGTCAGGCAAAGATTGATAAATATGAATATTATGATCTTGCAAATGTTATTTGCGAAAGAATAAGTGAAGATTTTAATACTTTGTATGACAAGGGTGAATTTAGACTTCTTACAGGAAATAAAAACACACCAGTCAGTGTATATATTTCTGCTTATCAGGGCAAGACACCTTGCTTTATTAGGGCAACCATGCAAAATGAAGATAACAAAATTTATGATTCTAACTCTAATATCACCAGATATAATATAATTGAAAATATTAATAATGCTGACTTAGATGTTGAAATAACTCCAACCTCTGAAAAGATTATAGAAATCATTAATAAGCTTAATAAATATGAAACAGTTTTAACTGACCCAGAAAAAGAAAGTTATGGTGACTATGTAAGTTCATATATTGGTGGATATTTTTTCAATCAAAGTGATGAGAATAACTTTGATTGTAATATTGTGACTTCTGCCACAACTGTTAACAAGGTTGATGGACTTCTTGGAATGAGAGAAGATTATTATCATTATACAAAAAATGTTAATTTTGATGTTCCAAAAGAAATTTTGCAAAGTGAAGAAACAATGAATGATTATATGGAAAAATATTTAAGCTCAATTTCATTAATTAATTCAAGTGAAGTTGAAACCTCATTTATTATTGATAACTTTAATGGGCTGGCTAGGGGAAATGAACTTCATGTTAAGGCTTCAAATTATCAAGACAAAACAGAAGGAAACGAAAAAATGTAAAACAAAAACACTGGAAGTCCAGTGATTTTTCTTAAAAAAATTTTTGAAGCCTATTGACAAAACGAGAACTCTGTTATATAGTAATGAAAATAAAACTATTAAAGAGTTTTATTTTAAAAGTTCATTTTTGTAATATTATGAGCAATGGCTGAATATAATATAACAATGGATAATGAAAATTTAAACAAAGGGAGAAAAATTATGGGAGTAGAGGAGCTTAAAATGCACGTTAGAGATTATGTTTCTGGCATAATTGCAGAACTTGCAGGTATTGAAGAAAAAGAGGGTGACTAAAGCCCTCTTTTTTGTTAATAATATAAATAAAAAACACCAAGCATTATCTTGGTGTGAATTCTTTAAAAAATGCCGTGCACACTTGTTGCCATAAAATACCGAAGTGGAAACCAAGTAGACAGCTCCAACAAAGCTACCTTAAGGCACATAAAAGATTTCGCTTAGTGCTGCTGCGGTCAGGCTCTGACACGGTTCACGAAGTTTTATTGCTTAAGACCTTGTTATCAACACCTCTTGCTTGATGCGACCTTCCATATCTTATGTCTAAAAGTGCGGTCAATCCTGCTATAGTAGATCTCAGGTTACAGGGCACTACTAGCTCCCCATTTAGCACGGCATAATAGTATTATAACACTTTTTGGGATAATTGCAAGAGAATTTTTTGTTAAAAAAGGTATTTTAATTTGTTTATAGCCATAATAGTCGGCTATTATTTTTGACACTTTATTCCGTTTTTGATATTATAAATATATAAGGAGCATTTTATGGAAGAAAATGTTAATGCAAAAAGATTTATAAAGGCATACAACAGACTAGATCAGGGAATACGTGACATTTATTCAATTAAGAGAAGCTTAACATATTCAGATATGATAAGAAGAGTTGCAACAGTTAACACTGTGGTTTCTAAATTTGAAGAAGACCTTATTGATTATGGAAGGCTCAGAAATGCAATTGTGCACAAAAGCGATGACGAGATTATTGCAGAGCCTAATACAGCAGTGGTTGAAAAACTTGAAAAAATTGCAAGGCTAATAAATACTCCGCCAAAAGTTATGGAGTGCCTTAAACCAAGAAGTGTATATTCTGTTGATGGCGACACAAGTCTTAAAGATGTTATTTTAGAGATAGGGAAAAATGGATATTCTATTGTTCCTGTTTATATCTCAAAAACTTTGGTTGGCGTAATTAATCGCAAAATGATTGTTGACACTTTTGCAAAAATTGTTATGCAAAAAAAAGATTTGGATGAGGCTATTGCGGAGCCAGTTTCAAAGTGCATTGACATTTTTAATGAAACAAATCACTATGAGGTTGCACCTGCAAATATTACCGTAGAAAATATAATTTATATGTTTTCACAAAACAGGAAACTTTCTAGTGTTATTTTGACTGAGAATGGAAACTATAATGAGCCACCAAAGGCAGTTGTTGTTAACGCAGATATTATTGACTTAAACAAGATTTTGGATAACTATTAAGGAAAGTATGAAAATTGCAAGTAATTGGAAAGAGTATAAGGTTATAGCCACTGGAGATGGCGAAAAGCTTGAGAATTGGAATGGAGTTTGTTTGCTTCGTCCAGACCCTCAGGTTATTTGGCATGCACAAAAAGAGCTTTCAAAGCACAGTGGACTTAATGCGTGGTATCATAGAAGCGATAATGGTGGCGGTGGTTGGCAATTTTTAAAGAAAACTCCAGAAGAGTGGACAGTGACTTATAAGGATTTAAAGTTTTCGTTAAAAACAATGGGATTTAAGCATACAGGACTTTTTCCAGAACAGGCATATAATTGGGACAGAATGATAGACCTTATTAAAAATGCAAACAGACCAATTAATGTGCTTAATTTGTTTGGATATACAGGTGGCGCAACAGTGGCTTGCAGTTATGCTGGCGCAAGTGTTTGCCATGTTGATGCAGCAAAAAATATGGTTGACCGCTGCAAAGAAAATATTAAGCTTTCTGGGCTTGAGAATAGGCCTGTTCGCTATATTGTTGATGACTGCACAAAGTTTGTTAATCGTGAAATTAAAAGGGGACATAAATATGATGCAATAATAATGGACCCACCAAGCTATGGCAGGGGAACAAACGGCGAGGTTTGGAAGCTTGAAGATAATCTTTATGACTTTGTTGAACTTTGCACAAAGGTTCTTTCTGACAAGCCACTATTTGTGCTTATCAATAGTTATACAACTGGGCTTGGTGCAACAGTTTTGGAAAATATATTAAACTTAGCAATGAAAAAATTTAAAGGCAAGGCAGAAGCGTATGAGCTTTGTTTGCCAACGGAAGAAAATGGAGTTTTGCTTCCTTGTGGAACATCGGCTTTATTTGTAGGAGAATAAGATGGAAATACTTTATGAAGATAATCATATTATTGTTGTGAGCAAGCCTCAGGGCGTGCCAAGTCAGCCAGATGAAAGTGGCGATAAAGATATGCTTTCACAGGTTAAAGAATATATTAAGGAAAAATATAACAAACCAGGTGAGGCGTTTGTTGGGCTTGTTCACAGGCTTGACAGACCAACTGGCGGTGCAATGGTTTTTGCAAAAACCAGCAAGGCAGCAGCAAGGCTTTCAGAACAAATGAGAGAAGGCGATTTTGACAAAACATATTTTGCTGTTGTTTGTGGCAAGCCAAGAGAACCAAAGGGCAAAATTGTGAGCTTTTTAAAGAAAGATGAAAAAACAAATATGGCTGTTATTGTGCCACAGGCAACAACAGGAGCAAAAAGGGCAGAACTTGATTATGAAACCCTAGAGCATAATCCTGAAACAAATCACAGCTTGGTTAAGGTGAAGCTGTATTCTGGTAGAGGACATCAAATTAGGGTTCAGCTTAAAAGCATTAAGTGTCCAATTTTTGGAGACCAAAAATATGGTGGGGAAAATATGCCAAAGTTTATGCTTAATCTTTATGCTGTTGAGCTTTCATTTTTGCATCCAACCACAAAACAAAAACTTATTTTTAAGGTTTATCCACCAGAAGAAAATAGAGCTTGGAATGAATTTAATTTAGAAAGACATTTAGGATTAAAGGCCAATAACAATTAATGTGGAACTTGCTTCCACATTTTTAAAAATCTTGTAAATGCTGAAATTTACGAGTATTATGCAACACATAGCATTAGGAGAAATATGATTTTACCAGAAATTATTAGAAATAAACTAGACAGTCTTTTGCTTGAAATTGGTGGGAACAAATTAAAGCTTATAAGAGAAGAGTTGACAGAAAAATATAAGCTTAGGTCTGGAACTGGAGAGAGTTTAATTAATAGCGAGAATGATGCAATTGTTTATGCTCTTTGCAGAATGCCAGCAACCTATGGTGTTTTATATTCACTTGTTTCAGAGTTAATTTTTGAAGAAAAGATAAATAATATTTCGTCGTTAACTGATATTGGCTCAGGAACAGGTGCGGGTTATTTTGTTTTTAAAGAGCTTTTTGACAACCTTCAGTTTAGGCTATATGATAGAGAAAAAAACATGAGAGAGGTTTTGGTTAAATTGTCTGACGGAGAGGTAAAGCCAGAAAATCTTGACATTGTTTTAAGCAAGCCAAGCGAAAAATCAGACTTTGTGCTTTGTTCTTATGTGCTTTCTGAACTTTCTGAAAACATGAGGATGAAAGCTTTTGAAAATTTGCTTTTATGCTCAAACAAATATGTTCTTGTTGTTGATACGGGAACTCCTAAAGTTTATGAAGAATATTTAAAACTGAAACCTTTTGCAGAAGCGTTGGGATTTAGGGTTAAAGCACCATGTATGTGTGATGTTTGCCCGCTTGAAAATGATTATTGTCAGTTTTATGCTAGGGTGGAAAGGTCGGCTGCACTTAGGCAATCAAAGTCGGCAAGCCAAACCTATGAAGATGAAAAATATTTTTATTTATTGTTTGAAAAATGTGATAATAAAACTGTGCAAAAAAATATTGATTGCAAGTCAAGAGTTATACGCAGACCAGTGATTAAGACAAATATGTGTGAGCTTGTGCTTTGCACCACTAATGGAGTAAAAAAACAAGTTTTTACCAAGAAAAATAAAGAGCAATATAAAAAGGCAAAAAAGACAAAAATTAATGAATTAATTAAAGGGAATAAGGGAATATATGATTAAGATTGTAGAATTTTTTAAAAAGTTAAATTGGTTTGAAAGAATTTTTCCGATAGTGGGACTAATTGCTGTTTCACTATCTTTTGCGCTGAGTCCAGATAGATTTTGGCTTTCGTTTGTTTATTCTTTAGTGGGAATAATTGAAACCTTTTTGGTTGCAAAAGGATTTTTTATTGCTCCATTTGTAACTCTTGTTGTTAGTATTCTATATTTGTTTTTGTCTATTAGTCAAAGCTTTTATGGCGAGGTTATAATAGCAGGCTATTATATTATTATATCAATTTTTTCAATTATTGCTTGGCTTAAATCTAGAAGCAAACAAGATGATTTTTATGTTCAGGTAAACAAGCTAAAGGGTAAGGAATATTTATTGATAAGCTTTGCAACTGTTGCATCTTCTTTTGGGTTTTATTTTATGCTTAAGGCATTTAATACCAATGAATTAATTGTTAGCACAATTTCTATGGTTGCGTCTTTGATTGCATCATATTTAATGCTCAGAAGAAGCAGGTTTTATGCAGCTGCTTATATTGTTAATGATATAACAATAATAATTCTTTGGTCATTCACAATAAAGAGTATGGGGCTAGCTTTCTTGCCATCAATTCTTGCTTATGCCTTTTATTTAATTAATGATATTTATGCTTACATAAATTGGAAATTAATGGAAAAAAGACAAACTGAACATATTGAGCAGGAAACAACAAAAATAGAAATAAATTCTGAAAAAGATAATGCTATGTGATGCATAATACCTGTGTTTTTCAGTGATTATGCGAATTTTATAATAAAAAAGACTTCCAGTTTTGGAAGTCTTTTTTATTATTTTAATACTATTTTTTATGCTCGTGTTGGATTGTTTATCTTGAAGCAACTGCAACACAAAGAGCAACTGTTGCACCAACCATTGGGTTGTTGCCCATGCCAATTAAGCCCATCATATCAACGTGTGCTGGAACTGATGATGATCCAGCAAATTGTGCATCAGAGTGCATTCTTCCCATGGTGTCTGTCATGCCATAGCTTGCAGGACCTGCTGCCATGTTGTCTGGATGAAGAGTTCTTCCAGTGCCACCACCAGATGCAACAGAGAAGTAAGCTTTGCCTTTTTCAGTGCAGAGCTTTTTATATGTGCCTGCTACTGGATGCTGGAATCTTGTTGGGTTGGTTGAGTTTCCTGTGATAGAAACATCAACATCTTCATGTTCCATAATTGCAACGCCTTCGTTAACATCATCTGAACCATAAACTCTAACTTTGCTTCTTTCGCCTTCGGAGAATTTTATTGTTTTAACAATGTTAAGTTTTGCATTTGCATAGTCATATTCTGTTTGAACATAAGTGAAGCCATTTACACGAGAAATTATGTATGCAGCATCTTTTCCAAGACCATTCAAAATTACTTGAAGAGGCTCTTTGCGAACTTTGTTTGCTGTGGTTGCAATTCCAATGGCACCTTCTGCTGCTGCAAAACTTTCGTGTCCTGCTAAAAAGCAGAAGCATTTTGTTTTTTCATTTAAAAGCATAGATGCGAGGTTTCCGTGTCCAAGACCAACTTTTCTGTGGTCAGCAACAGAACCTGGAACGCAGAATGCCTGAAGACCAACACCAATCCACTTGCCGGCTTCTTCAGCACTTTTTACATCCTGTTTAACTGCAAGGGCAGTGCCAAGGGTGTAGCCCCAAACTGCATTTTCAAAACATATTGGTTGAATGCCACGAACAATTTTTTCAACATCAATGCCAGCGTTTGTGCAAATTTCTTTTGCTTCTTCTAAGCTCTTTATGCCATATTGTTTTAAACATTCATTTATAGATGATTCTCTTTTTTCTTTACCTTCAAAATTTACCATAACTTACTCCTTTCTTGGGTCAATATATTTAGCGGCTTCGCTAAATCTGCCATAGGTTTTAAGATTTGCTTTTAATGCTTCATCAGCATTTGTTCCAGCCTTAACGGCTTCCATCATTTTGCCTAGGTTAACAAATTCATAACCGATAATTTCGTTATTTTTGTCTAGGGCAAGTTTGGTTACATAACCTTCTGCAATTTGAAGATATCTTGGTCCTTTAAGATTTGTTGAATAGCTTGTTCCAACCTGTGAGCAAAGTCCTTTGCCAAGGTCGTCCATGCCTGCACCAATTTCAAGACCATTGTCTGAGAAGGCTGATTGAGTTCTTCCATAAACAATTTGAAGGAATAATTCTCTCATTGCAACGTTAATTGCGTCGCAAACAAGGTCTGTGTTAAGAGCCTCCAAAATGGTTTTTCCAGTTAATATTTCTGATGCCATTGCAGCAGAGTGTGTCATTCCAGAGCAACCTATTGTTTCAACCAAAGCTTCTTCAATTACACCATTTTTAACATTTAGTGTAAGTTTGCAAGCACCTTGTTGTGGGGCACACCAACCAATGCCGTGGGTGAGTCCAGAAATATCTTTTATTTCTCTTGCGGTAATCCACTGACCCTCTTCTGGGATAGGTGCGGATTTGTGTTTTGCACCCTTTGTTACTGGGCACATGTTTTCAATGTGTTTTGATACATTAATCATATTTCACCTCGCATAATTTTGCTTTATCAAGCGACTTTAGTATAGCACAGCAAAATAGTATAAAGCAAACTAAATTTAAGCAAAAACCAGCTTTTTAAGTTTGATTTTTTGCTATGTTATGTTATACTTAAACTAGCGAAAAAGTTAATTTCGGAGAATTATATGAGTAATTATGTTAATGTTGACACGCTTTATGAAGAACAGGGCAAAGAAAAAGTAGAAATTAAGAATGACTATATTTCTATTGAAGAAACTGCCATGGTTGAACTTAATATTAAAAAGTCCAGATTTATTGGGCTAACTTTTCATGTTGAGAGTGATGACGATGTTCATAAAATTATTGGCAACCTAAAAAAGAGCAATAAAAATGCAAAACACGTGGCTTATGCCTATGTGCTTGGAGAAAAATATAGCGTTGCAAAAAATAATGATGATGGTGAGCCAGCTGGCAGTGCAGGGGCACCAATTTTTGAAGCACTAAAGCAGGCAAACTTAACAAACAGCTTGGTTGCTGTTGTTAGATATTTTGGCGGAATAGAGCTTGGCAAAAGCAGACTAACTAGGGTTTATAATGCCACAGCAGTTGGTGCAATAAACGAGGCAAAAAAGTTTAAGATGGTTTATTGCAATGAGGTTGAAATTAAAGTTCCATATTCAAATTATGGAAGTGTAAGCAAACTTTTTTCTGACTCAAATGTTCATATCATTGAACAAAAAAATGATGAGTCAATGCCATACATTAAAATTGCAGTTCCAATGAAGACTTCTGAAAAGATTTTGGACAATATTAGGGCAAAAACCAGAGGTGCAGGAATCATCAGCAAAACAGGCACAGGCTTTTATAAATTTGAATATAAGGGAACAGTTTCGGAGAAATAAACTTGGCAAAGATAACTAAAATTGAAGGACAAAAAAACAAAGCAAGAGTCAACATTTTTGTGGACGAAGCTTTTTTTTGTGGGCTTGAAAAAGAAACAGCCATAATTTTTGGCTTAAAGGTTGGAAGTGAAGTTGATGAAGATAAACTTAGTAAGGCTATTGCAGAAAGTGAAACTAAAAGGGCATTTAACAAAGCTGCAGATTATCTAGCATCACGAATGCATACAAAAAAAGAACTTATAGACAAACTTGTTAAGAAGGGTTTTTTAAAGGAATATGCCATAAATGCCTGTGAAAAACTTGCAGAGTATGGCTATGTTGATGATAGGGCTTTTGCAAAAACTTTTGTGCAGCAAAATTCAAAATATTCACTGACAGTTTTGGAAAATAAGCTTTATCAAAAGGGTGTTTCAAAAGAAATTATTTCTGAGGCACTTTGTGAAATTTCAACAGATGATGAACTTGAGCTTTGCAAAAAATATGCGGAAAAATTTGCAAAGAGCAAAGATGTGTCTTCGACACTTGGAAGGCAAAAGCTGTTTGCTTCACTTGCAAGAAGGGGTTTTAAATTTGAAGTTATAAAAAAAGCTGTAAGTCAAATTTTGTCTAATTTTGACACGGATGAATTTGAATAGACAGTTTGCTATTATTATCACTTTTTTTTGATTTATGGGTATTGACATATATGTAATATTGTGCTAAAATTATAGCAACCATAAAATATGGGATAATTATAATTATTTTTTGAAACATATAGTCATAAAATAGTTATAGAAAACTCATAGGTTGTGGCTCAAAATGAAACTTAATTAGAGTAAGGGAGAGTTTAATTATGGGAAAAGAAATTTTGAAAAAGGAAGTAATTGATTCTTTTGCATTGCTAAAAAAGCTTGCTGAACAAAGAGAAGCTTTAGAGCAATATGGTGCCAATGCAAATGGAGGAGATAAACTTTTTAACCTTTTAGCAGGGTTTTATGATACTGCAAAGACAGTTTATGAAAAAGTTGGAATCACTGAAGCAAGTTCTTATGATGACTTAATTAATCTTAGTGAAGAAAACAAAAATATATTAAACGCAGAATTTTCTGCTGGAAGAAAGGCTCAGAAAGCTAAAGATGCAAAACCTTCAATGGTTATGGCTGATGCTGAAGACCGTGGAATTACTTATGGCTTCACAAAAGAGAGAAAGGCTCAACCTGCTAAACCAGAAGTTCCAGAAGGTGCAATGTATACTTTCACTAAGGTGCTTGGTGGCAAAGGAGGCGGAGAACTTTTCATTGACTCATTGTTTGGTCAATTGCGTTTATTGAATGCAGCTAATGAGGCAGAGCAGGCAAGAAATAGGGCAAGTGGCTTAAGTGATGCTGATCTTGCTGCAATTGATAAAAGTATTGCAGGTTTAAACTTTACTGCAGAAAAACTTACCAGACAAGTTGCTGAAATTCTTGAAGCAGGTGTTCGTGTATGCGATAGCACTGTTGATGCTGGCGAGGTTTCAGAAGCAGTTGTAGACAAACTTTTGCAATCAAATGTTATTGAGACATTTAACAAAACTTTCCTTCAAGCAATTCATCTTCATATTGAAGAAGTTGCAAAGAGTGCAAGAGAAATTACAAAGTTAATTAAAAATGATTCAGAAATCAAAAATGTTTCAGATGTTGTTAATGAAGTTAACTCTTCAATTATTGGAGTTAGAAATGAAAGTGCAGAGCTTAAAAATCAATTAGCAATAGTTAAAGAGTTGACATTAGATCTTCATAAAAGCATCAATGCTAAATATGGCAGAGTAGATGAAAAATTAAGTTCTATTGAAAAACTTTCAAGCCAGTTAATTACACTTTTAAACACACAAGCTTCTGAAAATGGCGAAGAAGTTCAAAAGAAATTGCAAGAAATTTTAAGTGAGCAATATGGCACTAATACTAAAATAGCAGAGCTTACTGAAGAGCAAAGAAAAACAGGGGAAAAAGTTGATGCTGTTGATGTTAAAGTTGAAAATGTTATTTCTGGACAAAATGTAGCTAATGATAAGCTTGAAGAAATTAGAAAGATTTTAACTGAAGAAGGCTTTAAGGTAACTGATAAATCAATTAATAGTTTTGGTGGAATTGTTGAACTTCAACATAATGCAGATAGGGCATTTGTTGTTGAAATGGCAAAAATTTATAATGAAACTCTTGAAGTTATTAAAGAAGGAAAGTATAGACTTGATAGTAAGAAAGTTGTAGATGGAATAAATGAAATTAGAGAAAATCATAAATCTTTTAATGAGGCAGTTAAAGAAAGAACAATCTCAGAAGCTATGGCTGATTCTCAAAAATTTAAAAGACCAAGCAAAAAGACACTTACAGCTATTATTGCTTTAGGTCTTGTAGCTGCTGTAGCATCAGCTGGTGGAATTGCGGGAATTGTTGACCTTGCAAATGGCGATGGTGGCAGCAGTTCAACTTCAGGTTACTATCAATCATATGAAGATTTAGAAAATGAGCAATATTCATATTTCTCATTACAGAGTCAAAATTTAAGCAGTGCAAGTACTCAATCTCAAAATTCAGATTTTGGTGAATTTGTAAGCAAAATTGAAGTTGATGGTGCAATAATCACAATCCCAGCTTATGGCGATAGTCATGCTAAAAATTATGATATTAGCAATGTTAAGGATAAAAAGTCTTATACAACAGAAATTGCAGCTCAATATAAAAATGTTGAAAATAACATGGAAAATTTGCAGCTTTTAATTGATGCATTTAGCAAAGATGATGTTGATGGAAAACAAAATACAACAGCTGCAATGGAATATCTTTATAACCTTATGGAAAATCAAGAGGTTCACTCACCAGAAGAAATTGAAAATGCAAAACTATATGCTCTTATCCATACAAAACTTGTAACTGATTATGAAAAAATTAATGGTGAAGGCTCTTCTAAAGATAAGTCTGATATTGAAATGCTTATAGCGCTTGAAAATAGTGGCGCTCCAACAGAAGATTATACTCAACAGATTAATGAAGCCTATGATGCTCAGTTTAAAGATAAAGAAGGTTATAATCCAGATGCAACTCCTGTTGAAAAACTTGAAGCATTAAGAGATATGATTCAAGAATCACATGATAAAGATGTTGTTGAAAATTCTGAAGCATACAAAAAGCTTCTTGCAGAGCTTAAAGCAGAATATAAAGAGCTTTATGGTGATGCAGCTGATGAAACTATCAATGACCCACAAACTCTTATTAATGCAATTCAAGCAAAAAAACAAGAAAATATTATTAATTCATTAAAAAATGAATTTGAACAAATTTATGGTGAAGGTTCTGCAGCAGATATTAATGATGCAAATGAACTTATTGAAGGAATTCATGATGCTTTTGCTGAAAGTGGTGAATATATTAGCTTTGTAAATTCATTATATACCAGTATAACTGGCAATGATGCAACGAATGTATCTGCCGCTGAAAAAGTTGACGCTATCACAAACTACATTAAAGGTCTTGAAGCTTCAGCTGAAAAATCTGAGGCTCAGCGTCTTAAAATCAGTAAAGACCTTTGTGAAGTGTTTGGAATCACTGCAACAGAGGATGCAACTGCTAACCTTACAGTTATTTACGCAATTTTAGGTAGAACTTATGAAGAAGATTCTAATGTAAATGGTGATGAACCATCTATTACAATTAATGGCGTTGAATATAACTTTGTTGGTGGACCACAATTATAATTTAATTTAACACTTTCCCAAATAACTCTATATATATATTTGCCCCTAGGCCCCATAACCTAGGGGTCTTTTATTGCAAGTTTTTGTAGGCTTTAACTATAAAATGTCTAAAACAGCGTAATTCTTGACAATAATAAAAATTAGAAATATAATATTAATATGAATAGTTTTCTTGGAGTAAATAGAGTTGCATTTTCATTAGGCAACTTTGAAGTTTATTGGTATGGAATTATAATTTGCTCTGCAATAATTGTTGCAATAGGGCTTGCTTGTTTTTTGGCCAAGAAAAAGGGATATCCTGCAGATATGCCTTTAACCATTGCAATCATAATTTTGCCTGCAGGAATTTTGTCTGCCAGACTTTTTGCTGTGCTGTTTGATAGTGGTTTATCAATTACAGACTATTTTAATTTTAGAACCGGCGGAATGAGTATTATTGGTGCAATAATTGGTGGTGGTCTTGCACTGCTTATATATTTGTTAATAAAAAAAGAAAAAGATATGTTTAAATATTTTGACACCTTGGTTGTTGTTTTAATTTTGGCTCAGGCTATAGGAAGGTGGGGAAATTATTTTAATGAAGAAATTTATGGGGCACTCATTGAATCTGATTCATTTTTTGCAAGGTTTCCTTTTGCAGTAAAGATTGATGGAAATTATTATCAAGCACTATTTTTCTATGAATCTGTGCTAAATTTAATTGGATTTGCATTTTTATGTCAAATTTATCTTGGCATAAAAAAATCTGGCTATAGCTCAGCATTTTATTTGGTTTATTATGGAATTGTGAGAACGGTGCTTGAAAGTTTTAGGAACGAACAATATGTTTTAAGAATTTTTGGTTTGCCAGTTTCTCAAATTTGCAGTGCAATAATGATTGCATTTGGAATTGCAATTTTCATTTATAAAATAGTCAAATCAAACAAAGAAAAGAGGAGACTCGTTGATGTTAAGAGATGATTGGAAAAGTAATATTAATAATATTAATGAGAGTGAGTTAACAGCGGTTTCTGCCAAAGATGAATATCAAAAACTTAAAAAAGAAATTGATAAAAATAAAAGAGCAATAGATGAGTATAAAGAGCGAGAAAAGGCTTCAGCCAGAGCGTTAATCTTGTATGAAAGAAAAATTCGCTATTTAAAACAAAAGACCATTGATGAGGTTTTAAGTCTTTGCCACAGTCTTGAAGAAAGACTAAGTTCAGAAAATGATTTTTCAAAACAAGAGCTAGAAAATGCAATAGATAAGCTTTATGATGTTTGCAATATGGTTGAACAAAATGCAGGAATCACAAATGAAGATAGAGCATTTATATCAAACAAACCAGTTCCAGAAAAGCCATTAGGAAATGACATCAATTCAAGATTTGCAAGATTAAAACAAGAGTTTAATCAAAAGGTTGGCGAGAGTGTTTTTAGAAAACCAGGCAGACCAAAAAAGCAAGACCAGAGCATTGTTTCAGATATTGGGCTTGGAAAAAAGATTAAAGAAGATAGAGAAACAGACGAAACTGCAAAGGCAAAATTAAATGAAATATTCTATGAAACGCCGAAAAACACGGGTGTTATGTCTAACATACCACTAACAGAAGACAGTCTTTTTGACTTTGAAGAGGCACTTAATCCAAATCTTTCACTTGAAGATATAATGGCTGACCTTATGAGTGAAAAAAGTGATGAGCCTGTTAAAACTTATAGTAAAATTCCAGTTAATGAAAGACAAAGCTTAGTTTCTGGAAATGGGATAAGTAAAGAAAGGTCTAGGGTAGAAATGTTAGAAGCTGGAATTTTTGAAACTCATATGCCAAAGCAAATTAAAAATAATATTAAGCAGCCAGAAATAATAAAAGAGAGTGAAACTGAGGAAAAGTCAAATAAGTTTATTTCGCTTGGAAGTTTTTTAATTGAAGATGATGAATAAAACACTAAGTATTTGCTTAGTGTTTTTATATAAACTCAATTTCATCACCCTTAAATGCTGGATGATCAAGAAACTCAAGATAGGTTAGTCCAAAGGCATTTGCAACTTGATAAATTATTGCAAGTGTTGGACTTTTTGTGTTGCCGTTTAAAATATTAACAACAGTTGATCTTGCAATGCAATTATCTTTCAAAAATTTATAAACCGAAACATTTAATGGTTTTAACAATTCATTAAATCTAATAGAAAAAGCTTCACCAAGTGTCATAAGACTTAACCTCCAAAATATAAAATTGTCCAAATTTGAACACTCTCATTTTAAATTATCTACTTATGTTAAATATGTCCAAATTCGGACAAAAATTACTTATTTATTTTGCAAAATAAAAATTTTATTATAATATAAAAAATATTATTTTATTTGGGGAAAGACTTATGACTGAAGAGATAAGGGAACTGCTTTCAAACTTTGAGTCTGATTTGCATTATAATTTAGAAAAAAAGTTTATTGTTTTAAAAGAAAAAATTTATGAGTTTAAATCTGATTTATCAAAAGAGGAAATAGAGAAGTTTAATTTTTTAAACTATTATATTGATGATTATATATTAGAGCTAAAAGTTTCTTTAATTGATTCTGTAATAACATATTTAAATAACAAAAAATAAAACACCCAAATCTGGGTGTTTTTAATATAAAAACTTATTGTGGTTAAAAATAATTAATGAGTTTAAAATTCTATTTATTTTCCGCAATGTCTGCAACCAAAACTTCTGTGGTAAGAATTGAGGATGCAACGCTTCCTGCATTTTCAAGAGCACATCTTGTGACCTTTGTTGGGTCAATAATTCCTGAAGCAAACATATCCTTAAACTCATCTTTCAGTGCATCATATCCAAAGTTTTCAGGAAGCTCTTTTACTTTTGCTATAACAACGCCTGCATCAACTCCAGCATTTTCAGCAATTTGTTTAATTGGGGCTTCAAGTGCTTCGCTAACAATCATAACGCCAGATTTTTCATCGCCAGTGCATTCATTTTCAAGCGACAAAAGTGCTTCTTTGCAGGCAAGCAGAGCAGAGCCACCACCAATAACAATGCCTTCTTTGCTTGCAGACTTAGTTGCTGAAAGTGCATCTTCAATTCTAAGTTTCTTTTCACGCATTTCAATTTCGCTTGGAGCACCAACTTCAATAACAGCAACTCCGTCAGAAAGCCTTGCAAGACGGTCTTCAATTTTAATAAGCTCATAGTTTTCAGTTTCTGTCTCTTGAAGGTCATGCAATTTTTGCTTTAAGGCTTCAATTTTTTCTGACTCAGCATTTCCACCAACAATAATTGTTTTGTCTTTAAAAACTTTAACATTTGCTGCGGTGCCAAGATTATCTATGTTAACATCTTTAAGCTCGTGGTTAAGGTCTTTTGAAATATATGTTGCACCAGTTAAAAGGGCAATGTCCTCAAGATATTCTTTTTGTTTTTCTCCAAAAGATGGAGCTTTTATTGCAACTGAATTAAAACTGCCTCTAAGCGTGTTGATTGCAAGAGTTGAAAGAGCTTCGCCTTCAATGTCTTCAGCAATAATAAGAAGTGGTCTTGAGGTTTTCATAACTTCTTCTAATAGTCCCAAAATTTCATGAGTGTTAGAGATTTTTTTATCAGTTACAAGAATAAGCGGATTGTTAAGGTTTGCAAAGTTGCTGTTTTCAGGAATCATGTATGGCGAAATATAGCCTCTGTCAAGCTCAAGTCCACTTGAAAGCTTAAGGTTTGTTTGAGATGTTTTTGACTCTTCAATTGTAATAATTCCGTCTTTTCCAACTGTTTTAAATGCTTCAGAAATTAGTTTTCCAACTTCATCATCTCCAGCAGATATGCTTGCAACCTGCAAAATTTCACGATCGCTTGAAACTGGCTTGGAAATTTTTTTCAAAACTTCAACTGCCTTAAACACGGCTTTTTCTATGCCTTTTCTTAGCATAATTGGATTTGCACCGCTTGCAAGATGTTTTAGTCCGCTTTTAACCATAGATGCAGCAAGCACGCAGGCAGTTGTTGTTCCGTCGCCAGCAAGGTCGTTGGTTTTAACTGAAACCTCTTTAATAAGGTTTGCCCCCATGTTTTTAAAAGGGTCTTTAAGTTCAATTTCTTTCGCTATAGAGACTCCGTCGTTAGTGATTAGTGGAGTGGTATATTTTCTGTCAAGCACAACATTTCTGCCTTTTGGACCAAGAGTAATTTTAACACTATTTGCCACAGCATTAATTCCGTCCATTAAAAGTGAACGAGCTTCGTCACCAAATTTTAATTCTTTTGCCATTATTTTTTCTCCTCAAAAACTCCAAGTATATCGCTTTGTCTTAAAACGACAAATTGTTCGTCGTCGCACTTAAAACTGGTTGCACCATATTTGTTGTATAACACTTTGTCGCCAACAGAAACAGCCATTTCACTTTTGTTGCCTTCAAAGCAGTCACCAGTTCCAACTGCCACAACTTCGCCATAAATTGGCTCATCGCTGGCAATCTCAGGAATAATAATTCCAGATTTTGTTTTATTTGACCTTTCAAGATTTTTAATCACAACTCTGTCAAATAATGGTTTAAAATTCATGATAATCTCCTTATGTTTTTAATTATATGTTTTTTTATAATCTTTATAACCCAAAAGGTTTGTAATAATTGTCAAATTTGCGTGACCTATGTCATAGATTATAAAGTATATACTTTTATGATAAGGTAGGGATTGTTAAATTGCAAGAAAGGGTGACACTAAAAAAACATAGATTAAAAAAATTCTTTTCCATTATGCTAGCAATGCTTTTGATAGCAATAATTTTGTGTGCAATAATTTTTGGCTTGTCAAAAAACAAAACAAGGTCTTGTTTTGATGCAAAAGAATTATATTTTGTTTACACAGATAAAAACACAAAACAAGCAGCGCTAGAAGTTTATGTAGACAAAATTAAAAACCTTGGCGGGGCTGGAAAAATAATTTTTCACTCTGGACAATATTACCTAGTTTCTAGCATTTATTTTAGTGAAGAGCAGGCAAATGAAGTTAAGGGAAACATTTTGCCACATTTTCCAAATAGTGGAGTTTTAAAAATAAGCCTACCAAAAGTTAAAGGTTCAATAAAGAAAGAAATTAAGAAAGAAGAGAAAAACTTAAGATTTTTTGAATTTTTTGATTCAGTCACAGACAAATATCAAGGCTATATGATTTCATATATGTCAGGAACATTGTCGCAAAGCGATCTTTCTTTAAACATATTAAAAGATAAGCTTGCAGTTCAAGATATGATAAAGTCATACAATAAAAATTCAGGGCTTTCAGAAAGCTTTTATAACTATTTAAACATGATGAATTTGTATTATGATAACTTTTTTGATAAGTTTTTTGAATCACAAAAAAAGGAATCATTAATTTCTGAATTTGCCGTATCATTCTCAGAATTAAATTGGAATATGCGTGATTCTTTGTAAAAATGTCAAAAAAATGTAAAAAATATTGGCTTTTTGCACAAAATATGTTATGATAACGTTACTAAGGAGTAGAAATTATGGGATTTATGAACTGGCTTATGAAAGGTGTAGGCTTTGAAACTGAAGAAGTTTATGATGATTCTGTTGAAAGACAAAAAAAACTTGAAGAAAGAAATGAACTTCAAAAACAAAAAGCCCAAGAAAAAGCAGAATATAAGGCAAGAAAGGCTCAAGAAAAGGCTGACAGAGCTGCAAGAAAATACTCTTTAACTCAAACAAAGGATGTTGTGGTAGAAGAAAATTCAGCACCACAAAGAACTTCTGTTTCTTATTCTGAAAATCCGGAGCAATATAACAGGTCTTCTTACATTTCTGCATCTCCACTAAACAGTTTTGGGACAAACTCATCAAATGTTGGTGGCTATGGAACCAAGAATGTAGAATTTATTTATCCAACAAGTTTTGAAGAAGTTACAAAAGTAATAAACTTTTTGAAAGAAGGTGAATCAGTAATGCTCAATCTCAATCAGATGAACGAATATGATTCACAAAGGCTTTTAGACTGTGCAAGTGGTGCCGTTTATGCACTAAATGGAAACATTAGGCACGTTGATAGCAATATATATTTAATTACTCCAGAAGGTTTTAACATTAGAATGCCAGAACAGGTTTCTTCAATGCCTAATCCAGAACAACAATAAAGTTATTTTACAAATTTTTGCATAATTCGCCAAAAACTGCACAAATTATTAATAGGAGCGATTTATGGAAGATTTTGAAAACGGCATAAGATTCTCTTTTTATGGCTATGATACTGAGTCTGTTGATGAGATATTAAGGGAGAAGAACAGGCGATTAGATGTTCAGGAGCGTGATATGGAATCACTTAAAAGGGAAATATGTTCGCTTAAGGAACGATTAGATGGCTCTCAAAATAAAAAGAAGTAAATTTTACTTCTTTTTTTTATAGGTCAAAAAAAACATCGAATTGCTTTGTTTCTAGAAAAATTTTTAGACAGTCATTTATGTTTACTAAACTCTTGCCTAAAAATTTTTCTGAGCCTTGCACTTCTCGTTTTTTTGACCTATAAACCGTAAAAACATATTATTGTTTTGTTCTAGAAGATTTTAATGTGGTCTTTATAATCAAAATTTATAGGCTTTTGTTTTTACTTATTCATTTGACAAAAATTTTTAAAGTTTATAAACTATATTTAGGAGAAGAATATGTTTAAAAAATTTATAGTGGCTTATGACCACAATGCAAACAAAAAGGTAATAGAAAGAGTTAAAGAAACGCTCAGTCAGCACGGCATTGAAAGCATTTTGATTGAGGATGATAACAAAGATAATGATTATCCAATTCTGGCAGTTAAAGCTCATGAAACTTATACAAATCAGAAAGCTGATGGGCTTTTGCTTTTGTGTGGAACTGGTGTTGGCATGAATATCGTTGCAAATAAGTTTAAGGGCATAAGGTCTGTGCTTGCCACAAGTGAAGAATATGCATATTTTTCAAGAATACATGAAAATGCAAACACATTGGTTCTTGCTGCTGGCTATAAAGATGAAAATTATGAAGTTAAGTTTTGTGGCAGAAAAATGGTAAGAATAATAAACGCATTTATTGAAACTGAATTTACAGGTGAAGAAAGACATATTCGCCGAATTTCTGAAATAGATAAAATTGATAGGACAGGAAAGGTTTAATGACAGAACTTGCAAAAGAAGAAAATTTAAATAAAAAGCTTTGGCTAAATTCATTAAAGCTGTTTTTAAAAATTGCATTAATTATGATAGCAATGTTTTTCTTTGTGATAGCAATTTTGTTTTATTTGGCACCAAAAGCTGATGCAAAAATATTTAACTTTTTTGGACTTACAAAGGTTGAAGAAAAATGCTATGAGCAAATTTATAAAAATAGTGGAAACACAAGCGATCTTTATAACTTAATAATTTTTGACATGGAGCATGACTATTTTAAACAAGAGCTTAATAATATTGAAAAAATGTTTAAGGCAGAAGATTATGAGGCTTTTTGCAAAAAACTAAATGCTTCAGGAATAAAGTCAGCAAATGGAAATAAGTCTTTATATCCTTATGTTGCAGACACAAATTCATTTTTTAAAAGCCAACAACTAAGGTGTGAAATAAAGCTTGGACTTGCTGGCAAAAATGATGATTGGAAAGATAGGGCAATAAAATTAATATTACAAAATCTAACCGATGATAATCTTTTTGATATAAGCTTTGAAAGTTCAATGAACTTAATTGGCTTAAGCGACAAGCTTTCAGTTTCTGAAAAAACAGATTTTGCAAAACAACTTTCTCAAAAAATTATTGATGGAAAAAGCTTTCAGGAAATTTTAAATGAGAAGGCAGAAAAAATAAAAATGGCTGAAGGCTTAGATGAAGTTCAAAAAATTCTGCTAAAAAATGCAGAAGTAAAACTTTATGCAGGGCAATATTATTTTGAAGTTATGCTTAGTGGTGGAAAGGAAACAGAACTTGCACAACAAATTTTAGAAAAACATTCTGCTGCAATGAGTGAATATAAAAACTTACTAAGCAGCAAAAATTAAGATAAAATTAAGTATTATGTTTCGCATAACACCCGTGTTTTTCAGCGTTTATAGCAATTTTATGCAAAAATAAAACTGGCAAAAAGCCAGTTTTGTTTTTGCAAAAGTTTATTAAAATAAGATTTTTTCTTCAACAAATTTAATAAGCTCGTCAGTTGTCATTCGTGTCTGTTGCATATTGTCACGGTCACGCACTGTAAAGGTTTCGTTATCAAGAGTTTCAAAGTCAATAGTTATTGAATACGGTGTTCCAATTTGGTCTTGTCTGCGATATCTTTTTCCAATAGAGCCTGCCTCGTCATAGGTGCACATAAAGTGCTTAGATAGCTTTTTATAAATTTCTTTAGCTTTTTCTGAAAGATTTTTTTGAAGAGGAAGAACTGCAACCTTATATGGTGCTATTGCAGGGTGGAAGTGATATACAATTCTTGTGTCACCACCATCTAATGCTTCTTCATCATAAAACTCGCAAAGCACACAAAGAGCAAGTCTGTCGCAACCAATAGAATATTCAACATCATGTGGAATATATTTTTCGTTTGTTACTGGGTCAATATAATACATATTTTTGCCAGAATATTCTTGATGGCGAGAAAGGTCATAGTCAGTTCTATAGTGAATGCCGTTTAGTTCGTTCCAACCAAATGGATAGTTATAAATTATGTCGCAAGCAGCTTTTGCATAGTGTGCAAGTTTTTCATGGTCTTTAAATTTAAGGTGGTCTTTGTTAAAACCAAGGTCAAGTAAAAATTCCATAGCTTTTTGCTTATATTCGTCATAAAACTTAAAACCTTCTTGCTCATTTTTGCAGAAAAGCTGGTGTTCCATTTGTTCAAATTCAATGGTTCTAAAAGTGAAGTTTCCAGGAGTTATTTCGTTTCTAAAAGCTTTTCCAATTTGACCAATTCCAAAAGGCACTTTTGCTCTTGTTGTTCTTTGAACATTTAAAAAGTTAACAAATTCGCCTTGAGCAGTTTCTGGTCTAAGATAAATTTTGTCGTTAGCGTCGCCAGTAATATCACGGCTTGTTTGAAACATTAAGTGAAATTGTCTAATTGGTGTCCAGTCAAAGTTTCCGCAAACAGGGCATTTAACTTTGTGCTCATTAATATATGCTTCAAGCTCAGAGTTGTCCATTGCATCAACATCAACACTGCCCTTAGAGTGTGCTTCAACAAGGTTGTCTGCTCTAGACCTAGATTTGCAGGCCTTGCAGTCCATCTTTGGGTCGGTGAAAGATGCAACGTGTCCAGAAGCTTCCCAAACTCGTGGGTTCATCATAATTGCTGCATCAACGCCATAAGAATTTTCAGATTCTTGAACAAATCTTTTCCACCAAACCTTTTTAATGTTATTTTTAAGTTCAACACCAACAGGGCCATAGTCCCAAGTGTTTGCCAGACCATCATAAATGTCTGAGCCAGGATAAACCAAGCCAACGTTTTTGCAATGGCTAACAAGTTTGTCCATAGTAAGTTTGTTTGATTCCATAAAAATCTCCTAAGTTTATATTTTGTTTTTAAGCTAAAACAAAAAGCCTAATCTTACGCTTCCGCTAGCAAAAAGAATAAAAATTATTCAGTTTGCTAAGGGGCGAGAGATTAGACCCGTGGTTCCACCCTTATTAGCATTCGTTTGAATGCTCACTCTTTTTTGGTTATTGCTCCAAAGTGCCTTCGCCAAGTGCCACCATTTCTTTTCACCAACCAGAAACTCTCTAGGGGAAGCAGTCTTAGTTACTCTTCTTTTTCATCGCAATTTATAAAGCAATTATATATCACTTAAAAATTTTTGTCAACAAACTTTTTATTTATAAAACAAATTATAATTGCAAAGCTTATTATTTTTGTAATAAATTTAGTGTTATGTGATGCATAACACCTGTGTTTTTCAGCATTTAAGGCTTGGATTTGGCATATTGCCGTTTGTGAGTGAAACAATAAGTCTTGCCATGTCTTCAGATGATTCAACGGCGCCGCCTTTTAGCCATTCAAACAATGTTGTGCTGAAAGCACTAATATAAAAAACAGGAATATATTTTGATGACTTGTTCATTTGGTCAATCACAATATTTTCTTTAAATTTGTTCATGGTGTTATATCTTATTGTTTTTAAAATTTGTGTGTCCTGAAAAGAAGGGATAACATCTTTATACTTTTTAAAGGTATCAAAGATTGATTTAATTAAAATATAAAAATTCACTTCTTCGCAGCTTTCAAGTTCTTTTTTTAGGTTGCTCATAACATAATCAATGCTTTTAATAATAAGGTCTTCCTTAGAAAAGAAATTTCTGTAAAAAGACATTCTTGAAACTCCAGCTTTTTCACAAATATCGCATACTGAAATTTCGTTATAGTGCTTCTTTGTGAGCAAAATATAAAAAGATTCCAAAATATAGTTTTTGGTTAGGTTATTATTTTTGTTCATAATTTTCTCCTTAGAATAAAACCATTATATTAATAAAAATTAAACTAGGCAAGTGTTATAACAAAAAGTGTAATGCGTTGTTAAGTTAGTAAATCACGGGCATTCAAAATGTTACAAATTTTAAATTTTGACATATTGTAACTATATTTTTTTATTAAATTAAAAATTTTCAGCATTAATAAAATTATGTTTTCAAATTTTTCTAAATAAAGTATAATGATAATATATTAGTTAAGGATGGAGAAAGAGTTGTGATTGAGCTTAAAAATATAAAAAAATATTATAAAATGGGTGACAATTTAGTTAAGGCACTAGATGATGTTAGCCTTGTGGTTGAAGATGGTGAGTTTGTAACCATAATTGGGCCATCAGGTTCAGGCAAGTCAACCATGATGAACATTATTGGCTGTCTAGATGAAACAACTGATGGAAAATATATTGTTGATGGCACTGAAATTTCTAAATATTCAGAAAATCAGCTGGCTTTTTTGCGTAACAAAAAAATGGGCTTTATATTTCAAGGCTTTAATCTTCTTCAAAACTTGTCTGCATATGAAAATGTTGAGCTTCCATTAATTTATCAGGGAGTTAAGGTTTCTGAAAGAAAAGCTAGAGTTTTGGAAGCTTTGGACTTGGTTGGAATGAGAGAGCGAATGAAGCATAAACCGGGTGAACTTTCTGGCGGTCAGCAGCAAAGGGTTGCAATTGCAAGGGCTCTCGCCACAAAACCAATGTGCATTTTGGCTGATGAGCCAACGGGAAACTTAGACTCTGTTACTGGTGAAGAGATTATGAAAATTTTAAAAGACCTTAATGACAAGGGAACAACAATAATCATAATCACTCATAACGATGAGATTGCAAAACTTTCAAGAAGGGTTGTGCGTATTCATGATGGCAAAATTGAAAGTGATAAGATTAATGAAAACATTGTGTCATATGGTCAGGTTGCTGAACAAACAGAAAATGAAGAAAGTAAAAAAACCTCACAAAAAAACATAAAAGCCGTGGCACCAAAAGCTAAGAGTAAAAATTCCAAAAATTCAAAAACAAAACAACAACCTAATAAAAAAACTAAAACAGCAAAGGAGGAAAAATAATATGCATATCCTTCAAGCGTTAAAAATGGCGTGCAAGTCGCTTTGGACAAACAAAATGCGAAGCTTCTTAACTATGCTTGGCATAATTATTGGTGTTTTAACGGTTTCGCTCTTAACAACTGTTGCTCAGGGTGTTTCCAATGCCGTGGTGTCATCAATCAGAGAACAAAGCACAATGGCTGCCCTTATGAATATGGATACAACCATTGATAGCAAAATGACCTATAAAAATGTGAATGACATAATTAGGTCAGTGCAGCCAGAAGATAAAAATGCAGAGGATTATTTTGATTATTCGCTTGCAATCACGTCAAAATCAATAGTTGCACTAGAGAATTTAGAAGGTGTTTTAGATTCAGATATTAAAGATTATATTTTAAGCGATAAACCATATTCATTTTCTGAAGAGCAATTAAATTATTGGAAAGAGCATGATGAAGAAAAATATACTTATGCCAAAATTTTGATGCAGTTAAAAGCAAGACCAAAGGCGATTGATGCAACTGTGTATGCTGTAGATAAAAACTTTGCAGAAGTTTATAACCTTAAGTTTGATGGAAGGTTTCCTGAAAACTCAAGTGAACTTTTGGTAGATGAAGATTTTGTTAAGGCGTTTTTGCCAAACACAGACAGAAACAAAATTATTGGCAAAGAAATTTCTTTAGGAATCAGTTGCACTGGCACAAAAATATCCATTTCTTTTGCAGAAGATACAGGTCTTTCAGGAATAAACCTAGATGAAGTTTCTTCTGTTGCAAGTTCTTTGCTTGGGCTCACTGTCAATTCAATAAACCTAGAAACAGACACAATTACTATTGAAACAAATCAATTTGTTAATGTGTCTAATGAAAGGGTAAAAACAGAATATAAAACCTATTTTGAAGGTTTAAGCTTAAATGCAACTGAGGTTTCTGTTGAAGATATATATTCTGGCGAAAATGCAAAATCATATACAATTGTAGGAATTTCAAAAACTGAAGACAATTCATTATTTTCATTTTCGTTTGAAGGTGATGAAACTGATGGACCATCAATCTCAGATATAATGAGCGAAGCATATCCAACTCAACAGTCATCTTGTTTTATGCTTTATGAAGAAGAGAATCTTGGGGTTATTGAAGGAAGTTCTGGTGTTGATGATTCAGTAATAACTTATGCTTATTTTAGATATAAAACTGAAGATGTTATGACAAAAAGCATAAACAAAATTGCGGTGGCTTTTGCAAGCAAGGGAATAATAATACTCAGAGATTTCATGATGGTTTCAATGAGCAGTGTTGCAAGCATAATAACTCAAATTATGAATATCTTAACAGTCATGCTCACGGTAATTTCTGTAATATCATTAATTGTTGGTGGAATTGGAATTATGAATATTATGCTGGTTGCGGTAACAGAGCGAACCAGAGAAATTGGAATAAGAAAAGCAATAGGTGCAAAAAAGTCTTCAATCCTAGTTCAATTTTTAATAGAAGCACTTTTGTTATCATTAATTGGTGGAGCCATTGGCTTAATAATTTCTGCAATAGGCTCAGCAATCATTGGCAGCATAATGGGAATAACATTGTTAATTCCAGGATGGGTTGTTGCAATGAGTCTTGGATTCTGCACAGCAATAGGCTTAATTTTTGGAATGTTCCCAGCAATCAAGGCAAGCAATATGCAACCAATTGATGCGCTTAGAAGAGAATAAAAATTTAAAAGTGAGGAACTTAACCTCACTTTTTTATTAAATTAGGTTGTGTCATACTAAAGCCCAATTTTTAAAATGATATGTTAATATTAAGTTGATGATAAAATAAGTCATCTAAATTATAGGAGAAAATTTAATATGAAAATATCAGTTAAAAAAATAGCCAATTTCTTTTGTGAGGTGTTATAATGGGCGCAGGCGGAGTACCGAACCATAGAGTTCAATATGTTGAAACAAAAAGATTAGATAAAAATGGTTTGCCAAGAACTTTAATTCATAGAACTGAGAATGGTAAAGTTGTTCAAAGTAGATGGTATGATGATAAAGGAAGAGCCATTAGAAATAGAGATTATAGTCATTCTGACAATGGTGGAAAAATTACATTTCCACATGATCATATTTGGAATTGGTCAAATAATAATGGTGAGAGAGGAAAAGATCATTTTGAGCCTGATTACAATAATTATCCTAATCAATTTTAATGGAGTAAAAATAAATGAAAGAAGAAACAGATTATGAATTAGACAAACAAAAGAAAAAACAAAAGTTAGTTAGAGATGAATTTTTATATAATAAAAATTATGCAGGAAAGTATGAATTTCCAAAACTAAAAAAACAAGATATAGATATAAGTAAAATTCAATTTTTAAGTTATGTTGATGCAAAATTAAATGATACTGAAAACAAAGATAAAACCATTCATTTTTTTACTTATGATTGGAAGTTTAAAAAAGTTTATGAAAATGCTGAAGAAGAATTAGAAAAATTAAAACAATATAAATATCTGCTTACTCCAGACTTTAGCATGTTTACAAATATGCCAGTTGCACTGCAAATTGAAAGCGTGTTTAAAAACAGATGGTGTGGAGCATATTGGCAATCAAAAGGCTTAAAAGTTATTCCAACCATAAGCTGGGGAGATGAAAGGAGTTTTGACTTTTGTTTTGAAGGAATAGAAGAAGGCTCAGTTGTGGCAGTTTGCACATATTATAGAGAGAATGGAGCAATTGACTTTATGCCAGGATATAATAAAATGTTAGAAAAAATTAAACCTAGTGCAGTCATTTGTTATGATGAGCCTTTTGAGGAAATGAAGGGAAATATTATTTCATTTTTGCCCACAACTTATGAATGGACAAAAAATCTAAATCCAAAAGATCAAGTGCAGTTTATGTGGGAAAAACATAATAGAAATATATCTGGGCTAAATCCAAAAGATTTTAAGTTTTTTAAATATGAAGATCCTTATGCAAAAGTTAATTTAAAAAATTGTGATGTATGTGAAAAACCTGTAGAGGTTGATCAGTTTGGGCAGGGCGAATGTAAATATTGTGGTTGGGAACAGTGCAAAGAATCAATTGATTTTCCTGATGAAGTAGAATATCCAAACTTTATGTCTTTAAACAAGGCAAAAATTCTTAATAGTCAAGGCAAAAAACTTATACCATCATTTGATGACTTTATTGGAGCATTAAAGTGTTATGGAGAACTTGAATTTTATTATTGCAATAAAAAATATATTGCGTATAGATACACAGATTATTTAGAAATAGTTTTTGCTTCAGATGAAAACAATATTAATGAGCAAGTTTATAAAACTTATGAAGAATTTAGAGAAAAAGCAAATATTAATGGAAAACTATTAAAAGAAATTTGGAATGATGTAAATCGTGTTTTTTGGCTTAATTAAAATTATTAAAAGCTATTTGTAACGAAGTTATAAATCCAAGATTTATGTCTTGTGGATAAAACTTAAAAATTAATATACAAAATTTGTTTTAAGTGATATACTGAGCCAAGGAGAAATTTATGGAAAATACAAATGTAGAAATTGGCATGCTTTTGGATGAAGACGTTGAGTTTTATCAATCTATGCTTGAAAATCAGGGCGGAGAAATTGCGTTTTCGTGTGAAACCCATGATTTATACTACACAAACAAAACTCGCTCAGAACTAGAAAAAATGACTGAAAAGCAAATTAAAGATTCCTGCGTAATTTTAAGAGAAGTTTGGGCTTTTGGTGGTTCAGAGTTTAATGGCGATTTTGCAGAAAGCTATTTAGCAAAAAACTATAATCTTTTTAATGAAAATAAAAAAGATAGTTTTAGTTTTAATTGTCAAGAGCTAAAAAAATATATTGCAGAGCTTGAAGAAAAAGATTGGCTATTGTTTTTTGATACTTTTAAAAGATGCTATGAATATAAAATGCCAAAAACAAACAGCAAGATTAAACTTGAAGAAATTGATAATGTTGGTTTGGTGGTTTATTATAGCAATTCAGACAATAATAATATGGAAGAAGAGCTTCAGAGAAAAGCATTAATTGATGAGCTTAACGCATTTGGCTTTAGCTTTGATTATAAAGAGCAAGGAATAGATAAATTAAGAACATTGTTGTCTGGCAGGCCTCATTTTTCAAACAATCAAAACAAATAAAGAGCAAGGCTAAAAATATAGCCTTGTTTTATTTTTGTGAATTTTTTGTGGCATAACTAATTGTAAAATTTAAGAGTATTGGTTATAATAGCACTATAAGATATGGCTAAGGAAGAGAATAAATTTGAAATTCATTCAAAATTTAAGCCTACAGGCGACCAACCTCAAGCGATTGAAAGTTTGGTTCAGGGCTTAAATGATGGGTTAAGAACACAGGTTTTGCTTGGCGTAACAGGAAGCGGCAAAACTTTTACCATGGCAAATATAATTGAAAAGGTTCAAAGACCAACGCTAGTTATTGCTCACAACAAAACCTTGGCAGCACAGCTGTGCAATGAGTTTAGGGAGTTTTTTCCAAACAATGCAGTAAACTATTTTGTTTCTTATTATGATTATTATCAGCCAGAAGCATACATAGCAAGCTCAGACACCTATATTGAAAAGGTGCAAAGCATGAATGATGAAATTGATAAACTTCGTCACTCTGCAACCTGCTCGCTTTTTGAAAGGAGAGATGTCATTATTGTTGCATCGGTTTCTTGTATATATGGCTTAGGTGAGCCAAGTGAATATCATAAGCTTGCAATATCACTCCGCCCAGGAATGCAAGTTTCAAGAGATGCCGTAATTGCAAGGCTTGTAGAAAACCAATATAAAAGGAACGATATAGATTTTCAAAGGGGAAGCTTTAGGGTAAATGGCGACACACTAGAAATTTTTCCTGCAAACTCAAGTGAATACTCTATTCGTGTAGAATTTTGGGGAGACGAAATTGAAAAGATTTCAGAATGCGAAGCGGTGTCTGGTCATGCAGTTTCGTCATTAGAGCATATTGCAATATATCCTGCAACGCACTACGCAGTTGGAAGCGAAAAAATGGAAGAATGCCTTGCGAATATAGAGCACGATATGAAAATTGAAGTTGAAGACTTAAGGGCAAGGGGCAAAATTTTAGAGGCAGAAAGACTAAAGCAACGCACAAGTTATGACATTGAGATGATGCGAGAGATTGGCTATTGCAATGGAATAGAAAACTATTCACGCTATTTTGATGGCAGACAGGCGGGGGAAACACCATACACACTCATGGACTATTTTCCAGATGATTTTTTGGTTTTGGTTGATGAAAGCCATATGACGCTTCCACAAATCAGGGCAATGTATAATGGCGACAGGTCAAGAAAAGATGCACTTGTTGAATATGGCTTTAGGTTAAAGTCAGCCTTTGACAACAGGCCATTAAAGTTTCATGAGTTTGAAAACAAGTTTCATCAAATTATTTGTGTTTCCGCTACTCCCGCAGAATATGAAATGGAACATCAAGATAATATTGCAGAGCAACTTATTCGTCCAACAGGACTTTTAGACCCAGAGATTATTGTTAAGCCAGTAAAAAATCAGGTAGATGATCTTATTGGAGAGTTAAATAAAACCATAGATGACGGCGGAAGATGCCTTGTTACCACACTCACCAAAAAGATGGCAGAAGAGCTTTCAAAATATTTAGCACAAAATGGAATAAAAACAACATATCTTCATTCAGAGATAAAGGCAATGGATAGAATAACGGTCATTAATCAGCTTAGAAGTGGTGAAAGTGATGTGCTTGTAGGAATTAATCTTTTAAGAGAGGGTCTAGATCTCCCAGAAGTTAAGCTTGTTGCAATTTTAGATGCAGATAAAGAAGGTTTTTTAAGAAGCACAGGTGCCCTTATTCAGACCATTGGAAGGGCAGCAAGAAATGCTGAAGGCAGAGTTATTATGTATGCCGATCAGATGACGGATAGCCTAAAAAGGGCGATTGATGAAACAAACAGAAGAAGAGAAATTCAAAAGGCATACAATAAAAAGCATGGAATTGTGCCAAAAACAATAGTAAAAGATATTGTTAACACATTAAAAATAACAACAAAAGAAATTGATACCACATCATTAAAGAAAGAAGATATAACACGAAAAATTGAAAGCTTAACGGCACTTATGAATGTTGCAGTAAAGTCATTAGATTTTGAAAAGGCAATAGAACTGCGTGATATGATAGCAGAACTTAAGGCAAAGAGTGAGGGCAAAGAATATAAGCGTGTAGAAAAGGTAGAAAAAACCAGAAGCAAGGTTTATGAAAGAACACGAAAGTCATCGCCAGTAAGATAGAAAAATCGTCATAAACGCTGAAAAATACGGGTGTTATGCCTCACATAACACATGGAGATTATATGGAAGAACAAATTAAAATTGTTGGAGCAAAAGAAAATAACTTAAAAAATGTAAGTGTAACAATTCCACGAAACAAGCTTGTTTTGTTCACGGGCTTGTCAGGCAGTGGAAAGTCAAGTCTTGCATTTGACACCATTTTTGCAGAGGGACAAAGAAGATATATGGAGTCTTTGTCTTCTTATGCTAGGCAATTTTTGGGTCAAATGAAAAAACCAGATGTTGAGCAAATTGATGGACTTTCTCCAGCAATAGCAATAGACCAAAAAACAACCTCAGCCAATCCAAGGTCAACAGTTGGAACAGTTACTGAAATTTATGATTACTTCAGGCTTTTATTTGCAAACATTGGTGTGCCATATTGCGTAAATTGTGGCAAGCCAATACAGTCGCTTTCAGTTGACCAAATAGTAAGGCTTGTTATGGCGTCAGAAAATGGTGCAAAAATAATGGTTATTGCACCAGTAATTCGTGGAAAGAAGGGTGAATATAGAGAGCTTTTTGAAGAGTTCAGAAAAAAAGGTTTTGTTCGTGCCAAGGTTGATGGAAAAATTTATAGTTTAGATGAAGACATTGTTTTAGAGAAAAATAAAAAGCATGATATATATGTTGTTGTAGACAGGTTAGTTAGAACAGATAACATGGCAGCAAGATTAGGCGAAAGTTTAGAAACCGCAATAAAACTCGCTGACGGAGTTGTTGTGGTAGACACTAATGGCGATGAAGTTTTATATTCAACAAAGCATAGTTGTCCAAACTGTGGATTTTCTTTTGATGAAATTTCGTCTAGGTTCTTTAGTTTCAACACGCCAATTGGTGCGTGTCCAGAATGCTCAGGCATAGGTTCAAAAAACACAATAGAAGAAGAGCTTTTAGTAAAAGACGCAAATATGTCGCTTGAAGAAGGTGCAATTTCTCAACTTGGTTGGGGAGATTATGGCTATGGTGGAGTAGTTTTTAGAGCACTTGCAAATAAGCACCATTTTGACATAAACACTCCAGTTAAAAATATTCCAAAGGCAGCAATGCAAGAACTTTATTATGGAACAAATGGCGAAAAACTTAACATGGTGTGGAATGGCGAAAATTTTTCTGGAAAATTTGAAGGAATAATTCCATCGCTTTATAGAAGACATGAAACAGCAAGTGATTTTGTCCGCAACGAAATTGAAAAATATATGGTAACAAAGCAGTGCAAAGCTTGTGGTGGAAAAAGATTAAATCCGCAGGCTCTTGCTGTGAAGATTGATGGAAAATCAATAATAGATGTAACAGATATGAATGTTACGCATATCAGGGAATGGATTTCAAGTTTAAATCTTTCAGAAAAAGAGCAAAAAATATCACATTCTATTTTCAAAGAAATTAATGCAAGACTAAAGTTTTTGGTTGATGTTGGGCTAGATTATTTAACATTATCAAGAACTGCCCACACACTTTCAGGTGGCGAAGCTCAAAGAATAAGGCTTGCCAGTCAAATAGGGAGTGGGCTCACTGGGGTTTTATATGTTTTAGATGAGCCAAGCATTGGACTTCATCCAAGGGACACAAAAAAATTAATTGAAACCTTAAAGCACCTGAGAGATTTAGGTAATAGCGTTTTAGTTGTTGAGCATGATGAAGACACAATTCGTGAAGCAGACTTTGTTGTTGATGTTGGGCCAAAAGCGGGAATACATGGCGGAAGAATTGTTGCTACAGGAACACCAAAAGAAATTATGCAGGCAGAAAATTCTCTTACAGGAGATTATTTGTCAGGCAAAAGACGCATACAAATTCCTGAAAAAAGAAGAGCTATGTCAGACAAAGTACTTGAAATTATCGGGGCTAAGCAAAATAATCTTAAAAATGTCAACATAAAAATTCCTCTTGGGCTTTTTGTTGCAGTCACAGGTGTTTCAGGCAGTGGAAAGTCTAGTTTAATAAACGAAATCCTTTATCCAGCCCTTGCAAACAAAGTTAACAATTCATATTTAACTGAAGGAAAATATAAAGAGCTTAGGGGTGCAGAAAATATTGACAAGGTGGTAGTTATTGACCAAAGTCCAATCGGCAGAACCCCAAGAAGCAACCCAGTAACATACACTGGTGTATTTTCTGCAATTAGAGATTTGTTTGCAAGTTGCCCAGAATCCAAGGCAAGGGGTTACACTGCTGGAAGATTTAGTTTTAATGTTAAGGGTGGCAGGTGCGAAACTTGTGGCGGAGATGGTGTGCTAAAAATAGAAATGCACTTTTTACCAGATGTATATGTCACTTGTGATGAGTGTGCAGGAAAGAGATATAATAAAAATACTTTAGAA
Organism: uncultured Clostridia bacterium; assembly: GCA_948434855.1. Classification (GTDB taxonomy): domain Bacteria; phylum Bacillota; class Clostridia; order Christensenellales; family UBA1242; genus RGIG1681. The sequence continues at coordinate 14,281 of CAOJFR010000005.1, read as the reverse complement.
GTAACTTATAAAGGCAAAAATATAAATGATGTGTTAAACATGACCGTTGAAGATGCGCTAGAGTTTTTCTATAACATTCCAAGCATAAAAAACAAACTTCAAACGCTTTATGATGTTGGTCTTGGCTACATAACTTTAGGTCAGTCAGCAACCACACTTTCAGGTGGTGAAGCGCAAAGGGTTAAGCTTGCAACAGAGCTTTCAAAGCGTCCAACAGGCAAAACAATTTATATTTTAGATGAACCAACAACAGGTCTTCACACTTATGATGTTGAAAAACTTGTTGGAATTTTGCAAAGACTAACAAGTGGTGGCAATAGCGTAGTTGTTATTGAGCATAATTTAGATTTAATTAAGGTTGCGGATTATATCATAGATATGGGTCCAGAAGGTGGCGATGGTGGTGGAACTGTTGTTGCAACAGGCTCGCCAGAACAAATTGCTGAGGTAAAAAACTCATATACAGGTCAGGCACTAAAGTCTGTGTTAAACACAAAATAAGCTAAGAGGCTTAAACTTTTCTGCCATTAAAAAATTTTTATAAAAATATTGAAATATGCAATATTTTGTGGTATAATATTATCATATAATAACCATAGATTAATTGAGGGAGGGTGTAACAAATGAAAAAAGTTATTTCAATAATCTTAGTTATTGCATGTCTCGCAGGCTTGTGTTTTTTGGGCTATACAGTGTTTAGGTCAAAAAACATTGTTAGTGCTGAAGTTGAAGGTCAGATGCAAACGCTTTATTTGGTTAATGAAACCACAACTCCAGATTTTGAGGATGCTAAGCTTAAAGTAACCTACAAAAATGGCACTGCAAAATATATTGATTTAAAATCAAAATCCGTTAAAGTAAATGATTTTTCAACATCAATAGAAGCTCATGGCATAATGAAGCTTACATATAAATCTCAAACCATAGAAGTTCCATATAATGTAATAAAGAGTGGTTTATATTATGTAAAAAGTCATCAAGTTAAAACTAATGGACAAACTTCAGAAGTTTCAACCTTTAATTCAATTAAAGACACAACAATAATGTTTTCATTAGAGTCAGACGGCGTATTAAAATTTTATGAAAAAAGGGAAACAGGTTGGTATTTATTTGATGGTGCCTATGACGATGCATATAGCTATAAACTTAGTGGAGACACCCTAACAGTAAAACATGGAAGTGGTAAAAACGATTTCTATTCAATTCAGGCAGAATATTCAAATGGAGCAATTAGCATAAATGCAAGAACTGAATTTTTAGATAGCGAAGGTGACCCAATAGAGATTCATACATATAAGTTTGTAAATTTCACAGATAAAACAAGAGATGTCTCTGTAACATCTGCAAGCATTAAGGCAGAAGCTCCATGCACAGGTTATAACGTAAATGGAAACTTTGTTTTCAAAAGAAACCAAACAATAAAAACTTCAAATAACAGCATTTATATGAAAGTTGAGTTTGACAATTTCTTAATTTCAGTTAAAGATGCAGAAACTGGGGCAATGATAGAAATGTTAAAAACTGTTTATGTTAAAGTAACTGACAAAATGGTAACTCATCTATATACCAATGCAAATGACAATGTTGTAAAAACAGCAGAAGTTCATTATGAAGATTATAAAGGTGCAGTTAGTTTTAAATATATAGTTGAATCATAAAAAGAAAAATACATACATCGGTATGTATTTTTTTTTGAAAATTTGGCATTATTAATGTATATGTCTATAATGTTACTTCGTTCAGTAATAATATATTTTTGTGTTTTGGTTGTTGTAAGGCTAATGGGCAAGAGGCAAATTGGCGAAATGCAACCATTTGAGTTTGTAATTACATTAATAATTGCAGACCTTGCGTGCATTCCAATGGCAGAATTATCAGTTCCACTGGCACATGGCGTTGTTCCAATACTCACACTATTAATTGTTCACTTTTTCATATGTTTTCTTGCAAGAAAATCAATGGTCGCAAGATATATTTTAACAGGCAGACCAGCCATAGTTATAAGCCCAAAGGGAATAAACTTTAAAGAGCTTAAGGCATTAAATATGACATTAGATGATTTAATGGAGCTTATTCGTGGTTGTGATGTGTTTAATCTTTCAGATGTTGCTTATGCAATACTTGAAACCAATGGAAATTTATGTGTAATAAAGAAAGCTGAGACAGAACCAATCACAAGAGAAGACTTAAAGGTCAAGGTCAGTCAAAATGCGTTACCAATGAATATAATAATGGATGGAAAGCTTATGAAAGAGAATGTTCAAATTGCAGGCATCAACGAAAAATTTATTAATAAGTGCCTAGACAAAGCAAAACTAAAAAGAATCAAAGATGTGCTTATTCTCACATTAGATAACAATGGGGAGGTGTTCATTCAAGGAAAGGCTGCTGAAGAGTATTACACTTTTCAAATGAAGTATGATGGTGGTGACAAATGGTAAAAAAATGGATTGTCATGATTGTTTTAACAGCATTGCTTGTTACCAGTTGCATTCTAGAGTCTTCATATATAAACAAATCATTTAGCTGGTTAATCAATTCGCTAGAAACATTAGAGATAGAATTAACAGAAAATAAAGAAAAAATAGATACAGAAGAGCTCACCGACAAAGCCTATGCAATTCATGAAAATTGGCATAAAAGGGTCAAAATTTTAAAATGCTTAATTTGGCACACATGGATAAAAGATGTTGAAATTGGACTTGCAAGAATTGCAGTTTATGTTGAAGAGAATGATTATACCGAGGCCTATGCTGAAATTGCATCATTAATTGATTATTGTGCACACTATTCAGATGATTTCAGAATTTCTGGAGAAAATATTTTGTAAACAAAAGCTTAAGGAATATGTCCTTAAGCTTTTGTTTGTTTTTTTCTTCTAAAAACAACAATTTTAATGTCTGCTATATTAAAGATATAAATTAGCAAAAGCACAGAAATCATTGTTACGGTGGCACTAATAAAAAGTGCAATCATATCAAACTTTGCAAGAATTGAATATAAAGAGAACCCCACAACCCCGCAAATTAAAGAAACCAAAAGCATAACAGCAAGAGTTTTCACAAATGTGAAGTAAACAAGCTTTCGTTTTGCAAGCATCAAAAGGTTAAGGCTGGCAGAAGTAACAGACATAAGTGCATAGCCAACAAGCAGGGCATAGGTTCCAATAAATCTTGGCAAAACCAAAATTGATAAAATTAATAAAACAGCTGAAAGAGCATAGTTTTTAAGTGACTTAAGCTCAAGTCCAATGGCATTTAAAATTGAAGAAGTAATTTGAGAAATTCCCATAGGGAGCATTATAAGTGCACCTGCTGCAAGATAAATTCCAGCTTCAGAATTGTTAAATATAAATTTGCAAATAGGAACACCCAGTGCAGCAAACAGTGGCAAAAGCAGTGTTGAGAAAACTGTGGTAGTTTTTAGGGCAAGGTTAATTTTTGCTTTTAAAATTTTAGTATTTTTAAGCTCACCATTGTCAATATCATTAGATTGTTCGCTGATTGAAGGAATCATTGTAACAGCCAGAGAGCTAATTAGAGTTGAAGGAACCATCAAAAGTGGAAATGTCATGCCCATAATAATGCCAAATTCTGAAAGAGCTTCAGCTGAGGTATAACCAAAATCCATAAGTCTAATAGGAATAAGCACTGCAATAATTGAAGAAACTGCTGAAGATACTGTTCTAACTGCAGTGACTGGCGAACTAGATTTTAGCAAATTCTTAAACTCATATTTTGGACTTGCAATATTGCCACCTTTTTTAATATAAATTGCCACCACAATAACTGATGAAATTATACAAGCAAGACTAAGTGAAAGTGCAGTTTTGTTTGTAAGCGACATATTCAAAAATGTTGTTTCAAACAATAGCACAATAATAATAATTCTAGTAATTTGTTCAATAAACTCAGTAAAGCTTATAGCAAAAAATTGTTTTTCACCCCAAAGTGCTCCACGCAAAACTTCATAAATAGAGCTAAAGATAAGGGCAGGGAGCAAAATGAGTAGCATTTCAGATGATGCATTAGAAGTGAAGAGCAGGTTAAGCAGGTCAGGAAAAAATATAACAATAACAGAAACAACAGTGCAAATTATTCCAGTTAAAATTAAACCAGAAGAAACAATAGAGCCGATGGCTCTTTTGTCATTTTTACCAAAATAATAAGATACATTTCTAGATAAAACAACAGGAATGCCACTTGAAACAAAAGTCATAAGCACTGCAAAAATGCTCATGGCAACCTGATAGCTTCCAAGAAGTTCTGTAGACATCCTTCGTGATAAATAAATTTTTAAGATAAAGCCCATTGCTCTGGTTGCAATTGAAAAGAATGTAACACAAAACATGGCTTTTAATAGTTTGCTCATAATAAGACTTATGATTTTAATGTTAAAAATATTAAATTAAATTTTAAAATTAGTAAAATTTTTTTAATATATTAGACTGACTTTGACCTATCTAAAAAATAATAAAATTTTCGTTATTTATTTGTTTTATTAAATAATATATAATATAATTGAAATGTAGGAGAAATTATGCTTACTATTAGACAAATTCATAAAAGAAAAGATTATAAAAAATTTGTAAAGTTTCCAACAAAACTATATAAAAATAACCCAAACTACATTCCACCACTTGAGATGGATGAATATAAAATGACAACCAAAAAAAATGCACACTATAAAGAATGTGTGCAGGCATATTTTTTGGCTGAGAGAGATGGCAAAGTTGTAGGAAGAATTGCTGCAGTAATAATGCATCCATTTAATGAAAAAAATAATGCAAAGTATGCAAGATTCACAAGATTTGATTTTATTGATGATGAAAAGGTTGCTCATGCGCTTTTAGGCACTGCAGAAAAGTGGGCAAAAGAGCAAGGAATGGAATATATTCATGGACCTCTTGGCTATGATGACCTTGAAAGAGAAGGTTTGCAAACTTATGGCTTTGAAAATAAGGGTTCATATGTTGCAAGTTATAATGCACCATATTACCAAACTTATGTTGAAAGCTATGGTTACACACCAGATGCAAAGTGGGTAGAGTGGCGTTTTAAATTTCCAATGAAAAAAGATGAAAGGGTAGAAAGGGTTGCAGCACTTGTTGAAAAACGCTATGGTTTTCATGAAAAACATTTTAGAAGCACAAATCATTTAATAAAAGAAGTTGCTGATGACTTTTTTGATTTAGTTGATGAGTCATTTTCAGAGTTATATGGAACAATGCCATTTAATGCAGAGCTCAGGAAGCAAACAATTCAAACCTTTAAGATTATGTTAGATAAAAAATATATCTGTGTAGTTTTCAATAAAGAAAACAAGCTTATAGGTTTTGGTTTAACATGGCCATCGCTTGCAGATGCGCTAAAAAAGTCTAACGGAAGAGCTTTGCCTTTCGGATTTTTAAGATGGCTTCATGCAATAAAGCATCCAAACGCAGTTGAGCTTGGCATAATTGCAGTAAAAAAGGAATATCAAAAATTAGGCGTTACAGGATTTATTATTAAAAAGCTTCTTGATAGGCTCAATAATATTCCAGGAATAAAATATGCAGACACAGGTGTTCAGCTTGAAACAAATACCAATGCAATATCTTCGCTTGAAATGTTTGATAGAGAGTTAATTAGAAAAAAGACGTGTTATATTAAAAAACTATAAAAAGCTTATTAAAAAGACATACAATAACTATGTCTTTTTATTTTGAATTTAAAAATAAAAAAAATCACCAGCAAGTGGTGATTTTTTATTAAACAAATCCATCATCTCCATCAGAAAGTTCTGTTTCAACTTCTTCAGTAGTTTTGTTAGATGTCTTTTTAGATTTTTTCTTAACCTGAGGTTCAGGCTTAGAGTCTGTCAAAACAATGTTGTCAACTGCCTTGGTCTTTTTGTTTTTAAGAGGGTGTCTCTTAATAATAACTGCAACAAGAGCAATAATTAAAACCAAACCAAGAAGTAGAGAAGAGAAGATATAGAAGAATGTTGCCCAAGTTGACATTGCTTCATTGTCTTTGTTGTCATCGTCATCATTTTTTGAAGATGTTTCGCCATAGAAACGTTTAACTGTCTTATCATCTTCAGGAAGTGTTTCAGCATATTCATTAAATAGTGCTTCAGAACTGAAACTTTCAAGTTCAACGCCTGCAATAATTGCATATCCTGTGCAAGGATTTTTCTCACTTCCAAGTGAAAATTCAACGCCAAAGTTGGTTACAGAAGATTTGTTTGTTGAAATTAAAACTCTATAGCAAACAAAGCCATTGTTTTCTTCAGCTTCAACGCCTACTGTTGAAATATTGTTCCAAGAAGTAGATATAGATTTAATGTTAATGTTAAGTCCTGCATCAGAACCAGAATTAAATGAAACAATTTCACTAGTTTTAACATAAATCTTTAAAACATAATATGAAGATGTGCTTAGCGTTTTAGTATATATAGGTGAGTAGCTTGAATAGTCTGTTGATTTGTCATTAGCAATAATAAACAAATTCTCAGAAATATTGTTAGTTAATTCTTCCTTAGGGATAATTGTGTTGCCAATCACAGCATCTTCATTAAATTTATAAAGATAATCTGTTTTGTTAACAGCTGTTGCATCATAAGATGTTTCGCTATTACCAACAATAAGCTTAATAGATTTTCCGCTAGAGCTTTCTCTAATTTCAAACTTTTTACCATCAATTCTTGTTAATTCCTTAGTGAAAACAGAATCGCTGTAAAGCTTATAAACTTTTTCAGTAGAACCATCTTCTTTTTCAGTTTCAACTTGTTTAATATAATAGGTAACTTTATCTGTATATTTAACTGTCCAGTGGTCAATCTTAGTTGTTTTGTCATAAAGGTCAGCAACAACAGTTCCAGATTTTCCAGTAGTATAGCTTGAAGTGTCTTTTAAAGAAGATGAATATTCTCCTGAGCCATAAATACCATTTTCATCTGGTTCATTTTCATGAATAGTTCCAGTCATGTTTCTAAGGTTAGCAAAACCAAGTTTGTTCATGTCTGCTTTTTGGTCAACATAATAATCTCTTGCAACTTCAATAGAAGAGAAGTTCATAGTTGTTGTTTGGTCAATGCTTTTTGCTTTTTGGAAGAAACAAGTTCCGCTTGCGTCTTCAATACCAATTTCAAGATAAACACTTTGAGAAGAAACTCCAGTTTGAACAACAAATGTATAAGTTTCCCAGCCAGAGCCTTTGCCTGAATATTTAGTTGCAAATGATGCTAAAACACGATTGTTGTTAACTGCACCAGCATAAAGGTTTGCAACCATTTTTCCATTAAAGTCTTTTCCAGCATAGAAGTCAAAAGAAATTTCATAAACCTTGTTAGAAGAAAGGCTTGTTGAAGAACTGTAAATTCTATAGTTGTGGTTAACATTAAATGTTTTGTTTTCGTCAGCTCCTTCAATAGGTGCAGAGATGCTAGATGGGGCATAAATTCCAAAAACATTATTAGCATATCTTGTTTCAGTTCTGTTAAATGGGAAAGTGTTTCCATTATACAAATAATAGAAGTTGTTAGTAGGGTTGTTGTCAATATATTTATCTGATGATGGAATAACTCCGGCAATAACCTCAGTTGAATTGGTTTTTTGTTCAGACCAGTTTTTAGCAGTTCTTGGTTTGCTATAATCAATATCATTATAGTTGTCTGTAACATTCACTGAGTTAAAGTATCCATTTGTAATTCCACGAGAAATAAGCATAGAGCTTGGTGAAAGTGACAAACAGTGAGTTGTGTTATCAGAGTCAGAACTAATTGTGGTATATATTGAACTTGTAACTTTTTCAATAGAAATGTTATCAAAATAAATTGTTTGGTTTTTGTCTGCAAGAAGCACAAGATAAATGCTTTCATCTGCATAAGCATTGCCTTCAATATAGAACGTTATAGGAATCCATCCATACTCATTTGTTGGCTTGGTTGAATAGCCCTTAATGTTAGCGTTAACATTTGCACTTGTAGAAATAAGCGAGCCTTTGTCAGGAGTGCTGCCTGTGCCAATAACAGATTCAGCAATAATAGTAGCAGTTGCATCTTTGTCTGGAGAGAAAACCCAAACAGTAATTTTATAGTAAGCATTTTGCTCAATTTCAAATGGGGCAGAAACCACACCAAGAGATCTAAGTCTGTCTTTATTTTCAATTTTTAAAACTTTGTTATCGCTGTTAAATGTAGATTCAACAGAAGTAATATCATTTTCATCTTTTTTGTCATCATCTTTGTCGTCTTTCTTGTCGTCATCTTCATCTTCAACAGTCTTGTCAATAGTTTTTTCATCAATAACAGAAACATTAACCTTACCGTTTAAATAAGAATCTCTATAGTCAATAAACTCGTTTTTGTTTTGACCAGAGTTGCCCCTACTAATGTAATAATGCCAAAGTTCACTATCTGTAAAGTCTTCATATTCAAGTGAATCAGGGTGAGAATCAAAATAATCTTTAATAAGCTTACTTTGAATTGAACCACCAAATTCAGAATATGCAGGGTCGTCACTTACAAAGTTTGAAGCAGTGCTATCAAAATCAAAAATGCTATTCCAATTATTAATAACTTGGTTGTTTAAATATTTAAGAGGGAAGCTTTCAGCAATAATTTCATTGCCATAAGCATCTTGTTTTGCAAATGTAGGAGTTTCACCTTCTTTTGGCTCAGTTGCAATATCTGTGTCGTCAATAAACTGTTTGTTAAAGTCAGTTTCATTAATAAGAGTAACTTTAATATCATCAAATAGAACAACACCAGAAACAGAAGAAGCAATATCTTGAAATTCTCCAGCAATGCCGTCTTTGTTGCCCATATAAAGTGAAAGGGAAATTGTTGATGCGGTCAAAGGATTTGTTTGGAAAAATGCATAATATTTTTTCCAAGTTCCGTTAGTTGAAATGTTATCAACAACAATCTCATCTAAAATGCCTGAAGTGTCAGTAACATAAAGGCTTGCAGAAACGTCTTTGTCTCCAGCACTTGTAACAATTTTGCCGTTAGTATAGGCATAGAATGAAACAACATAATAGCCATTAGCATTTAGTTTAATGTTGGCAGAGCTTTTGTTTTGATAATAATAATATGTTTCTTCATTATAATAATCGTAGGTTGGTGTATCATTTCTAATTCTCTTATAGAAAAGGTTTTTGCCAGAAACATAATTTGGGTCATCTCTTTCAATCAAAACATAGTCGCTTGCAACATAGTCGTCATCTGTGTTATAGAAAGTTGCATAGGTGTCATCAGTCTTGCTTGAATAAGCATAAATTCTTCTGCTTTCAGAGGCAACAGCTGGCTTATATTTATAATAAAGCTTTGTATATCTGCCGTTGTCACCATATTGTTTTAGCTCTTGTTCACTAAGTTGAACATAAAATTCAGAATTGTTATTAAATTCAGTGTTGTCAATAGGTGTATAGAAAAGTCTTGCATATGCAACTTTTTCTGTTGGGGTAACGCCATTAGTATCTAAAATATAGATTGCGTTAGAGCCAGTAACTTCGTTTTGTACGAAAAGTTTTTTATAGTTATCGTTAATCTCACCGACAGAAGGTGGGGTAAGGTCTGATTCATATTTATAATAAAGCTTAAAGTTAGAGTTATAGTTAGGGTCGTTTTTATCAACAATAACATAATTAAAGTAAGCATTGTTATAATCAGTTTCAGAAATAACATCATAGTGCAAGTTTTTGTAAACTTCATTATTTGCTGCGCCAGATTTGCTGTCTATAACAAAAATTGCCTTAGTGCTTTCAGCCTCGTGCTTATAATAAAACTCATAAGTTTTGCCATCTGAAACAGTAATGTTGTCCAAAAGGTGAGCAGGGACTTTAACATAAAAACCATAGTTTTCAGATTTTTTAAGGTCATATTTGCTAATTTTTTCTGCAACAAAAGGGCTTCCAGAAATTTCAACATTAACATCAGCGTCTGAAACAACATAAAGTTTATTAACAACACTGTTATAAGTTTCATAAGTTTTAGCAGGAGTGTTTTTCATTTTAAATGAAACATCTGGTTTATTTACAATTTCATAAACAAAGCTTCCTGTTGAATCATCTTTCTTATAGGCAGAATCATCTGTCACAAGGTCCTTATAAAAAACTTTAACCTTTTTAAAATAAAGAGGGAAGCTTCTGTCAAAACCAGGGGCAGAAAGATAAGATGAAAAGTCATTAGCATCAATTTCATAATAATCGTCTGCAGTATATCCAGCTTCAGACTTGTCAATATCCTCAACAACATAAGAATATTTTGGATAATCTTTTTTAAATTGCTCAGCGGTAGTGTCATTGTTATCAACATAAACAATCTTTTCAGTCTTAGTGTTATACTTTAAATAAACGCAACTGTTGCCGCTTCCATCAGTAAGCACAGTTTTAATCAATCTTTCAAGATAAGATGAATCAATGTTTCCAAACAATCTTTTAAAGTAAACATCACCATCGGTGTTTGTGCTATAAGGAATTTTAACATAAAGCCTGTCAGGATTAAGTTTCTTTGCTGAAAAATCAAGCCACATATCAGCGTCAAGATCTTCAGAAGAAATAACGCTAACATATTGAAGTGAATCACAAGTTGCAAGGAACTGTTCACTTGGGTCATCGTTCACAATAAAAAGGTTATATTGTGAAGATGAAGTAAGTCTTGAATAAGGAATGTTTTTATATTTTAAATAGATAGGGTAGTTTTCACCAAGATAGCCTTCTTCGTTTGGAAGGAGTGGTCTATATAAAAGAGGGTTTCTTTCCATGTCAGCTTTTATGCTGTCATTAGAAATAAAGTCTTTAATTTTTTGGTAGGTCGCATTTCCTGCAAGTTGGTTGTTTAGTTCTTCTTTTGAAATGGTTGAATAATAAATTACATTCTTAAATTCATTTCTGTCATCAACTGGAAATGTTGCAGTTTCATAGGTCACGCCAGTTGGAAGAGTAATTTCATCATATTTATTTTTTTCATAATAATGGTCAGAGCTTGTTGGGGCACCATTAGCAATAATTCCTGCAACATAGTTGTTTTGAGTTGTGCCATCATAAGAATAAATTGTAATAAATTCTTTAATTTTAGAATCTATAAAAACCTTAACTCTAATATATTGTTTGCTCTTTGCATAAACATCGTCGGTTGCAGCCTCAAGACCATCATTGCCTTCAATCTTGTCTCCCTCAATAGGGTTGCCCTGAGATTTCAAAAACTCAGCAAGTGCTTCATAAATATAAGGCTGAGTGAAAGTATCCAAAATCTTTTTTGTAAAGATTGCTGGAAGAGAGTGCTCGTCTTCAGATTCGCCAACGGTTGTCCATTTGGTTTCGCTAGTCACAAAGTGTTCAAAGAAAGCAACAAAGGTTTTATACTTAGAAAGGTCAGAACCTTTTTTGTCTTCATAATATTCACCTAACGAATCATATCCAACATGGTTTAAATAGTTAACATATTCCTTGTTATAATATTGTGGGTCAGATTCTCCCACAACAGGCAAGTTTGCAGTTTTCAAAAAGTTATCAGCATAGTTTTCAAAAAACTTATAATATTGCTCTTTATAATATGTTTCAATATTAAAGTTTGCGCTGCTGCCTTCAAAATACTTTTCAAGTGAAGAAGGGAACTTTGCGTCATCAATTTTGTTTTCAGTTGAAACGCTAGAGTTGCCATAAAAAGTATTAGAAGAAGTGGTGCTAGACTTATATGCTGCAGCAATGTGTCTTGCAACTAAACTTATCGGAGTATAGTTAAAAGAGAATGCCAAAATTGATGCAAGAACAACACTTGCAATAGATTTTCTGTGGTTAAAATTTTTGCTTTTTTTATTTTTCATAAAAACCATCCTAGTATAATTAATTAAACAGGTTTATTATAACAAAATGATGTTCTAAAAGCAACCTTTTATATCAAAAATTTTGTGCAAAACAATAATATATTTTGGCGAAAATAAAAGTAAATTTATGTAATAAAAACAGACCTGTAAAGGAATAATAAATATGTGAAACAAAATTTTAAAAAAGGCTGGCTAAAAAACCTATCATTAGTTGGCGTAGGGTTGCTTTCAGGATTCATAAATGGATTCTTCGGAGCAGGCGGTGGACTCTTGCTTGTTCCAATGATATCTTTTGTTGCGTCAGATGATTCAAAAAAGGCACATGCAACAACACTTGGCTGTGTGCTTTTCATGTGCATAGCAAGTGCCATAATATATTTCACAAAAGGTGAATATGAAATAAAATATTTAGTGGTCTGCACAATAGGAAGTGTGGTTGGAAGCATCTTTGGAACAAAACTACTAAAAAGGCTTAAAAATAATATAATAGATTTAATCTTTGCAATAATCTTAGTGATTGCTGGAGTGTTTATGATAATATTCTAAAAAACGCAAAATCGCATAAAATATAGTGAAAAACGGCTTCAAAACCGCATTTTAAAGGAAAATATGCAAGTTTTACTACTTTTATTAGCTTCCTGTTTTTCAGGAATTTTTGCTGGAATGGGCATGGGCGGTGGAACATTTTTAATTCCACTTTTGTCCATATTTTTTGGTGTGGAACAAATCATTTGTCAATCAACAAATGTCATTTGTTTTGTAGTGCTAGCAAGTATATGTTTTGTGGTATACATAAAAAATAAGCTAATAGATTTCAGGGCATTAATTTGTATCAGCATACCTTCTTGCATCATAGCATTTTTTGCTAGTCTTTTTGCAGTAAAAACCAGCTCAGAGGTTCTCAGAATTTGCTTTGCAAGTTTCATAATTTTGGTGGGTATATTTTATTTAATAAAAACGCTAATTTCCATGCACAAAAAAAAGGCAAAGTAAATTTTCAAACCGCTTTAAATTGTTTTACTTTAAGTGCTAATTTTGATAAAATATTTCTATAGAGGTTAGCATGAGATTAGTAAACTTTAAAGGCGTTTCTTTTCCACATAACAAAACAACCGTTGGCATTGATGTAACACCACTCAGACCAATGGATTTTTATAATGTTCCAATGAAGGTAAAAAACATAACAGAGTCAGAGCCAGCAGTAAGTATTGGTGATGAAGTTAAAGAGGGAACATTAATAGGAAAACCAGTAGGAAATTTTGGTTTAAACATATATTCTCCAGTCAGTGGAAAGGTGTTAAATATTTTTGATAAAGTAACATCAGATGGCATTTATTGCAAACACATTTTGATTATGAATAATGGCAAAAATGAAGTTGAAGATTTGCCAGATATTGGCTCAGTTAGTGACACAACATTAATCCAAAGGCTCAGGCTTGCTGGAATTATTGATGGGCTCTCATGCCTCCCATCATACTTAAAATATAGCTATACTGGCTCAAGAAGTTATAAAACACTTTTCATTTTAATGGATAGCACAGACCCAATAAATTCAGTTAATGAAACCTTGGCAGAGTATAAAATGGAAGAGGTTGTAAACGGTGCAAAATATTTTATGAATATCACAAATGCACAATTTATAACTTTTGTATTCACAGAAGAAAACGCAGATCTTGCAAAAAAACTTAAAAAACATATAGCAGAAACTAAGAAAAACTATGATTTTAGAATAAAATTCATTCCATACAAATATCCGTTTGACAATCAATATATTTTAACAAAACTCTTAACGGGAAAAACTGTTAACACCAAAACATCATTTTTAGAGCTTGGCATAACAATAGAAACAGCAGAGTCTTGCTACAACTTTTGCAGGGCAGTTGAGTTCAATAAGCCGGTCACAAAAAAAATAGTAACCATTGATGGAGACAATGTAATCCGCAAGGGAAACTATGCAATTCAAAATGGTGTTTCATTTGACAATCTTATAGACTTTGTTGGCATTCCAGATAAAGAGGCACAAATGAAAATTATAGATGGCAGTTTGCTTAAGGGCAAGGCTGAGTATAACATGGACATTTCAATCTCGCTCACAACAAACACCATTTTGCTTTTAGAATATAATGAATATGCTGAGACGGGAGAATATAATTGCATATCTTGTGGCAAGTGCAGTCAAGTGTGTCCAATGTTTTTAAACCCACAAAGAATAGAGGGGGCATTTTTAGATGGCGACACAAACGAGCTTGAAAAATTAAAAATAAATTCGTGCATAGAGTGTGGCTGTTGTTCTTATGTGTGTCCGTCAAAAAGATATTTAACACAAAGAATCATAGATGCAAAATATTATGGAAGGATTAAAAATGGTGGCAAGTAATGAATAATGAATTTGTAGTATCTTCATCGCCATTTATACACAGCAAAAACGATGTTAACAAAATGTTTTTGTATGTTGCGTTAGCATTAGTT
>CAOJFR010000004.1 GCA_948434855.1 uncultured Clostridia bacterium | reverse complement strand
GTGAGAAGTCAATGGAGCCATAGCTCCGTTTACTCTGCATCCTACGCACTTGTCGCCAATATCTGAATGAATCATATAGGCAAAATCTATTGGTGTTGAATTTTCAGTAAGTTTTATTACCTTACCTTTTGGTGTTTGAACAAAAATTTCGCCAAGATAAACATCTGTTTTAAGTTCTTCAAGAAGTTTATCAGCAGATACATTCTCCTTATTTTCTAAGAGCTTTCTTATCCACAAAAGTTTATTATCCACTGCCGCAAGTGACTTTTTATGTTCTTTATATAAAAAGTGAGCAGCGACACCATATTCAGCAAAATCATGCATTGCATGAGTTCTTATCTGCACTTCAAAAAATTCTTCATCATAATAAACTGTGGTGTGAAGAGATTGATAGCCATTTGGTTTTGGACTTGCAATGTAATCTTTAAACCTGCCGTCAACTGGAACAAAGGTTGCGTGAACCAAACCTAGTGCAGTGTAACACTCACTAACCGAGCTGACCAAAATACGAACTGCAGCAATATCATAAATTGTTTTTAAAGTTAAGTTTTTATTTTTTAACTTATTATTTATGCTTGAAATATGTTTAACTCTTCCATAACAAGTGCAATCTATTCCTGCACCATTCATAAGACCTTTTATTTCTCCAACAATACTATCAATCATTGATTTGCTTGCACGAGTTTCATTTTTTACTGCTTCACTGAGTGCATTAAAAGTCTCTGGCTCATGAAAAGCAAAAGATAAATCTTGAAGTTCAGACTTAATTTCACTAAGACCCAGCCTTGCAGAAATTGGTGCAAAAATATCATCTATTGTTTTAAAAGCTGATTTTGCTTCCAAATTTGCAGTATTTTTAACATTTTTGCGAGCAAAAATAAGCATTTCTGCGTTTTTTATTATAATTACTCTTATATCTTTTGCAATAGCAAGAAGCATTTGTTTTAATCCATCAGCATCTGAATAACTTTTAGAAAGCTCATCACACTTTATAAGCATCTTTAAAAGTGTGTCTGTTTCAGCAGGCCAAAAATGTTCTTCTGAAACAAGTTTTCCTGCTTTTGCAAATGGAAATAGCAAGCTTGCCTGAACACTACTTGCATCTAATTTTAATGATATAATTATGTTTGCAATTTCTTCAGCATCGTGAACAAATTCAACATCTGCAGAAAATTTATTATTAATAAAATCTACAACCTTATTTATTTCACTTGCTTCATTTTCTAAATATTTTTGAGTGATGAGTTCTTTTATCATTTTATCTCCTTAAACCACAATAGGCTCTGAAATATTTTTTACTTAGCTTATTTGCAAGTGGCTTTCACTATTTTTGTTAAAGCATATTAACAATCACATTATATATTTTTTTTTATAATTTGGCAATTATATATTTGGTAAACAAATTAAGTTGCCTGCTCTTTTTTATTTTGCTATTATTGATTTAGGAAAAATTATGGAAAATGTTAAAATATCTAAAATTTGTGGACTTTGTGCGGGTTGCAAGAATGCCACAAACACTGCAATAAATAGCAAAGCCTTACATAAAAAAGTTGGTCTTTTTAAAGAAATTGTTCACAACAAAAGTGTGAATGAGAGATTGGAAAAACAAGGAATTATGATTAAAAACTCATTGTCAGATTTTGAAAAAGATGAACTTGTAATTTTAAGGGCTCATGGCGAACCAAAGACAACTTATGATATGCTTAACAAATTAGGACTTAAGTTTGTGGATTGCACATGCCCAAAGGTTAAAAAAATTCATGAGCTTGTAGAAAAGTTTTCTAAGGATGGATATAAGATTATTATTATTGGAAAGCATGGCAATGAGATTAATAATATGCATCCGGAAATTGTTGGAACTGCTGGTTGGTGTGAAGAAAAACCAATTTTAATTGAAAATGAAGATGACCTTTATAAACTTTTTGAGTATAAAAATGAAAAATTTTATTTGATTTGTCAAACAACCTTTAATATAAATAAAGCTGAAAAACTTGCAGAACTTATTAAAGAAATTTGCGATAAAAGAAATTGTGAACTGTCTATTAATTTTTCAATTTGCAGTGCACAACGTTTAATAAACGAAGCTTCATATGAACTAGCGAAAGATAGTGATATTATGCTTGTGGTTGGTTCAAAACATTCAAGTAACACTACTGAACTTTTTAATAATTTATCTAAAACTATTAATACCATATTTTTGGAAGACATTTCACTTTGGAAAGAAAGCCTTAAAAAAGCCAACTTTGTTATTACTAAAAATTCTAGGATAGGAATAACTGCAGGTGCGTCAACTGATCCAGAAGAATTGCTTACCTTAAAAAATGAAATCAAAAATTATATTTTAGAAAATACTATGAACTACGAAGTTATTAATCATAATAGTGTTAGAATCGATGATATTTATTTTGACCCATATGGTCTTAAAGAGCAACCATTAAAAGCTAAATATATTTTTATCACTCACCCTCACTATGACCACTTATGCACTGAAGATATTGATAAAATTGTAACTGACGAAACCATTTTTATTGCAACAAAAGACTGCAATGAAATATTGGAAAAACATTATGAAATCAACAAAAAAATATATGTTTTGCCAAATGAAAAACTCCATTTTGCAGATTTTGATATTGAAACAATTCCGGCTTATAACAAAAATAAAGACTTTCATAAAAAAGAATTTAATTGGGTTGGATATAAGCTCTTTAAAGACGGAATTTGCTATTTGATTGTTGGCGATAGTGATATGACTGAAGAACTTTTAAGTGAAAAAACTGATGTGTTGTTTGTTCCCATTGGAGGAACATATACAATGAACGCAGATGAGGCAAGCCTTTTAACAAACAAAATTTGTCCTAAGGTTGCAGTTCCAACACACTATAATTGCCTTGTTGGAAGCAAAGAAGATGAGGCAAAGTTTTTGAGCAAAGTAAATGGTAATATTAAAACTATTTGCTATCTTTAAAATTTAATAATAATAAAAAATCAAGGACTTTTTGCCCTGATTTTTTTTAATTTTTAATAATTAAAATGATAAGTGCGATAAATGCTGCTAATCCTAAAATCTTTAGAAGCATTTTGAAAATACTTTTTAAAGTTAATGGAGTTTTGCCTATAACTTTGCCAGTTGTTCCACTAATATAAGTTCTATAAAGTTTGCCCCTATAAGTGTATGTATTGACATAAACTGGAACATAGGTGAAATTGAAAAATACATCACTAGCTTTGCAATCAACAAACAAATCTGAAACTTCTTTGTGAGAAGACAAAACTGTTTTTGTAATTTCCTTTTTCATTGCTTCTTCTGCTTTAACTGAAACTTCGTGATAATAGTCATGAATATCTTTATTAATTTTATCTATTCTATAGCCATATGTATATTCTGGTGTATAAGGAATGATATCAACATAATCTTTTTCATCAAACAGTTCCAAAAATTCATCTGACTCAGCAGATGTTGCTGACTGATCTAACGAAGCTACCCTTTTATTTTTTTCTCCATAAATTGGCTTATATGTGCTATAAAATGTTCCATCACTATTTTGCTTAACTTCAGTTGCCCTTGCAGAATATTGAGCTTCAATATTAAACTTAAAATTCCAAACTGGAATAAACACTCCCATAAGCTTTTGATCTTTTGCAAGTTTCTTTAAATTTGATGGAATATTTTTTTGCTTTTTTAAATAATTTGAAAACTCTTCTGCTGCCTTTTCTCTTGTTATTTTAAATGGAACAATACCATCGGCACAATAACCCTCATCATCAACAAGTGAGCATGAATTTGAGCCACAATTTGGACATTTTTTTGACATCTCTTCACTTGTAATATAATATGTGTTGCCACATGAATTGCATTTATATGCAACAAGTGCTCTGTTTAGCTGATTTGGCAAAAAATTTGGACTATATTGCCTAACAAGCACTGCATTTTCATTTTTTTGCGGCAAAAAATAATTTGTTTCACAATGCTTGCATGTTAAACAATTTGTTCTTGGATTATAAACAAGTTCACTTCCACAATTTTGACATTTGGAATTTAATTTTTTAGTCTTAGTTACCATAAATACATTTTATCTTCTTTTTAATTTTATCGCAACAAAATTTGCTTAAACTTTGATTTTTTAATTTAATTTTTTTACAATTATAAGTTTTTATACAAAAAAAGTAGGCCACCGCCTACTTTTTTACATGAGTATTTATTAAACCTATTCAATAACTTCTGTCCCGCTAAGCGAAAACTGACTGTTATATAAATCGGCATAAAAGCCCTTTTTCTTAATAAGTTCTTTATGATTGCCTGATTCTATTACATCACCATCTTTGAGCACTAAAATTAAATCTGCATTTTTTATTGTTGACAATCTATGAGCAATAACAAAGCTTGTTCTTCCCTGTGTAAGTTTATCCATGGCTTTTTGTATTAACACCTCTGTTCTGGTGTCAACATTGCTGGTTGCCTCATCTAAAATTAACATTGGAGAATTTTGAAGCATTGCCCTTGCAATTGTAAGAAGCTGCTTTTGACCAACTGAAACATTTGTTTCATCAGACAAAACTGTATCATAGCCATATGAAAGAGTTTTGATGAAATGGTCTAAACCACACGCCTTGCAAACTCTGTCTAAGTCTTCATCTGTTATTCCTGACTTGTTATAAATTAAATTTTCCCTTATTGTTCCTTCAAATAGCCATGTGTCTTGAAGCACCATTGAAAAAATATCCCTAAGTTGTCCTCTTGTCATATCATTAATTGAAATTCCATCTATTGTAATTTTTCCAGAATTAATTTCATAAAAACGCATAAGCAAATTGACAATTGTTGTTTTTCCTGCTCCAGTTGGCCCGACTATTGCAACCTTTTGTCCAGCCTTAATATCTGCAGAAAAACCATGAATAATTTCTCTGTTTTCATCATAACCAAACTTTACATTCTTAATTTTTACATTGCCTTTAATTTTTTCTGGAAGAGAAATATTTTTTTCTGACTCATCAGAAACTTCATCTTCTTTTAGGAAATTAAATACTCTTTCTGCTGCAGCCGTTGCAGTTTGAACACTTGTCATTGACTGAGCAATTTGGGCAAGCGGATTTGTGAAATAACGAATATAAATCATAAATGCAGTAATAACACCAAGGTCTATTTTCCCTTGAATAACAAATACTGCACCAACAACACATACAACAACATAGCCAAGGTTTCCAACAAAACTCATGATTGGTTGCATAATTCCAGAAATAAACTGAGATTTCCATGCAGCCTTATATAACTTTTTATTTACATCTTCAAACCTTTGTGTGACTTCATGCGAAGCGTTATAAGTTTTAACTACAGTTTGACCTGAATAAACCTCTTCAACAACGCCGTTAAGATCTCCAAGTCTATTTTGTTGTTCAACAAAATATTTTTGTGACTTTGCAATAATTAAAAACATAATTGCAAATCCAATTATTGTTGAACCAATTGCAGCAAACGCCATTATCCAGTTTGTTACAAACATCATGATTAGCGAACCTAAAAATAGCACTATTGCACCAACAAGCCCAGCAACACTTTGATGAAGAGTTTGACCAATTGTGTCTACGTCATTTGTTACACAAGAAAGCACATCTCCATATGGAGTTTTATCCAAAAACTTAAGTGGAACATTATTTATTTTTTTAGAAATGTCCCTTCTTAAGTTTTTGCCCATTTTAAATGAAACCATTCCCATGAGCAAATTTGCAAAATATGTGCAAACAAAACCAACTGCATATAAAATTATTAAAAATATTCCTATGCTTATAATTTCAGACATTTCATAACTTATACCCTTTAATACTGAGTCTGAAATTATATTTGTCATTTCTTGAAGTTTGTTTGGTCCGAAAAGCCTAAACACTGTGCTGACAATAATTAAAATAATTGACATTACGACTAATGGCACAAACGATTTAATATATTTTAAAAGTTTACTGATTGTTTTTTTAATATTTTTTGGTTTTGCAGAAACCGCATTAGTTTTCATTCTAGGCATTTTTAAGTTCCTCCTTTGAAAGTTGTGAAAGTGCGATTTCTTTATATACTGGACAGTTTTGCATAAGTTCATCATGTGTGCCCTCTCCAACAACTGATCCACTATCTAACACAATTATTTTATCAGCATTTTTTATTGTGCCAATTCTTTGAGCTACTATTAGGCAAGTTATTCCCTCTGCTTTATCTTTAAGAGCCTGTCTTAATGCTTTATCTGTTTTATAGTCTAGGGCGGAAAAACTATCATCAAAAATTAAAATTTCTGGTTTTCTGGCAAGAGCCCTTGCAATGGACAATCTTTGTTTTTGTCCACCTGAAACATTTTTTCCTCCTTGATCTATTCTTGAATTTATGCCATCAGGCAAGTCTTTCACAAAATTAGATTGAGAAATTTCTAAAGCACTTTCAATATCTTCACTACTTGGCTTTAAACCATCTTTTTCACCCATGGTTATATTGCTTTCAACTGTTCCCGAAAACAACACAGCTTTTTGAGAAATATAGCCGATTTTATTGTTAAGCTGCTCACTTGTATAATCTTTTACATTAACACCATCAACAATTACCTGCCCCTCAGTTGCATCATATAGCCTTGGAACAAGATTTATTAAAGTGCTTTTGCCGCTTCCTGTTGAGCCAATAAACGCAATTGTTTGACCCTTTTCTGCTTTAAAGCTAATGTCATGAAGCACATATTCTTCAGCATCTGGATATTTAAATCCAACATTCACAAATTGAACCTCTCCTGTTTTTATTGGAGCCTGAGTTCCATCACCTTCTTTTATGGTTGATTTTGTTTCTAACACTTCGTTTATTCTCTTTGCTGACACCGCCGCCCTTGGAAGCATTATAAATATCATTACAAGCATAACAAAACTCATTACAACCAAGATTGCATATGAACTAAATGTCATCATTTCGGCAAGCACTACTGCTTTTCCAAGACCAACTGCATTGCTAACTAAATATGCACCAATCATATATATTGCTAGCGGAAGCCCACTCATAACAACTGCAAGCACGGGATCTATTAAAGACATAAAGCCATTTACAAATAAGCTGTTTTTTGTAATTTTTGTATTTGCTTCATCAAACTTTTTTTCTTGATAATCTTCTGCATTATATGCTCTGACTACCCTTACACCAGTAAGATTTTCACGTGTAATGCGATTAAGATCATCTGTCATTCCCTGAATCTTTTTGAATTTTGGAAGCGCCATTACAACTATTAATACTATGAATATTAAAACAAATGCCACTGCAATTGCAGTTGCTGTTGTCCACTGCCAACTTGAACTTGCAATTTTGCACACTGCCCAAATTGCCATGACTGGCGCCTTAACCAAAAGTTGAAGACCAAAGGCAATAAACATTTGAACTTGACTTATGTCATTAGTTGTTCTTGTGATTAAACTTGCAGTTGAAAATCTTTTGATTTCAGCAGGCGAAAAATTAATTACTTTATTATATAACTTTGAGCGAATATTTCTTGAAAGTCTAGTTGCAATGAGAGCTACACAACCACCTACAATAACTGATGTTATTGCGCTTGAAATTGCACAAGCAAGCATATAGCCACCATTTTCTAGCACTCCAGAAATTGCTCCTTTTTGCTCTATTAGCATTATCATCTTTTGCATATATTCTGGAATTTCAAGCTCTAACCAAACCTGAAAAACTATAAAACATACACTTATGAATGCGAGAGCCCAATCTCTTTTTTGGAGATATTTTAATTGTTTAAACATTTTTGCTCCTCCTAACAATACTCTATTATAAGTCAATTTTTATTTTTATGCAATTATTTTCAGAAAAAGAACTTAAGGTATTTTTTATATTTTACTTTTTACTTGTTTGTGTTATAATTATGTTATAATGTAACAAGAGGATAAAAATGGAACTTAGAACTCAAAACGCCACAAAGAATAAAACAGTTAAAAGACAAGTTGATTTTAATAATAAATTGCTCACAAAACCACTTGATGCTCTTCTTTCAGAAGACTCTGTTGACAGAACGATTAGTGAAATTGAACAACTTATTAAAGAAAAGGCTGAAGCAAAGACTGCTAAGCCAAAAAATATTCATAAAGATCACAGAATGAGACTCAAAAGTCAATATTTGCAAAATGGCTATGAATCTTTAACTGATATTCAAAAACTTGAACTTTTATTATTTTATGCAATTCCTCAAAGAGATACCAATCCACTTGCTCACAAACTTTTAGATGAAATTGGCTCACTTAAAGATGTGCTTTCAGCAGATGTTAGCAGACTTATTAAAGTTAAAGGCATTAAGGAAAATTCTGCAATCTTAATTAATCTTATTGGAAAACTTTTCACTGCAATTTCTAAGCCTGATGGTTACACTCATATTGGTGGAATTAAAAAAGCTAAAGAGTTTTGTAAAAAGCTTTATGTTGGTGTGGAAGTTGAGCAGTTTTATGTTATTTGCTTAACAAAAGCAAACAGAATAATGAAATATAAACTAATCAAAACTGGAACAGCTGATGAAGTTAGCATTCAAATTAGATCTATTACTGAATTTGCACTTGAGTGTAATTGTAACAGAATTATTGTTTCTCACAATCATCCTGGAAGTATTGGTGCAATGTCTGACGAAGATTGTAAATTTACTTATTCACTGCTTTGCAGTTGTTTATTAAACTCTATTGAAGTTATTGATCACATTATTGTTGGTATGGATAGAACCATTTCTATGCACAGCCAAAGAATGCTTGATATGCTTAAAGAAAAAGCATATGATCGTTTGCAACTAACTAAAGAGAAAAGAACATTCTTATCTAGTCTATCAGAGAACTATCTTCGTGATGACGATGAATAAAGTGCAACTTAGGTTGCATTTTTTTTATTCATGCTTAATATACCTTTATTATATAAGGAGCAATTTGACGTGGCATTTTATAATAAAGATATTAAGCAAGTTTTTAGAGAATTAGAGTCTTCAGAAGAAGGACTATCTTCTTCCTTGGCTGCAGAAAAAAACGCAAAATTTGGTGAAAATAAGCTAAATGAGCAAAAAAAGGTTGGTTTTTTTAAGAAACTTTTAAATGAATTTAAAAATTTAATGATTATCATCTTGATTATTTCTGCGATAATTTCTGTTATTACCGCAATTGTTCATCATGATATGGAAAGCCTTTTTGAGGGCATATTAATTTTTGTTATTGTAATAATAAACGCTGTTGTGGGCGTAATTCAACAACAAAAAGCTGAAGATGCTCTTGCCGCACTAAAAAAGCAAACTGAGCCTTTTGCAAGAGTTTATAGAGATGGTGAACTACAAAAAATTAAGGTTGGAAATTTAACTATTGGTGATGTTTGTGAACTTAAGGCTGGCGATATTGTTCCGGCAGACATAAGAATCATTAGCTGCAGCGGGTTAAGATGCAACGAAAGCTCTATGACTGGTGAAAGTAACTCTGTACTTAAAAGTGATAAAATTATAAACAAAAAAGATGTTACGCTTTCTGACCAAGACAATATGTGTTTTTCTGGGACAAGTGTTACTGCTGGATATGGCAAAGGCATTGTTGTTAGCATTGGCAAAGATACAGAGATTGGAAAAATTGCAGATATTTTGGGCAGCTCTCTTAAAGAAAAAACACCACTTGAAAAAAACATAGACAAAATTGGAAAAGTGCTAAGCATTGGTATCCTTGGAATTGTTTTAGTGGTGTTTGCTGTTCAGTTATTATTTAACAAAAACCAGACTTTTATTGATGCCCTTCTTACTGCAGTGGCACTTGCTGTTGCTGCAATTCCAGAAAGCTTGCCAGCCGTCATCACAATAATTATGGCACTAGGCGTTCAAAAGCTTGCAAGAAAAAATGCTATAGTAAAGAAACTTTCTGCTGTTGAAACACTTGGTTGTTGCAATGTTATTTGTTCAGATAAAACAGGAACACTAACCAAAAATGAAATGACTGCCAGTCACTATTATGAAAGCGGCAAAATAAATTTATGTAAGGACTATGATCTTAAACAAAGTGAAGATGCCATTAAAATTCTTGCTCTTTGTAACAACGCAAAAATTAGTGGAAATAAAATTTCTGCTGATGCAACCGAAACATCTTTAATTTCTCTGCTATTTAAAAATCAAATAGATGTTAATGCTTTCAAACAGCGTTCACGAAGAATTAAAGAAAATGAATTTAACTCTATAAGAAAAACTATGAGTGTGGTTTGTGAAGAAACTGGTAAAAAAACTCTTTATGCAAAAGGAGCCCTTGATTATATTCTTGGAAAGTGTGACAGAGTTTTAGAAAATGGTGAGGTTAAACCCTTAACAAGAGCTATAACTAACAAAATTTTGTCTGCAAACCAAAAAGTATGTTCTGAAGGTGAACGAGTTATTTCACTAGCATATAAGGATGCATCTGAAGATTATAATGAAAACAACATGATATTTGTTGGTTTTGTTGGTATCATTGACCCTCCAAGACCAGAAGCTATATCTGCAATAAAAGAATGTAAAAAAGCTGGACTAACAACCATTATGATAACTGGCGACCACCCTGCAACTGCTTTTGCCATTGCAAAAAAACTTGGAATTGCAAATAGTGAAAAACAAGTTTTGACTGGGTATGAACTATCCAAGCTCTCTGAAAAAGACCTTGCAAAAATTATATCAAAATATCATGTGTTTGCAAGAGTCACACCAGAACACAAACTTATGATTGTTAAGGCACTTAAGTCTAATGGCAATATCGTTGCCATGACTGGAGATGGCATTAATGACGCACCTAGCATTAAAACAGCAAACATTGGTGCTTGTATGGGAATTACAGGGACTGATGTTACAAAGGAAGTTGCTGATATTATTATTGCTGATGACAATTTTTCTACTATTGTTATGTCTGTTAAAGAAGGCAGAACCATTTATCAAAACATTGCTAAAACAATTCTGTTTTTAATTTCCACAAACCTTGTTGAGGTTATTGGAATATTCATTACATCCTTAGTAATGCCTGGTGCAATCTTTTTGATTCCAACGCAAATATTGTTTATTAATCTTGTTACAGACAGCTTGCCCGCTTTTGCACTTGGAATTGAGCCTTCTGAAAAAAACATTATGGACAGACCACCAAGAGATTCTAAAAAGTCACTTCTTTCAGGTGCACTTGGAAGCTCTATTATCTATCAAGGTTTTGTTCAATCATTAATTGTTCTAATTATGTTTGTATTTGCAAGATGGAGTTATGGAAACGAAGTGGCTAGCACAATGTCGTTTTTAACAATTTGTCTTATGCAAATTATTCATGCAATAAACTGCAAAACAGACAAGAGTATCTTTAGAATTAATATTTTCAAAAATAAATTTTTCAATTTTAGTTTTATAATTTTGCTTGGTATGATTTTAGGAGTTTATTTTATTCCTTTCTTTGCTTCACTTTTTGGACTTGTGACTTTAGGCAGCATTCAATGGCTTATTGTTGTTTTAACCAGCATTGCAATAATTCCACTAGTTGAAGTTGGAAAACTATTTATTAAAGAAAGATAAAAAAGCTTGCAAGAATACTTGCAAGTTTTTAATTTACTACAAATCCATTTCTTTGACCAGAAAGACCAATTCCTGAAACAAACCTGAATGTTCCAAGAGCATCAATACCTTTCATTGCCACATCTCCTATTGCCTTTGTGAAAGAATTTATATCCATATTTTCTTCTTCTGGGAAAATAAATTCAATGAGAAGGTTAATTAATGTTTCGCTTTGTTTTGCTGTTTTTCCATTAATAGAAATATCACCATTTGAATATCTTTCTTCAGGATTATCTAAATCAATATCATAATTAATTGAAAAATAAAGCTTGTCTGGAATTATTATTTTTAATAAATACATTGGCGTTTGCATTTGTGAAGCAATTTGGTCACGAATGTCTGAAGTTTCAATTTTTATTATAAATTTTATATGAGCTTTTGAATATGTTCCTGACTCTTCGTCAAGTGATTCTTCTACTGGTTTTGAAGTTAGTTCTAAAACAGAAATATTCATTACATTTAAATAATTTAGATCTGGGAGCGCATTTTTAAGCATACCATTTTCAATAAGCTTGTCACAAATTGCGGCAAATTCGCAATCCGTGAGTTCAACTCTTTGATCACCCTTAAATGAGTCCATGTCTTCTTTTAAAATATTTCCATCATCTTGAATTTTGTAATTTGCATTTTGAAGTTTTTTTATTGCATCACTAAGATCTGCAGGAGAATGACCATTTGTTATAAACTCGCTTTCTTTTGGCGAACTATATAATGAAGAAACAACCCCAATTAAATCGCCAACATTATATATTCCATAATCTCCAAAATATTTTGGAACTATCACTTTGTCTAGGAAAAAGAATCCGCCCACAAAAACGGATAACACAAGCGAAATTATTATTACTAGCTTTACAACAAAGCCTGATCTACTATTTTTTGTTTTCACTAAACTATGCTGCCAGATATTGATGCTTTGAAAACGAAGAACAGCAATATGGCTGTAGCAATTATTAAACCAAGAATTTTAAGTATGCTAAATCTTCTTTTGAACATCTAATATCTCTCCTTCTTTTTCAATTATATTATGTGCAGGGCTTGCTTGTCAAGAAGTTTAGTTTTCTAAGAAAGTTATTTTTGCTATTTTATCAACTGTTCCAACAATCTTTACACTTTCTGAAATATCATATTCTGCAACTAAATAAATATGATTTCCGCTAGCTAACACTGGAATTTTATCTCTAAGGTCAACGTCTATCTTTTTATCTGTGAAATAATCATTGAGCTTTTTTGAACCAGAACCTAGTTTTACAAACTCATCCCCAATTTTTCTAAATCTCCAAACTGCATCATTTGCAACCTTATAATAGTCTATATAAAAGTTTCCATCGCCATAAGTGACTTCATATTCACTAACTATTTCAACCAAAATTTTGCCATAACCCACAATTTCTGTTTCACCTATTATGAACTCATATTCTGAATTTTGAGCTATTTTTTTAGTTTTTTTAATGAATTTTATGCCTGAATAAACTCTTTTTGCAGTTATTTGATGAGGAAGATCTAATGATGAATTGACTGGCAAATCAATAAGTTTAGTTAAAAGCTTATAGTGCTTTGCTTCAATATCTGAAAAAATATTTAACTTCTTAAATACATTTTTTAAATATTCACGTACAATAAAACTTTGATTTAAAAATGCCGTTTCCTTTAATATAATTGCTTTATCTTCTGAAACGATCAAACTTTCATCAATAAGTGACTCAATATATTTTTGAATTTCATTGCACCTTTCACCGAATAATGCAATATTTTTTACAACATCTGGATAAACTTTTTCTAAATCTTTTATAACTATATTTCTAATATAATTTCTTGTGCAATCATTCACAAAATTTGAAGAGTCTGTTACATAGTCTATTTTATTGATTTTGCATAGGTTTAAAATTTCAGTTTTTGTTAGATTTAATAATGGTCTAAAAATCTCATTTGTAGACCTTATTCCTGTTGCACCAGACAACCCACTGCCCCTACAAATATTCATTAAAATTGTTTCTACATTATCACCCATGTGATGAGCCAAAAATAGTTTATTTAGTTTACACTTCTTCATCTCTGTGTTTATCAAATTATATCTTGCTATTCTTGCAGCTTCCTCCAAGGTCTTTTTTTTCTCAGCCTTAAGTCCTTTAACATCAGCATCCAAAGTAACAAAGTCTAAACTATTTTTTTTGCAAAAGTTTACAACAAATTCAGAATCACCATCGCTTTCTTCATCTCTTAGATGATGATTAACATTAATTACTTTTAAATAAAAATTTTTATACTTTTTTGCATCAATTAGCGCATGAAGCAAAAGCATTGAATCTGCACCACCAGAAACTCCAACGGCAACTCTGTCCGTTTCACAAATATAATCTTCTTTAATTAACTCTCTTAACATAATTCACCTATAATTATATTAAAACAAATTAATTAATTTTTCAATAAATTTATGCCTATAATTGTCATATCGTCTATATGTTTCTGATTTTGAACCCCTGCATCAACCACAACTTCATCTAAATATTTTTGCAAGTTAAAGATCTTTGCATCATTTATAAAGCTTTTATAAATATCTATATTTTCAAATGAATCAACAATACCATCACTTGCAAGAAAAATCATATCGCCAGATGATATTTGCTTGCGAACTATTGTTGGTTTTATGTTTTGAACAATACCAATTGGCAAACTTTCTGAAACTATTACTTCACTTGTGTTTTTGTGTTTAATTATTGAAACTGAAGCACCAAGTTTCACAAAATCACAAATATTTTTTTCTAAGTCTATTACACAAGCATCAAGCGATGTAAAGTTTTCTAGTCCTGCAGGAATAAGCAATTTATTTATAGAACTAATAATTAAAGTTTCATCTAAACCGACCTCAAAAAGTGACCTTATGAGTGAAAGCACCATCCCAGAAATTTTGTTTGCCGCTTCACCATGACCCATACCATCAGCAATGGCAACAAAAAATTTATTTTCACTAAGTTTTGTGATAACAACATTATCACCATTTTTGCTTTCTTTTGATTTTGTTGCAACTGCAAACTCTGGCTTAATTTTGCTTATCGGCACATAAGTTGCATGACAAATCCCTGAATATTCAAGGTGTTTTGCCGACTTTAATTTTACACTGAGTTTGGTTAACCTATTAATTGAATCTATAACTTCTTTTTTCATAGCTTGTTCATTTGTAAGTACCAAATCTATTGAATTTATTCCAGAAGGGTTCTCTATTATTGCAACTTCTTTTGCATCTATCATATTATTCAAAAGTATTTCTTTCAAAGCTTTTGACTGTTTTTCATTAATTTTTAAAGAATTTTCAATCATTTTTGCAAAATTTAAAAATATATTTGCAAAATTTTGAATTTCACTGGCAATAATAAGTTTGCTAGAATCTTCATTTTTAACCTGCTTTTCATAAGACAAAAATATTTTTGCAGTTTGATTTATTTCATTCATTAAAATTTTATTTTTTGAACAATATGAAAGTGTTCCATTGCTAAAATCCTTATCTCCAATTTCAATTTGCTCTATTGCTTTAAACATAAGATTTTCAATAAGACTCTTTTTATCCATGTTTTCTAAAAAACAAGTTTTATAATATTCACACTGTCCACAGCATTTTGATATTATATCATTCGCAAGCTCTTTGCAAGCCTTGCTTCTATCAATTTTTCCAATAAGCAAATATTTAAAGTTATTTTGCATTGCTGTGAGTGTGCTTGACATTAAAAGCAATTTACCTTGTATTTTTTTTATCTTTTCTTCTTCTATTTTTTGTCTTAATATTTCTGCAGATTCTATATCAAAAAGAGACTTTAGTTTAGACCAAAGTTTTGTTGGGATGAATGCATAAATTACGACAGCTGCATAAATCATGATAATATCATATATACCATATAATTTTAACAATAAAATTAATGCAGCAAAAGTGGCAAGACACGAAAATATGTAAACATATTTATTAACTTGTTTTAATTGGAAAAAGATTATACTTGAAATTGCAGAAAAGATTATATAGTTTGCACTCTTTGACGCAATTACCATGCCAAGAGAAAAAATTGTGCAAAATACAAAATATTTATCAACTGGCATAACTTTGCAAAGAGCAACAAGAAATCCTGCAATCATAAAATAACCAATAAATTTTAAAATAAACTCATATTCAAATGCACCAACTGAAAGCATTAAAATTGCAATGGAAAAAAAAAGATAATCTTTATGTGAAAATTTAAAAAAGATAAACTTGTTTTTATAGATTGCAAAAAGTTTATAAAAATAAAATAATATTATTATTTGAAGTGAGAAATTTACAAAAAAGTGCCAAAGGCTTGTTAAACTAAAAATGTTATAGTATAACGATAAAGCATTAGATATTATTAAAAAACAATAAATCAAAAGAATTTTCTTTTTAGTCTTCAAAAATTCCATTGCAAAATAGTATAGTGTTAACAACACAATTTCATAAATTGTTATTATTAAAAAGTTTAAGTTTGCAAATAGATAAATTTTTGAAATAAAATAACTGCCAAGTGTTATGAAAATATTTCCACCAAAAAATAGTCTAATAAAAGCAAATGGCAAGCCTGCTGGCGAAATAAAGCCAAACAAGTTTATTCGTGAAAAAAAGATTTGCAATATTAAAAATGCA
Organism: uncultured Clostridia bacterium; assembly: GCA_948434855.1. GTDB lineage: Bacteria > Bacillota > Clostridia > Christensenellales > UBA1242 > RGIG1681. Next base: position 42,896 of record CAOJFR010000004.1, on the reverse strand, counting down.
AACTCTTTTATTATTCGCCAGATAAGCTGTTTTTTCATATAACCATCATATAAAAAATCGTTTGGCACAGCTTATAAAATTATTGTTTTATTTTTTGGTTTTTTGACAAATATAAAATTAAATTGTTATATAACTTTTCTGTTATTTATTTTTAATTTCAAACTTAATAAGTCTTTTAAAAGTTTCCACTGCATTATATGCTGCACCTCTTCTTAAATTGTCAGCAACAATAAACAACATTAATTCTTTTTCCTTAACAAGCCTAAGTCTGCAAATATAGGTTTGATTAGTGCCTGCAACTATGCTTGGGAATGCAATCTCATCTTCTAACAGCGTTATATGAGAGCATCTTAAAGCAGATTTTATTAAGTTTATATCTACTTTGTTTTTAAATTTTATATAAACGCTTTCACCATGACAATATGGTATAGGAACACGAACCGTTGTTGCAAGAATGTTTATTTTTGTACCGAGAATTTTATTGAGTTCAAACATAATTTTATTTTCTTCAGTGCAAAATCCATTTTCTTCCACACCACCAATTTGAGCAATAATATTATTTTGAATTTTAACATCAAAAAATTTATTTGTTCCAAGAACCAAATCTGAAAGTGCAGGTCTTCCAGCACCACTGACAGACTGATAAGAACTGACAATTATTTTATTTATGTCTGAGATCTCTAAAAGCCTATGCACAACAACTGCAAGCTGAATTGTTGAGCAATTTGGATTTGAAATAATTTTTGGAGTGTTTTCTATATTTTCACAATTAATTTCTGGAACAACAAGTGGAACAGTTTTTTCTCTTCTAAAAGCATTTGAGTTGTCAATTACAATACTGCCGCTCTTAACAAATTTTTTAGCCCACTCTTTGCTAACTTCATCACCAGCAGAAAAAAATACATAATCAAATTTTTGTCGGAGTGCGTCCTCGTTTAAGCTTGTAAGCCTATAATCTATTTTTCCAATAGTCAATAATTTTCCATGACTATTATCTGAAGCAAACAAAGTTAGCCTAATTTTTTTTATTAATCCTTCTTCTTCTAAAACTTTTATTATTGTTTCTCCAACAAGACCAGTTGCACCAACTATTGCCACATTTATCATAACATATTACCTCTCATTAAATGTCAAACTAGACAGCTAGTTCATAATATATATTATGAGAATTTTAAAATTTGGTGGAAAAAGTTTAGAATCATTAGAAAAAGTGCAAAATGTTTGTAAATTTATTAAAAAAGCATATAAAGCTGACCAAAAACTTGTTATTGTTGTTAGCGCAATGGGAAATACAACTGAATATTTAACCAAACTGGCAGAAAATTTTGGATTTAAAAACAATGATAGAGAAATGGCAATGCTCCTATCAACAGGCGAAATTCAATCTGCCACACTATTTTGTATGCAATTAAATTATCTCGGCGTTCCAGCAAAAACCTTAACTGGCAGAGATTGCGAAATTTCAACATTCGGCGATTATTTAAATGCAAGGATATGTTATTTAAACAAAAAGAAAATAAGCGATTGTTTAAATAATGGTTTTGTTGCTGTGGTTTGTGGTTTTCAAGGAATTAATCAAAAAGGTGAAATTGTTACACTTGGACGAGGAGGCTCTGATACAACAGCAGTCGCAATTGGTGCAGCCTTTGACTGCCCTGCTGAAATATATTCTGACTTTTCAGGAGTGCTTGCGGGCGACCCAAGAAATTTGCCTTATAAAAAAATAAAAAATATAAACTATGAAATGATGTTTTCATTAGCAGAATCTGGTGCCAAGGTTTTGGATTCTAAAGCAATCTCAATTGCAAAAACACATTTTGTTAAAATTATATCAAAAAGCAGTGCCAGCCCTAACAGAATTGGAACTGACATTTTTAATATTACCTGTGATGAAATTGGTATAACAGAACGCTCTGGACTTTGCAAAATTTCTATATGTTTCAGTAACCCTGAAAGAGCAACAAAAATTTGCTTTGTATGCATTAAAACATTAAAAGAGTTTAAGTATTTTGACTATAGTCTAACAGAAAACTCTATTTCTTTTTATGTCTTTGAAAAAGATAAAAGCTCTATATTATTTTCTCTTTCAAATAAACTTAAAATTTTAAGCAGAAAAAAATAAATATTATCAAAAATTACTTGACAGTTGAGTAAGTACTCAACTATAATACTTTTGTAATAGTTGAGTATTTACTCAATTATTAATTAAATTAGAGGTGAATTTATGAGTAAAAACGAATTTTATTGTGACTGCACCGTTATTCATGAAGATGTGCTTAACTGTGTTAAAAGCAAGATGTTAACGACTTCTGAATTTGATGGGATTACTAAATTTTTTAAGGCAATTGGAGATAAAACAAGAGTTAAAATTTTATGGGCAATATATAACCACGAAATGTGTGTTTGTGACCTTGCAAACCTTTTATCTATGACAAAATCTGCAATCTCTCATCAACTTCGTGAACTTAGAATTTCAAAACTTGTTAGTTTTAAAAAGGTGGGTAAAACCGTTTATTATTCTCTTGCAGATGACCATGTTACAAGCCTAATATTAAACGCACTTTGCCATGTGAAGGAGTAGCTTTATGGAAAAAGAACAAAAAATTTTAATTGCACGACTAATTTTAACTGCACTTTTGTTTGCTCTTTCGTTCTTTAATTTTTTAGGAGAACTTGGAAAGCTTATTATATCCCTTGTTGGATTTTTAATAATTGGATATGATGTTATTTTTAAAGCTTTAAAAAATATTATTCACGGCAAAATATTTGATGAGAGATTTTTAATGCTAATTGCAAGCATTGGTGCATTTGCAATAAAAGAATTTCATGAAGCCTTGGCAGTTATGCTATTTTATCAGCTTGGTGAGTTTTTGCAGGATCTTGCAGTTGACAAAAGTAAAGACTCAATAAAAAAGCTTATGGATATCCGCCCAGACTATGCAAACTTAATTTTTAATGAAGAAATAAAAAAAGTTCATCCATCAGAAGTTTTAATTGGAGCACAAATTGTTGTTTATGCAGGAGAAAAAATTCCTCTGGATGGAGTTATTGTCTCTGGAACAACAACACTTGATACTGCAGCGCTCACCGGAGAAAGCTTGCCTAAAGATTCAAAAGTTGGTGACACTGTTCTTTCTGGAATGATTAATCTATCTGGAACTATTTATGTTAAAGTTTTAAAGTCTTTTTCTGAATCATCAGTATCAAAAATTATTGAATTAGTTGAAAATGCAGAAAATAAAAAAGCTAAATCTGAAAACTTTATAACAAAGTTTGCAAGGATTTATACACCTATTGTTGTTTGTCTCGCAATTTTGCTATGTATTATTCCACCTCTTTGTTTTGGATTAGCTTGGAATGATTGGATTCACAGAGCATTACTATTTTTAGTTGTGTCTTGCCCATGTGCGCTAGTTATTTCTATTCCACTATCATTTTTCGTTGGAATTGGTGGAGCATCTAAAAAAGGAATTTTAATTAAAGGGGCAAACCACATTGAGACTTTGGCAGATGTTGGAGTGATTGGTTTTGATAAAACTGGAACTCTAACAAAGGGAAACTTTGCCGTTGTAAAAGTTAAAGCAATAGGCTGTAAGGAAAAAGAACTAGTTAAACTTTGTGCTCTTGCTGAAATTGGCCAAAGCCACCCTATTGCTGAATCTATTGTTAAATATGCAACCGGTGTAATGAAAATTGATGAAAAGCAAGTTTTGGAACAGACAAGCCTTGCTGGACTTGGAATTAAAGCAATTATTAATAACAAAACCATATTTGTTGGAAATCAAAAATTAATGGAGAAAGCTGGTGCAGAAATTGTTTTGAATGAAGACCCTGGTACAACAATTTTTATTTCTGAAGGCTCAAAATTTTTGGGATATATAGTTATTTCTGATGAAATTCGTGAGTATAGCAAAATCGCAATAAGCAAATTAAAAGCACTTGGAATTAAACAAACAATAATGCTAACTGGAGACAAAGACCTTGTGGCTGAAAATGTTGCTAGCCAAGTTGGAATTGATAAATATTTTGCTGAGCTTTTGCCACAAGACAAAGCAAAAATTATCGAAGAAATAAAGGCCACTGAAAAACAAAAGATTGCCTTTGTTGGAGATGGCATTAATGATGCACCTGTTCTTAAAACAGCGGACATTGGGATTTCAATGGGAAAACTTGGAAGTGACATTGCAATTGAATCTGCTGACATTGCTCTTATGGATGATAATGTTGAAAAAATTGCAGATGCAATCAAGCTTTCTAGAAAAACCATGAAAGTAGTAAAAGAAAATTTAATCTTTACTATTGGGTTTAAACTTGTTATGCTGGTGCTTGGTGCACTTGGAATTGCACCTATGTGGCTTGCAATTTTTGCAGATGTTGGAGTTTCATTGCTTGCAATATTAAATAGCCTTAGAGCACTAAAATTTTAAAATAAAAACCAGTAAAAATTTTACTGGTTTTTTTAATTTATTTTTCTGATTCTATTGATATAACCTCATAGCCTGCAGATTCTATTGCTGACTTAATAATTTCATCTGAAACATTTTTGCTAAGTGTTATTACTGACTCTTTTTCTGTTAAACTTGTGTCTGCATTTTTTATTCCTTCAATTTTTGTTAAAGCCTCTGTAACATGAGAAACACAATGTTCACACATCATTCCGTTTATTTTTATTATTTTTTTCATATTTTTAACTCCTTTATCATCAATTTTTAAAATATTTATATTATTTTTTGCAGTTTTTTTAAATTTAAACAAATTTAAACTTAACGCACTAAGCACAACACAAACTGAACTTAAACTCATTGCAGCAGCAGCAATCATTGGATTGAGACTCCAACCAAAAAGTGGAACAAAAATGCCTGCTGCAAGTGGAATGCCAAGAGCATTATAGAAGAACGCCCAAAATAAATTAAGTTTTATGTTTTTTATTGTTGTTCCACTTAAACGCAAAACTGTAGAAATGTCATTTAAATTGCTAGCTGTTAAAACAACATCAGCAGAATCTAAAGCAATGTCTGTACCTGAACCAACCGCTATGCCAACATCTGCTCTTGTGAGAGCTGGTGAATCATTTATTCCATCTCCAACCATTGCTACTACTGTTCCATCTTTCTGCAGACTTTGAATAACCTTATCTTTATCACTTGGCAACACTTCGCTATATACCTCTTTAATTCCAACTTGGCTAGCAACATATTCTGCAACAAGTTTGCTGTCACCAGAAAGCAATACAGTTTTAATTTTTTGTGAATTTAGTCTTGAAATTAGATCTTTTGCATCTTCCCTAATTTGGTCTGACACACAAACAATTCCTTGAATTTCACCACTTTTTACAAATAATACAGAGGTTTTCCCTTGCGATTCATATGCATTTAAGCTCTCTTCTGCACGTTTTAAATCAGACTTATTTTTAACATGATTTTTTATAAACTTTAAATTTCCTGCAAGCCAAAGTTCTTTTCCAACTTCGCAAGAAATTCCTCCACCAGCTTCATTTTTAAAGTTCTTTATTTTATAACACTTATTTTGTGTTTTTGACTTAGACATAATTGCAGTTGCTATTGGATGATTGCTTGAAGCTTCCAAAACAGAGAGTTCTGAAATTAATATTTCTTCTGACTTGGCTGCAAATAATTCTACATGACTCACCTCTGGTTTGCCAGTTGTTATTGTTCCTGTCTTATCAAAAACTATAATTTTTGTTTTATGAATCGTTTCTAAAGTTTCAGCAGATTTAATTAATATTCCAAGGCTTGCCGCTTTGCCTGAGGCAACCATTATTGCAACTGGCGTTGCAAGCCCAAGAGCACATGGGCAAGAAATTACTAACACTGCAATCATATGAGTTAAAGCAGTTGCAATATTTCCAGTAATGCTTATCCAAACTATAAAGCTAAGAAGTGAAACAGCAATTACTATTGGAACAAAAACTGCACTAACTTTATCTGCAATTCTGGCAATTGGAGCTTTTGTGTTTCCTGCATCCTCAACAAGTTTTATAATCTCTGCAAGGGTTGTGTTTTCACCAACCTTGGTCGCCCTAAATTTAAAGCTGCCATTTGTGCAAAGACTTGCCGAAACAACCTTTTCACCCTCGCCTCTTTTGACTGGCATTGACTCCCCTGTTATTGCTGACTGGTCAAGATAACCTTCCCCAAAAACAACTTCACCATCTGCCGGAACAACATCTCCTGGACGAATTAAAACTATATCATTAAGCAAAATCTGTTCCGCTAAAATTCTTTCTTCCTTATCATCTCTTATAACCACTGCATATTTTGGAGCTAAATTAATAAGCTTATCTAATGCACTTGTGGTTTTTAACTTAGAAACCGTTTCCAAAAACTTTCCAAAAAGCACAAGTGTTAAAATTGTAGCAGATGATTCATAATAAAGTGAATGCATTAAATTATGAACACCTTCTATATCATTATGCCCTAGTCTAAAGCCCAAAATGAAAGTTATAACCAAACTATAAATATAGGCAGCTGATGAACCAATTGCAACCAAACTATCCATATTGGGAACTCTTTTAAATAATGCCTTAAAGCCACTAATAAAGAATTTTTTATTAATTACAACAATTATTGTAGTTAAAACCAACTGATAAAGAGCAAAAGTCATAGCATTTTCAGCACCGCTAAAAAACCAGAATTGTGGCAAACCAATCATTTCTCCCATAGAAACATAGAATAGCAATATCAAAAAAACAAAAGATAAAATGACTCTTATTCTCATGCTTTTTAGTTCTTTCTTTTTTTCATTTTTTGAATTCTGCCAATTTTCTTTTAAGTCAGTTTTTTTTGAACTATCATTTTTTAACACAGCATCATAACCTATTGATTTTACCGCATTTATAACTTGCTCTACTGTTAAAATTTCATCATTAAACTTAAGCGTCATTAATCCGCTTAATAAATTTACTTCAACACTTTCTGCCCCGTTTAAAGACGAAACGGTTTTTTGTACATTTGCCTGACATGATGCACATGTCATACCTGTTATTATAAATTGCTCTAATTTCATACCTATCTCATTTTTTGAATTAAATATAAAGTTTCTGGCACAACATCTGTTTCGCCATTTTTAATGCTACTTACCACACAAGTTTCTAAATGCTCTTTAAGCAAAATATCACTAACACTGGTTAATGCTTTTTCACAAGCAGAAACTTGTATAATTATATCTGCACAATATCTGCCTTCTTCTATCATTTTTTTAATTCCACCAATTTGACCCATTACTCTGCTGAGTCTGTTTTGAATATCACGTACATTTTTTTCATCTCTAAGTTTGCTTTTAAACTTTAACTCTTCCCTAACTTCATTTTCCATAAACTAATCTCCTTTAACCCCGTATGGGTATATACAATTATTATATGTCCACATGTTTTGATTGTCAATTAGTTTTTTAAATTAATTGAATCTAAAATTTTAAAAAGGTATTTACCTATGGCCCAATATATGATATTATTAATTTAGGTGAAAAATATGAATGAATATTTAAACAACAAAGAAATTAAGTTTCTTAATAAATTCTATAATTTCTCAAAACAAACTAGAGAAACCTTTGATGAAAGAAACAAAGATAAACATATTAGTGAAATTTTTGATGAAAATTTTAAATTTTTGCTTGATGCTACCCACTTTAATGATTTGCCAAAAATTGTAAGTAATAAACAATATAAAGCAAATGATTCCACAGAATATTATCGTGGAGCAACAGAATATGCTCATACGGCTCATCTTTTGACCGATAGCGATTTTAGATTAGGGCAAGGATATATGGGTGGAATATTTGCCTGTCCAAAGTTTTTGATGACAACAAGATATACTGGAGAAGAAAAACTTAATTCTCCAAGTTCTAGCAAAAAAGTACTTTCATTTAAAATGGAAAAAAATAAAAAAATTAACAAAAGTGAATTAAATGATTATTTGTCTGCAATAGAGCAAGGAAAAATTCCACTTTCAACATTTGAAATAAAATATAAGTTGTCAGCACTTGCTTATTTTATTGAGTCTATTGATAACTTGTTAGAAAGAACAAGATTTTTTAAGCTATTTGCCAATGACCCTTCCAAACTTGCTGTCTATCTTGGTTATGATTATATTTATGATGACAGTTTTCCGGCAAGCAAGCAAATGCCAAATGTTATAATCTTAAACCGAGGCGCTATGATTGTTTCAAAAGATGAATATGATAAATTTGTGTTTAAAAGTTTTTCTTCTGACCCACGAAATATTAGCATTTTAGAAAAATAAAAACCTAGCAAGCTATGCTAGGTTTTTTGTATATGTGTTATATTCTTCTCCCTCAGTTTTTATATAATTATTATTAATATATGTATTGGTACCATCATCTGCTAACTTTAAAACTTTTATTTCTTCTGCAAACTTATGAATATAGCCTGCATCTAATTCAGAATCACCATTCATTGCTCTATAGACATCTAAGCTTTTTATTGTTATTAGTTTTAAATTTATACATTCAATAAATGCTGATGTCTTTATTTCTTTGACTGACTCTGGAATTATTATATTATTTAAACTCCTACAAAGTGAAAATGCTGATGTTCCAATGCTTTCTAAATTATTTGAAAGTATTATATTTTCAAGTTTTGAACAATTTAAAAATGCATTATCTCCAATTGAAATTATATTATCTGACATTCTAACAGTTTTAATTTTTGAATTTCCAAAAAATGCACTATTTGCTATTGCAATTATCTTCTTTCCAGAATGAGTGGCAGGAATAACTATGTTTTCATTTGATAGATATTGTGACTTAATTCCTTTAATGGCATAGCCATCATCAAAATTATCTAGTGCAAAAATTAAATCATATTTTAGATATAATGTTTTATCCTGTTTAAGCTTATCTTTATTATCTAAACTATCCAAACGCTCTGAATCAGAATATACACCAATAAGATAATAGCCTGCTGCCTCTTGAAGTTTTGTTTTTATTTCTTCAATCTTTGTGCCATAGCGAACCTTAAAACTATAATCTTGAATTTCTGGAAGACCAGTTGAAATTGTCACTTTGCAACTTATTGTATTTTCTTTCCTTTTTTCAACAAGTGAAAGAACTATTGGAATAATAACCACTGCAAGTGCAATTATGCTTGCAAATATAATAACAAATCTCGTTTGCATTTTTGTGAGTTTATACATTTCTCTTTTCTTTTTTTGTTGTGTCATGATCATCCTCCAAAAATTTTTCCTATGCCAATTATAACCTTTATACTAATTTTTCTCCAACATTTTAACAAGTCTTATTAAAAATAATGTAAATTTCCGTGATTTCACTATTATTTTACACTAAAAAAACGACAAGAATGCCGTTTTTATTTTTCAAATACTTCGCAAATTAAGCTTTTAACTTTTAAGCTGTTAGCTTTTCCACCTGTATTTTTCATAACATAACCAACAATGAAACCAGAGATTTTTTCTGGGTCTGACTTATAATCTATTGACACTTTTTCATTTTCAGCTTTAAGTTTTTTTAATAGAGCCAAAATCTCTTCATCTGAAATTGTTACAAGCATTCCTAAAGATTTTGCAAGCTGCATTGGGTCTTCTCTTTTAATAATAATTTTTTCAAGTAGTTCCAAGCCCAAGTTTTTTCCTATAAGTTTTTCTTCAACCATTTTGATTATTGCCACCAAGTCTTGCTCAGAAACAGGAAACTCAATGTCATCTTGATCTTTGCCCTGATCTTTAACAATTTTAAGAAGGTCAACCATTATCCAGTTGCTTATTTTTTTTGGATTGTTGTAAAGCTTTACACAATTTTCAAAATAGTCTGAAATATATTTGGATGTTGTCAAAATTTCTGCATCATATTTTGGAAGCCCAAAAGCGCTTTGATACATTGCCCTTCTTTCCTCTGGAAGCATTGTCATTTCTGACCTAATTTTTGCAATGTCTTCATCAGAAATTTTTAGTGCATGCAAATCTGGGTCTGGAAAATAGCGATAGTCTTGAGCCTCTTCCTTTGTTCTCATAGATAAGCTTTTGCCCTTATCGTCATCCCACTTTCTGGTTTCTTGAACAACCTCTTCTCCACTGCTAACAAGCTCTATCTGTCTTTTTGCCTCATATTCTATTGCCCTTTGCACACTCTTAAACGAGTTTAAGTTTTTCATTTCTGTTCTTGTTCCAAGCTCTGTACTTCCTTTCTTTTTAACTGAAAGGTTAACATCACACCTTAATCCGCCTTGCTCCATTTTGCATTTTGCAATGTCTTCAAAAACCAAAATTTCACGAACACGCTTCAAAAATTCTATAACCTCTTCTGCTGATGTGAAATCTGGTTCTGTAACCATTTCAATTAAGGGCGTTCCACCCCTGTTATAATCAACAAAAGTCCCTACGGCCTTGCTGATGTGTGTGAGCTTACCAGCATCTTCTTCAAGATGAATTCTGTTGAGCCTTATGAATTTTCCAGAATCTAGTCTTATTCCACCACCAAGGTTTAGCGGATAAACAAGCTGGCTAATTTGATATGCTTTACTTAGATCTGGATAAAAATAATTTTTTCTTTCAAAAACAGTATACTTTGAAATGCTTGAGCCAAAGGCTAGTCCTGCTTTTATGGCTAGTTCTACTGCCCTTTTATTTAAAATTGGAAGTGAGCCTGGCATTCCTGTGCAAACAGGACAAGTGTTTGTGTTTGGTTCATCTCCAAACTCGTTTTTGCATGAGCAGAAAACTTTTGTTTTTGTTGCTAGTTCTGCATGAATTTCTAAACCCATGACTATATCATAATCTTGCATTAATGCCATTAGTTTTCCTCCAATGTTTGTTTAAATTTTTCTGCAACTGCAAAAAGTGTTGTTTCTTTCATTTCATCTGCCATAAACTGCATTCCTATTGGAAGTCCATTTTCTTTGGCGTATGGAACGCTGAGTGCTGGAAGCCCTGCTATGTTTGCTGGAACCGTGAAAAGGTCCTCTAAATACATTGAAACAGGATCTGTCATCTTTTCACCAATCTTAAATGCTGTGCCTGTGGTTGTTGGTAAAATTATTGCATCACAAACTTTAAATGCTTGTTTAAACTCTTGCCTAATAAGTCTTTGGAGTTTTTTTGCCTTGCCATAATAAGCTTCATAAAAACCACTTGATAAAACAAAATTTCCAAGCATTATTCTTCTTTTTACCTCTTTTCCAAAACCTTCGGTTCTACTTTTTGTGTAAACCTCATCAAGGCTAACTGCTTCATCACTTCTTTTTGCATATTTAACAGCATCAAATCTTGCAAGGTTTGATGTTGCTTCTGCTGGAGCCAATATATAATAGCATGCAAGCGAATTTGAAACATGGGGAATTGATATTTCTTTAATATCGAATTCAGATTTAAGTTTTTGCAAGGCATTATCATAATATTTATAGCCCGGCATTGACCCAAATTTTTCTATAATTTCTTTGCAAACGCCAAGCGTAAACTTTTTGCTTTGTGGAATATCAAATTTGTTATCTATACTTGTTTGGTCGTTTTCATCTTTGCCAGCAATTATTTTAAGTACAAACTCACACTCTTTTATTGTTTTTGTTAAAGGCGATGCTTGGTCTAGCGAACTTGCAAATGCCACAATTCCATATCTTGAAACCGAACCATAGGTTGGCTTGATTCCCACAACTCCGTTATATGAGGCTGGCTGTCTGATTGATCCACCAGTGTCTGTGCCAATTGCAAGAGGAATTAGTCCTGCTGCCACGGCAACGGCACTTCCGCCACTGCTTCCACCAGAAACATATTCGTATCCATGTGCATTATGACAAGCACCATAACAGCTTTTTTCACAGCTTCCACCCATGGCAAACTCATCCATGTTTGTTCGTCCAATTATAACCGCATCTTCTGCAATAAGCTTTTTAACAACTGTTGCAGAATATGGTGCAACATAGCCTTGCATAAATTTGCTGGCACAGGTAACTTCTTTTCCTTCATAAAAAATGTTATCCTTAATTAACACTGGAACACCTGCAAGTTTTCCAACCTCTTTACCACTTTTTATCTTTTCATCAACAGCCTTTGCCCTAACAATTGCATCGTTATAAATCTCTATAACAGCGTTTAATGATTTTTTTTCTTCACATCTTTTTATGAAATAAGACACCACTTCTTCACAAGATATTTTTCCAGAAACAATATCTTCTCTTAATTCAAAAATTGACTTATCATGTAATTCCATTATTCAACCACCAGCGGTGTAACATAACAACCGTCCTTTTGTTTTGGTGCATTCATGAGAACTGCTTCTCTTGTTAAGCTTGGTTTTTCTTCATCTTCCCTAAGCTCACTTAAAGCGATTGTCTCATCTGTGTCTAGACCTTCTGGAAGCTCTAAACCCGAAATTTCATCAACAAACTCTATGATGGAATCAAACTCTGTTTCAAATAAAGTTCTTTCCTCTTCACTAAACTTAAGCTTGCTTAAATTTTCTAAATATTCAACTTTATCCATACTATCTCCTTAAGGTGTAATTTTGCTTGGTCCACGGAAAATAAAGATGCTATCTTTAATTGAACTAAGCCCTAAAAGTTTTGCAATAAATCTATCTATTCCAAAACCGATTCCACCATGTGGTGGACAACCATATTCAAAAAACTGCAAATATCCTTGCATTTTGGTTGAATTTATGCCTTTTTCTTCAATTTGAGCCTTTAATTTTGCAAAATCATTCTCTCTCATTGCACCACTGTTCATTTCCCATCCACGATACAATAAATCTAGTGACATACTCTCTAATGGGTTTTCATCAGATTTTTTTGTGTAAAAAGCTCTTGCTTCTGCAGGATAATCTGTGATGAAAACAAGTTCGCTTCCAAGATAATCTTTTGCATAATCACAAATAAGTTTTTCTGCTTCTGGGTCTAAGTCTAACTGTTTTGCTTCTGGAGTTTTTATTCCATAAACTTTTTCAAAAATTTCAAAAACCTCTGAAAGTTTTAGTCTTGGAATTTTGTCAGTTGGAAGCATAACTTTTTCTCCAAAAACTTTTTCTATAACTTCGCCATATTTTTCTTTTATGGCTTTAAGCACATATATTATCCAATCTTCTTCAATATCCGCAATTTCATGATGCGATTTTATGTCTGCCACTTCAAAATCCACACAATAGCTTTCTGCAGCATGCCTTGAAGTGAAAGAATTTTCTGCCCTATAATATGGCCCAAACTCAAAAACTTTTTCAAAGCCACTCGCTATTGCCATTTGTTTATAAAATTGTGGGCTTTGTGTTAAATATGCCTTGCTACCATAATAGTCTACTGCAAAAACCTCTGCACCACCCTCAGAGCATTGAGATGTGAGCTTTGGCGAATGAATTTCAATAAAGCCATGCTCTGCAAAATATTCTCTCATTTTATGCTCTGTGAATGTTCTAATTTCAAAAATTAGCCTATTTTTTTCATCTCTTAAATCTATCCATCTATAAGCTTGCTTAAGCTCAACTGAGCTGCTTTTGTCTATTGGACTATTTTTAGCTGTGCTTTCTATAATAACACTTTCTGGAACAAACTCTAATCCTCCAGGCTTAACTTGCGGAGCAGCAATGGCTGTTCCAATAAATCTAACAACGCTATCTGTTAAAAGTGGAGATACTGCTTCATAAATTTCTTTATGTTTTTGTTTATCTATTGCCACCTGCAACTTTCCACTTCTATCTCTTAAAATTACAAATAGCATTGTTTTTTGTTCGCGAACTGTATCAATAAAACCAGAAACCTCTGAGCGTTCGCCTATTTTTAATTCTTCTATATATGTTTTCATAATTTTTCCCTAACCTTTTTCATTTTATAATTTTTAATAATTTTAATCAAATATATTCGCCCCTCTTTGGGCATTAGTTAATGTAAACATGATTTTTCTCCTATAAATTATATAATTCTATAAAAAAACGGAGCAGGTGGTTTGCCTGCTCCGTTTGGAAACTTAACAATAATAAAAGGAACCCACCTAATTTGATGTGAAATTGTTCAAATTATTATTGTTATTATTAATAAATTTAATCATAATTTAAACGTCCCTTTGATTTCGTATAAGTTCATGTTACACCAAAAACTTAATTCTGTCAATATTTTATTTTCACTTTTATATATTATGAACGATTTATTATTGTTGCAAACATAGTATCACTTTGTTATAATTTATTAAATAGGAGAAAATATGATTATTGGAATCGATATTGACGATACACTAAACAATGAATATCAATTTATGATTGACTATGGCACAATGTATTGCAACAAACTTGGAAAATTTAAACTTGAAAAAATTGATACTATTGAATCACATTATATGTTTAACTGGGGAGAAAAAATTGCACATCAATTTTGGGATGAATATATGAATGAATTTTGCAAACTCCCTGCAATTCCATTTTCTGCAGAAGTCATTCAAAAGCTTAAATCGGATGGACACCAAATTTATATCATTACTGCCAGAGAACAAAACGACCCATGGTTTCCTAAGCATATTTCATCTGACCTTGAAAATTTTACAAAAAAATGGTTAACTGACAATGGCATACCATTTGACAAAATATTTTTTAAGGCAAACGATAAAGGTAAAATTTGCAAAGAAAATAATGTTGATATTATGATTGATGATGACCCCAAAAATATTGATAAGCTTATTGGCAATACTAATGTTTTTGTTTTTGATAAACCTTATAATAGAAGACCAGAATATAGTATTGTTACAAGAGCATATTCTTGGTATGACATTTATGATAAAATTAAAGAGTTTGAAAATAAAAACAAATAACTAAAACTTAAGGAGATTAGTTATGAATAATTTTTCTGAATATTGGAACTATAGACTTCCAAAAAATGCAGATATTAATAATTATGATTTTTGGCTTAAAGATAAATGTGAATATGGCAAAAATATTAAACAGGCACTTGACCTTGGATGCGGAAATGGAGATGATACTAAATTTTTGATTAAAAACGGATACGCTGTCGTATCGGTTGATTTTAGTGATTATGCCATTAAAAAAGTTTCTAAAGTAAACCAAGGCAGCACATTTTATTTTGATATGTCAGACTTGCCTTCTTGGAAAGTTTTTCCTAGTGGATTTTTTGATATTGTTGTTGCGGACCTATCGCTTCACTATTTTGATGAAAAAACTACAATAAGCATAATGAAACAAATTAACAGAATTTTGAAAGATGGTGGAAAACTTTTTGCAAGAGTTAACACCATTAACGAAACTGAAGCTGGTGCTGGAGATGGAGAAGAAATTGAACCAAACTTTTACAAAAATCCACTCAGAGGAATAAATAAAAGATTTTTTTCAGAAGAAGATGTTCATAAATACTTTTCTTTGGTTGGAACCGTTGCTTTTAAAGAAATATCTATTATTCGTAATGGCAAACCTAAGCCTTGTTTTGAAATTGTTTGCACAAAACAAACCGAACAATCTATGGAAAAATAAAAACGGAAAAATTTCCGTTTTTATTTTTTAAGTTAAGATTTATAATCAATTTCTATCCATTCACCATCATTTAATGGTGTGATTTTTATTCCGTTTTCAACTTCATATTTTTCAACTATAGCTTTTTGAGCGATTGGCTTATTATTAAAATGTGGATAAATATTTTCATTAACAATATTGAGTCCGTCATAGCACAAAGGCTCTTTTTTATCTGAATTTCTTATTGAATTATTAACATCATAGTGCCATTTAACATTCTTTCCCATTATAATTGCACCAGCACTCTCACCAATATAAATTCCGCCTTTTTCCAAGAATTTAACAACTTCAGAGCGAATATCTATTTCATTAACTAATTCTGCAAGTGGTGCAATATCTCCACCAACAAAATATACATAATCATATTCTGAAATGACCTTATAGTTAAATTTATCCAATATAATAATATCAGCACTACTTGCACCACCACTTAAAAACTTATCTTTTGTTGGTGCAATCGCTCTTTCATTGTGTCCAGTAAGTGTTGCATTTATTGCAATTAATGCCTTCTTCCCCACAAAACCAGATTTTAAATAATTATATAATTTTTCACTTTCCTGTTTTTCCTTTAACCCACAAGATGTTAAAAATATTTTTCCTGTCATATTTACCTCTATTTCATTTTGAATATTTTAATATCCACCAACTCGTATTTAAATTTATTTCTTTAAAATAATAAGGTTCTTCTCTAATTAATTTAAATCCTTGTTTCTCAAAAGCCCTTCTGCTAGAATTATTTTTTTGCGGAGCCGCCATAATATCTACATAAATTTCTTTGTTTTTAAATTTTTGCTTAACAAAGCTTATCATTTGTCCAGCAACTCCATTGCCTCTAAAACTTTTACTTACAAAAATTTTCATAATTGTTATTGAACTATCTTTGTCTTTAACCTTATACCATTCTCTATCATCTTCATCAAGCTCAACTGCAACTAAAGCTCCAACAATTTTTCCACTGGACTTTGCAACAACTATATAGTTAAAATCTTCTTCAATTATTGGTTTAGAAATTCCAACTTCACTCACCTTTCCATCAGCCATTTTTATAACATTTTCATTACTCAGCTTAATTATTTCAGAAAGGTCTTTTTTCTCACACATATCAATAACTAAATTTTCTATGTTCATTTTATTTGCCTCTAGTTAAAATTCATAACAACAACTGTGGAATCATCAGTAGTTTTAAATCTTACAAATTTATTTCCAAACCTATCTTTTTGTTGCAAACTAACAAGCTTGTTAAACATCTTTTCTGCATCTGAAGCAGAGTTTAATTTTTTTGCAATTTCTTCTGGCGACATAAACTTAAACACTTCATAAATTTGAGCAAAACCATCAGTCATTAAAATTATCTTTTTTGCTAGCCACTTTGGCATTGTTTGATAAAAACCAAATTTTAATGCAGACTTGCTATTTGAAAGCACATAATATCCGCCAAACTTATTGCTTTTTAACCTGCCATCCATAATTTTTTCTGGATGAATTTTTCTTGCGTCAGTCACATTAATTTTTTCTTTCATTGCTAACTCTCTTACAATTCCATGAATAACAAAATCATTAGCATTATTTCTTGTATCTGCAAAAATGCAAATATCTCCAAATTTATCTTGAATTAAAATAGGACTATCTGCAAGAACATACATTTCAATTTCTTCACCATTTTCACGAACTATACTAACGGTTGAACCAGGAAAGTCTTTTGTTGACCTACCCCCTGCTATATTCTTATATTCTTCAACAATGCTTTCAAAACCTTCTTCTAAAATGCTTAATATAGATTTTGACTTGTCTTTAAGAGCAACCTTTAAATATTCACACCATCTATTTGAATACCACTCTGCATCAGTTGCAAAATTAGTATAATTTTCTCCAAGCAAACTTGTTGCTCCATCAAGCACAAAACCAAAATCTTCACATACATAGCCACGATCTTCGTTCCATTCCATGCCTGCATGAGTAAACATAAAATTTTCCATAACTTCTCCTTAGTATAACCTTCTATAGAATTTATTATAGCTTTCATAAAAAAATATGTAAAGTAAATTAAATATCGGCAAAGCATAAATAAAAGTTGACAAATCAACATCTTTTGTGATATTATCATTATGTTAAGCATAAACTTAAGGAGAACTATATGGAAAATAGATACACAAAATTCACCCTGTTAATTACAAATATATATAGATCAATCCATAAAATTAAATCATATGAAATGAAAAAACTAGGACTTAAAAGCACTCATGTTTCTTGTTTGTTTTACTTGCACGAGTTTGGCTCACAAACTGCAGCAGCTCTTTGTTCAATTTGCGATGAAGATAAAGCAAGTATGAGTAGAGTTTTGAAAGACCTTGAAAACAAAGGCTATATCGTTTCTGAAGAAACCTTACCAAAAAAGTATAGGAGCAAACTTTCTCTTACAAGCACTGGAAGCAAAGTTGCAGAAAAAATTTCTAGTATTGCCGCAGAAATGGTTTCTGCTGGAAGCAATGGTTTGCCAGAAGAAAACAGAAATGCCTTCTATAATTCTTTGGAACTTATTGCTGGAAATTTAGAAAAAATTTGTGAGGAGTATAAAAATGATTAAACTTATTATTGATTCTGGATCTGATATTGACCAAAACGAAGCAAAAACGTTAAATGTTTCTGTTTTGCCATTTGAAGTTAGATTTGGCGAAGATGAATATTTGGATGGAGTTAACCTTTCGCATAAACAATTTTATGATAAACTAATTGAAAGTGATGAACTTCCTAAAACCAGCTTAATTTCTGCATATAAATTTACTGAAAAATTTAAAGAACTTTCTGCTGATGGTTCTGAAATTATTTGTATTTGTATTTCTTCAAAGCTTTCTGGAACATATTCTGAAGCCTCAAAAGCTGCTAAAGAGTTTGAAAATGTCTTCGTTATTGATAGTCTTAGTGCTTGTGTTGGCGAAAGACTTTTGCTTCAGCTTGCACAAAAGTTAATAAAAGACAATAAAACAGCAAAAGAAATTGCTGAAATTCTTAACACCGAAAAGAAAAAAATTAAGCTTCTTGCATTACTTGGAACTCTTAAATATTTAAAAAAGGGGGGAAGAATTTCTTCAGTTGCAGCGTTTACTGGCGAAATGCTTTCAATCAAACCAGTAATTTCTGTTGTTGACGGCGAAGTTAAGCTTGCAGGAAAAGCTATGGGTTCTAAAAAGGCAAACAATTTGCTTATGCAACTTATTGAAAAATCTGGTGGAATTGATTTTGATAAACCTTTCTGCACAGGCTATTCTGGAACTGACGACTCTGTGCTTGAAAAATATATTGCTGACAGCACTAGCATTTGGGAAGGCAAAACAAAAGTTATTCCAAAATATGAAATTGGTTGCACAATCGGAACACATATTGGACCAGGTGCTATTGGCGTATGTTTTTTTGCAAATAACGCAAAATAATATTTTAACTAATAAAAAAGACCCTGTTTTAGGGTCTTTTTTCTATTTAAACATGTCATCATCAGGACGATATTTTGTTCTAAAGCCTTTATTTTCATCAGGTCTAAGCGCATTTGGAAAATATGTATCGGTTTTAATGTCTGTAACAATTTTTTGCATCTTCTTTAAAATTCTGTATGGGTTTTTAATGTCATGCAAAATAACGGTTTGTTCTAAAGCCGTAATAACAATATCACCAACTTTGAAAATTCTGTCAATTAATCCAACTCTTAAGTTTACGCCTTTAATATCAACATAAAAAACATTTTTATAATCTATTCCAACAATACCTGAGCGAACAATAATCCTTTTTTCAGTGAAAACATATTCCAAATTTTTAATTTCTGCTGCTGCACCAATAATGCCTGAAATCCACATCCAAACTGGCATTAAGTGAAATGCAAAAAATGGTCCTAAAAATGCCCAAACCACTGCTGGCGCATGCGAAACAAATACCATAGCAATAAAAAATCCATCAAACAAAAGCCAAATTAATGCAATTGGCAACATTCTGAAAACTGCCGACCAAATATATGCTTTTGCATATGGTTTTTCACGAAGAAGAACTTGTTCGTCTTCGTCTAAAATCTCTTCTATGCTGTTAGCATGCATAGTGTCATCTGTTTTAAAAAAATTCTTATCTAATTTTTGCAACTTTGTTCTCCTTAAATTTTACTATTACTATTATACAATATTTTATAAAAAAATAAAATAATTTTTGCGAAATTTTTGCTTTGACAAAACAAATTTTTAATTTAAAATAAAATATATGTTTAACGGCTTTGAACCAGTTTTTGATAAAGATTCTGAAATTTTAATTCTTGGCAGTTTTCCTAGTGTTAAAAGTAGGCAAACTGGCTTTTATTATGGCAACAAGCAAAACCGATTTTGGAAAATGCTAGGAAAAATTTTTAATGAGGAAATTGAGGATAACACTGAATTTAAAAAACTTTTTTTGTTAAAACACAAAATTGCACTTTTTGACGTTGTTGCCGAAAGTGACCTTGCTGGCTCGGCAGACAGCAATTTAGAAAAATCTGAATTTAAAATATGCAACATGAAATTTTTGTTTCCGCCAAACACCAATATTAAAAAAATTTTATGTAATGGAAAAACTGCTTATAACTTATTTTATAATTCAAATCAAACAAATCTGCCAATTTTGGCAATGCCCTCAACAAGCTCTGCCAACCCAAGATTTGATTTTGAAATTTGGAAAAACGAAATTATATCAAAATAAAAAAAGACTAAATTTTTAGTCTTTTTATTTTATGTTATTGATTATTTCTATTGCCTCAGAAAATGTAACTCTTGAAACTTTATCGCTTCCTTTTTCTCCACAGCCTTTTATAAGATAGGTTTTTATTCCAACTGAATTTGCCGGAACATAATCTTCCATTTCACTGTTTCCAAACATAACAACTTCTTCTGGCTTAAGATTATTATTTTGCAAAAGCTCCAAATAATATTTTGTATTTGGTTTTGAATAATGTGAAAATTCATAACTTGTTATTTGATCAAAATCATCAGCACTTAAACTCACAAAAGAAAGTCTTGTTAAAATCCCCTCTTTTGGAAAAAGCGGATTTGTTGCAAGTATTGTTTTTAAACCCTTAGATTTTGCAACCCTAACAATTTCTTTAGCTAATGGATTTTGCTTGCAAACCAAGCTTGTTTGCTTAAATTCATTTACATAAAACTCATCAAACTCAGATTTGTTTTTTAAACTTTTCTTTCCATAATGGTCAATAAAAATATCCCAAAACAACTCTTCATTGGTTTTACTTCCATCATTTTTTATCATAGCTTTTGTGCCAGTCCAAATAATATTAATAAGCTCTTCAGGGTTAAAACAATATGGCACTAATTTTTTGCATAATAATTTAAAATATAGTTTTGTAAATTCATCTTCATCCATTGGAAGCAAGGTTCCATCTAAATCAAAAAAAATAGCTTTAATCATAAAATTCCTCTTATTTATGCCTAAATTTTACATTTTTAGAAATAAACTTGCGTTTTTTTTAACTAAATTATTATAGCATTTAATTAGCATTTTGAAAAATTTATTTTTTATAAAATGAAAAAAGTCCAAATTCTAATTGGACTTTTTCATTATTTATGCATTGTTATAAAATGCCAAAATATCATCAAAAACTTCTTGTTTTTCTTTTTCTGCCATAATTTCATGACGCATGTTTGGATAGTCTATATGACAAACATTTTTAAAGCCTGCCTTTATCAAAACTTCCCTTGAATCTTTTGCACCTTCTTCTCCACCAACGCATGGATCATCATTTCCCTTTAGCATCAAAATTGGCATTTCAGAGTTTACTTTTTTATAATCTCTGTGGTTATGCATTAGCACAACCAAATGAAATAAATCGGAATATGCCGAGCATGTGAAGCCTATGCCACAATAAGGATCTTTTATATAAGCTTTAACAACATCTTCATTTTTACAAATCCAGTCATAGTCTGTTTTTGGGTTTTCTATTAGTTTGTTAAACGACCCAACACTAAGTTTGTTTATGTAATGCGATTTATGCTTTGCACCATAAAATAACTTTATTAGTCCTGCCGCAATAATTCCAAAATGCGCTGCAGACTGATAGTTTGGATAGCCAGACAATATTACTTTTGAATAATCTTTTGAATTTTTTTGAAGCAACACTCTAGTTATTATTGTGCCCATTGAATGAGCCAAAATATAAATTGGCAAACCATTAAACTTTTCTTTAATAAATTTGGTTATTGTTTTTTGATCAGCAATAAGTTCTTTATAACCATTATTGGTTTTAAAAAATCCAAGATTTGGAGCAGTGCTTCCATGACCTCGCATATCAGAGCTTATAACCGAATATCCATTTTTATTTAAAAAGTCAACAACTTCTTCATACCTTTCTTGATGCTCTTCCATTCCATGAATAATCTGAATGGCGGCCTTTGCGTTTTTCACTTCAAAAACATGAACATTTAACTTATAACCATCTCTTGCTTTTAAAAATATTTGTTCCATAACTTCCCTTATTTAACTAAACTTAATTAAAAATAATATATTAAGCAAAAATAATTTAAAAATAAAAACTAAAACTCTATATCACTATTATATTCTAATTTGTTATTTTGAGCAATCAAATCTTTATTATTCAAAATGTCTATTTTAAATTTTTATTATTTTAATATGTTTTCAAAATATAATTATTCTGCCCCAATTAAAAAAATTACAAAATAATTTTCATATAACTTATCTAAAGTCAGTTATTAATATAATCTATTTTTTTAACTTGCTTGTTTTTGCATAATAAATTTTTCAACAAAAAATCACGAAACTTTGCTCGTGATTTTCTTTTTTATAATTTTATTGTTTCTATTTTGAAATCGCAATAATATTCGGTTTCGCCCTTTCACTATTGCTCCTTAATTTATCTTTTGGCATTTTAACCTAAATATTTTTCTATTTTACTTTGTTCATAAATTTCTTTGCCAATAAGTGTTATTGCTTGCTTTGGGCAGTTACTTATGCACCTATAACAACAAGTACACTTGCCTTGAGCCTTTGGTTTGCCATTCTCTTCAATAAAGTTATTCACAGGACATTTAACCATACACATTTTGCAAGATATACATTTGTCATAATCTATTATAAGTTTATTTTTTAATTTTTTTGTTTTGTTATAAAACCAAAGCCTTTGACCAAACAACCCCGCAATATGATTAAATAATGTTAAACCATTTTTTATTTTTTTACCAGATTTAATCTTTTTTACAGATGTATCTATTTTTGTCACTGCATCTTTCACTATTTGCCTATTTTCATCAATACTCTTTTTTAATAGTTTAACATCGCCAATACAATCTGGCATTTTGATGTGAAGCCCACCTAAGATTTTAGTATCGTATTTTTTGAAAAGTCTGGCACTAAGGCCTGCACCATCACCACTAAACAGCCCCATAGTTGCTAAAATAAAAATATTTTTATTCTTAAAAATCTTCCTGTTGTTTTTTATAAAACTCTCAACAATTGGTGGCAAAGAACTATAATAAATGGGATAAGCAAAAAGAATATCTTTATTCTCTTTTATTTTGCTCACACAAATTTCATCTTCAATAGAATAACTTTCAAAAGTGTTGTTCTCATTGTATAATTCCAAAAATTTTTTAACACAAAATTTCGTATTTCCTGTCCCACTAAAATATATGCCTACCATATTTTTCTCCTAAACTCATTATACCACAACCCTTTGCATTCTGTATCGGTTTTATGAAAAAATCACGAACTTTTGATTCGTGATCTTACTTTATTTTGTGTGCCGTGATTATTGTGTAACTATAAGCATTGATTGTGATAATCACATCTTCTATTTCACAATACCAATTTTTACCGTGTCTATAAATCTTACATTGCTTATCCAAAACTTTTTGTTTGCAATACCCAACCACATCATTTGTGTCGAGTTTCAAATTTCTTTTAATCCTATCGATTCCCATCTCCGTTGTATGAACCAGTTCTATGTTGTCAATTAAAATTTGCTTATCCATTTTTTCTCCTGCTTGCATTATACCACAACTCTTTGAATTCTGCATCGATTTTGGCTTGAAATTTTGATTTTTTGATTATTTTTGATTTATTTTGATTATTTCGGTGGTCAGTTTTGATTTTTGAAATTTTGATTTTGCGACAGCCAATTCTTTAATAAAAAATCAAAATTTTGGGCAAAAAATCAAAAAAATCAAAACTTTTACATTTTGAAAAAAGACTTGAAATTGCTAATTTCCAAATCTTGAAATATGCCATATCTGTATACAGTGATAATTTGCTCAAAAAACACTGTATATTGTGGTTTTTGCAATAAAAAAAGCCTTCTTAAAAAAAGACTTTTTATTGCATATAGTTGGTGCGACCGGAGGGATTCGAACCCCCGACCATTCGGTTCGTAGATAAGTATAACATTTAAAATAACTTTTGTCTTGTATAATATAATATATATCTTTTGTAACTTTTGAGTTATCTTTTGTCATTTGTGTATGTTTTGTACCCTTTATTACTTTTATAACCTTTTTAACTTTTACCATATTTCTTTTATATTTATTTTTATACATTCATTTGAAAGTGAAATTAAATTTCCCTTTCTTAAACTCTCACAAGGCGAAATTAATTGTATAAGGGTTAATTCTACTTTATTGACGATTTAACAATCTTTAAAGAGTTCAATTAAATGTTGTCTTTTCTCTGGTGTTAGTTTTTTGAAAAATTTTAATATTTGCATATCTTCTTCATAAGTATTTGGGTCATGATAAAAAAATTGCTCTGGTGTAATTCCACATGCTTTAATAATCATAATAAAAGTTTCCATACTTGGCAGATGCTCAGTTGTAGTTTCAATCCTATTAATGTAGCCATCTGCTTTTTCTATCATAAGTGATAGCGAACGAGCTGATAAATTTGCTTTTTGTCTAAATGTGCCAATTTTAAATGCAATATTTTTTCTTTCCTCATCTGTCATAGAATATTCATTTTTAGGTGGTGTTGTATTCATGTTAATGCCTCCTATTTAATTATAAATTTAAATAGGCTTTTGCTCATCTCTATGAAAATGGCAAATTTATGTTCAAAGGTATAAAATATCTCTTTGTAAGAGATTTTGTTGTTTTTTAGTGCTTTGTATGTTATAATATTAACATGAAAGAAGAAAAAGCAGATTTAACATTACAATTTTTAAAAGCAAGAATTAAAACACAAGAAGATTTAGACAACCTTTCAAATTTGTTTACAATGAAAGGCAAAACAAAGAATGAAAAGATAAATTACATTTGCGAAAGCAATCATATATCTATCACTACTCTTAAAAGGTTATTTGATTTAACATACCCACAAGCAGAAACAATCATTAAAGAATTGTTAGATATAAAAGCAATATCAATTATTGATAATACTTATAATATCATATCTACAACTTTACTTAAAGAACATTTGAATAATAAAATCTAGAAAGTATGGCTTTGTAAGTCATACTTTTTCTATATCTAGGTAAATTTATTTGAAAAATATCTCTTTGTATGCTATAATACTTAAATATAAAGGAGATATTATTTATGGAAAATAAAGAACTTGAAATAATAAAAAATGAATTAGAAATTTTGGTTGAATGCCTTCCTAAAAAGTATTGTTACCAATATGGGCTTGACCCTAAAAAAGCAACTCCTAATGACATTAAAGCAATAGACAGATTTACAAACAAATTATTTAAACCTACTCCTACAAATCAAAAAATATATGATAATATTTATGCTACACCTTGGTATCCAAAGCCAGAAGAAGAACAAAAAGCTGCTGCTATTGAATTTGCAAAAGATTATAACCCTAATGGAGATTATAATCAAGAGTTACAAGAACTTAAAAATGAAAGCGAATATGAAATCCAAGAGATTCAAGATAAAATTGAATATAAATTAAGTCATGAACCGAAAGAACCTATCAAAGAAAGTAAATTAAAAATGTCTTTAATGCCATGGCTAAAAATTGAATATAACAAAAAATATGAAAAATGGAAAACTGATATTGAACTTTGGCAAATTGAATTGAAAGAACTTGAAAAAAAGTTAAAAGATTTAAAGAAAAATTCTAAATATTCAAAAATGGAAGCTAATCGAAAAAAAATAGGAATTGCTGAGTGGTATCGTTTAAATAGTTTAGCTGAAAAAGAATTACCTATTCTTGAAGAAAAGTTACAAACTGTTATTCATGTACCCAAAAAATATAGGGCATATTTTTATGCTGAGAAGCTATTGGATATAATTGTTTGTCAAAGAGCTGATACACTTAAAGAAGCTTGTAACATTCTTGAAGAAGAAATCGCCGAAGAAAATTATAGAGAAAAAATGCAAGATATAGAAGAAGAAAAAGTTCAAGCGATAGCAGATGGCGAAATAGAAAGAACTAGATTAATGAAAAAAGATTTGCAAGAAAAACAAGCAGAGTTAAAAAGACATCATGAAGAAATGGAAAGTCAGGCACGTGCACAAACAAGAGCTATGGAAGAACAAGCCGAAGCAATTGCAAGCCTACAAAGTACCGAAAAAAATTACGATTCAACTAGATGTTTAGGTTGTAAGTATCGAAATTACTGCGATCGTAAACGTTGTAACTTCTTCCCAGGTAGACCTGTCTAATTAAAGGAAGATTTATGTCTAATAACATTATGGAAAAATATAATAAACAACTAGATAGTTTTATTTGCAATGACTTAGCAAACGACTATTGCTTTATAGCAAGAGTTAACAAGTTTTTTAAACAAGTTTTTAAAATAAATATTGACAACTTAACACTTGCTGAAAGACAAGATTATTTTCGTTCTACTCTATCAAATAGCACAAAGGGTTATTTGCTTAGATATGTTGCTCATCTCTATTTAGCAAACACTTTAAAAGCAAATGCTTATAAGTATGTAGACGAAGCAATGCTTGATAGGTTTAACGAAATAGAGTCTATTTTTGAATATAACGAAGATTGAGTTGATAGGTGTAATTATGAAAGTAATAAATAATATCAAAGATTTTAAAGAAGAACAAAAAGACAATATCTTATTGTTTACTTATGCTGAAAATGGAGCAATGGGTTGGACTAATAGAATAAACATTCTTACAAAAGATTGTGAAGAATTGCTTTGCTACAAATTTGACTTTGAAGAAGATACAAAAGAAGAATTTTATAAAATCATACCATGGTTTAAAGATTTACAATATTATAGCAAATCGAATGAAAGTTTAAATAATGGCTGGCAACATATTTATACTGGTCATGGTAATCATTTATATTTAAAAGCAGAGATATTTAATAAGCACAAATCAGAAATATTAAGTAAAACGCAAAGAGATTTGTATGTAAATTTACATGACTTTTTAAAGGACTAAGGAGTAAATATGATTACAATCAATAGCATAGAAGACTTAGAAAAATACAAAGTTGAAAGTAAGGGGCTTAATGACAATAATACTAAAATGTTATATGTCTATGAATTTAAAGAAAATGGAAAACTTGCAGATTTAACATTGAATATTGAAATTCCTTTTGGACTAAACGATTTAGATAAAGAAAGAAAAGGTAAAATTGACAAATACACATTTATTGCACATAATGTTTATGCAAATAAAAAATTAAACATTGGCTCTTTAACAGCAAACAGCCTTACTTTTAAAAATGATTGTGAGGTCGTATTTGGTATGATTGTACAAAATATACGTGGAACAAATCTTAATTGCAAATATGGCACAATAATATCTCAAAAAATTAACTGTAAAGAGATTGAAATAAAAAATTTAAGCTGTTATAAACTAAAAGCAAAACTATTAATAATAGGTAAAAATTGTTTCTATAATATTAAAACAAATAGAGTTGATATGTTTCACAGCCTTAAATATATTTAATAAAGGAATAATTATGATAATAATAAATAACCTTGAAGACTTAGAAAAATACAAAACAAAAGTAATGCCAAAACATAGACGAGACCCTAAAAGAGTTGTTATGTATGAGTTTAAAGAAAATGGCGAAAAAGCTGATGTTATTTTTAACATTGAGATTGCTTTTGGTTTCAGTGATTTAAGCACCCCACTTAAAGTACATTTACTTAAAGAAAGCCAAGGCAAAGAAATTCCAGACGATATAAAAAAGTTAAATGTGCCTATTGTGTATGACGCAGAAGATGACTTTATATTGCCAGATATAGAGTTTGCAGAGCCCGATTGTTATTGCTTTGTTGCAAATAGTATTGTAGCAAATAAAAAGTTTAGAGTTGGCAGATTGTATTCTAACTTTGCAGAACTAAAAGATGATAGCGAAATTTACGATATTTTGAGAGTTAAAACAAAAATTGTAGCAAAAAAACTTAACTGCGATATGGTTGAAATAATGTGTGGCGAAATGATTTGCGATGACCTTATTTGCGACAATATATTTTGTGGAAAGTTGCAAGCAAAAAGCCTAATAACAAAACATAATCAATTTGAAAATATAATAGCCGAAAATGTAAATATGTTTTATGAGCTGATAAAAGATTAATGGCTAAATTTAATATATGGAATAATCGGTAAGTTATTAATACAATTAAACGAGTTGATAAATTAGTAATGATTAAAAAGGAGAATAAGAATGATTAACGATATAATTGATAAAATTAGAAATAGCTATGGTGGCAAATTAATGCTTGGTTTTGATGAGTTATTAGAGCGAACTATTTTTAAAGATAGTAAAGGTAATGAAATTTCAAAAGATATTATTAAAGATTTTATTAAAAAATATAAAGATGAGATAAAAGAAGAATTTACACTCATAATAAATGAATTTGATGATAAAGTAATTCCAATAAGTGAAGAAAACAACGAAATACAATTAGAAAACTTTCGTGCTTGCTTAATAACAATAAATGATAATTGTGGTATAAGTCTAGCATGTGATTTGCCGAGTTATGATTGCATGGCTGAAATATATTTTTATATCGTATCACAAAAATGGCAAAAATATAAAAAACAAAAATTGTTAGTATATTATGATAAAAAAGATGGCACTAAACCAAAACAATGGAATGTATCTAATTATGTTTGGTATCAAATAAAACAATAATAATTATAATTATAAATACAACTAACAAATTGATTAAAAATCTCTTTGTTAGTTATATTTTTTATGCCTATGGGTAAATTTGCTTGTATTTTATCTCTTTGTGTGATATAGTGCTTTTAGTTTTTAGAACTAAAAGGAGCTATTATGACAAAATTAGTAAAATTACCATGCAAAGAACAAGTTGATTTATACTTGAAGAAATGGAATACTCTTGAACACTACAAAGCGAATGAATCAGCAACTAATAAAGTATTTGACTTATTCCCTAAGAATAATAAACTTGAAGAAATCTTAACAAAAGTTTGTTTAGTAAATGCTTTTTATAGCACAAGCATATATGATATTTTTTCAGTAAGTAAACATATACTATCACTCAACATAGATAAAAAATTAGCAAAGCAAGACCTAACTGTTGCTAATGATATTGCAAAGGTTGAAATGAAAGATAAAGTTCGTGATTTCTATTCTTTTGCAACTAAATATTGTTGCCATAGCACAAATGGGTTGCTACCTATTTATGACAGCTTTGTTGAAAAAATGTTATTGCAAATAAACAAGCAAGAACACTTTGCAAATTTTAAGCGAGCAGATTTAAGAGAATATGCAAAGTTTAATCAAGTGCTTGCAGACTTTCAAACTCATTTCAAATTAGACAAATACTCACTTGGCGAGATTGACCGATATTTGTGGTTAGCTGGCAAAGACGAATTTCCAAAGAATTATTAGAAAAAATAACAACGATTTAAAATAGTCGTTGTTTTTTTATTGTCTAAAATTGATAAATGATATTAAACAGCTGTTCTCACTGCGAGAAACATAGTTCTCCCTTTGTTTATTAACTTTGGTAACAATTTATATTAACTTAAAAGAAAACATGCGAGAATAAAGGATTTTAAAACACTTCTTCGCCATTAGGTGCGTCATCAATAAATGCGTCATTATCACAGCTTAAATCTTCTAAACAATCTTGTTTTATTTTGCTATCTTCACATACAGTTGCAACTAATTTAAACTCTTCTAAAAAACCATGCTTATCGTCATTATTTAGAGCTATTTCATAACCTTGTTGTAGTTCACTTTCGTTATACCAACATTCGTCTAAATGTAATTTGACATCCATTGCACTTTGTTCTAATTTATTTGCATTCCATGTTCCATTATCTTGCAATCTAACTAAATCAAAATAAATATTACCAAATTTTTCTTTTAAATATTCATCCGTATACTTATATGTTTCTTCGCATAAATTATTAATATATTCCTTCATGTATTTATCATTCGCTGACGACCTACCATCAACTTTTGAATACTTTTCTTTATTTTCTTCAATATGTTGTTTGCGGTTATCAGACCACTTATCTTTTGATTTGTTTCGTTGCTCTTTTATAAATTTAACTCTAAGTGAATAGATTGTTTGTTGTAGTAAGGTATCAACATTATTTTGGTCGCCAAAATAGTAAGGTTTACATAAATATTTTTCTCGTAATTCAGGATACATTTTAGGTATTCTAATCGAATAAACCCTTATGTCATGCAACGAATTTATAAATGAATCTTGGCTCATTAAAGTTTCCAAAGTATCTAGTTGTGGCTGTGTTAAATTATAACAAACATCTAAGATAGTCTCAAAATGCTTTACTCTTTCAAATAGTTTAATAAATGACTTTTCAAGGCTGTCGTAGTCTTGTTGTAATTTTTGATATTCCTTGCTATCTTTTGCCTTTGGAACTTCTACATTGCTATTAAACATCATATCAGCAGTTATGCCAAATTTACTTAAATATTCTAGCAAGTCGCAAGTTCTTTCCCATGCTGGCAGAGAATTACCTTTTAATTGTTCGTCAAGAGACCTAGGTGTTTTATAACCTAAGGCTTCACCGATTTCTTTTTTAGTAATTGATTTATATTCGTCAATGAATGAACTTAACCTTTCGCCAAATTGTTTCGACAATAAATGTTCCATAGCAACCTCACTTTAATTAGATACTTTAAAAGTATAGCAAAAGCAAAAAGTTTAAGCAAATATATTTAAATATAGGTTTTACAACACTAAATACTTTCTATAATTTGAAATGTTTAATTTTTCAAAACTTGACTGTATAGATATTTGTAGTTTAAAAGTGAGCTATTAATACGCAGATAAGGAGTTGAGATGTGGAAGATTCAAGTTAGGTAAGAAAAACTAAGATTTCAAATGTATTATATAGTGATTGTCGATAACGGCAAAATAAATTTTTAAAGGAAGATATTAAGATGAACAGATTATTAAATTATCAACAAACAGACTTTATTTTTAGAAATGGCAAAATGATTATATCTACCATAAAGGACGAAAAACTAACCGAACATGAAATAAAAGATGTTTATGCATTAGAGTATATTGCAAACTTAGATTTTATATTCAGTTGTTTTGAAGAATACAACGCAAAAGGTTATGTTGAGCATTTAAGAGAATTTAACGAGACTTTTAATAATGCTATGTTAAAAATTGAATATATAAAAAAGCAACGCACCAAATACATTTTGTCTAAAATATCCAATGCACATTTTGAGTATGATCATAAATGTATTAACGAAAAAGAATATTTTTAATATATAGAGTAAGCAAAAAATATCAAAACATATATTTAAATATTTATTACAAGGAAAATAAGAGATGACACAATACAAAATGAAAATATACGATAATAATCGTGCCTACATTCAAATTAACCAAGGCAACCCTTTTATAAGAAAATCAAACCATAAAAGAACAAATTATAAACGAAATAATAATGGCTGAATGACTATTAAAAATACAAAAAGAGCTCATAGAAATTGAATTAAAAAATTAATCGCACTTAATATAGATTGCAGTAAATGTAAGTTTATTACACTTACACTTTCACGCAATATGCAGTGAAAAGAACTAATGAGCAAATTTGAAATATTTATAAATAACATTAAACGCAAGTATGGTAAAGATATTGTTTATATTAGGTCTGTTGAAATACAAGAAGAATCGCTTAGGTATCATGTGCATATTGTTTTAGTATTTAACGATAAAGTGCCACAATTTAAAAGGCGAGATATTCAAAAGCTTTGACAATATGGCAACATTGATATAGAAAATAAAGTTTATGATATTTATGGCTTGATAGAATATTTGACATTAGACAAGCACCCTATTGGAAGACAAGAAGATAGTAGGTTGAGTTATTTTCCAAAAGGTGCGAGATTAATTGCTTCAACTTTTAGCAGTAAAGCAGATTGTAGAGAGATTAATGTAAACGAAAATGAAATTATTAATGCGGTTACCTTTTGCAAAGGTAAGAAATCACACATAAGAAACGATAAACATTTTTATTATGTAAATGGCAAAAAAATTGAAAGATTAGACGGTATATTATTATCGTTAGGTGAAGATTACATCATCAACAATTTTGGAACAGCAGAAGATGATAAATTGCTAGCAGAAATTAACCGCAATAAAACAGATAGTTAGTTTGGTGTAGAGTTGAATATATATATTAATTAAAACTAGCAAACAAAAGTTTTATATTTTTCCTAGCGGACAGTGGTTTTCTGCAAAAATAGTTCCTATAATAAAAAAGATAAAGGAGAAAGATAAATGGAAGAGATTTTTATTCCTAGATTTAGAACAATTCATCAATGTTTAATTGAAATTAAAAAAATAGATAGTGAGAGTACAATTAGTGAGTGATTTATTCGCTCTTTATGTAAGAAAGAATTAATTGAATATTACGCAAGTGGCAATAAGTCGCTTGTTAACTTTGATAGTTTACTAAGATATTTAGGTGGTGGAAGAAAAGATGAAGAATAACAAAGATATAATGTGCGTATATGAAAGGCGTAACAAACATGGCGAACTTAGTTTTGAATTGCATTGTAGCGGTAAAGACGCATACACAAAAGAATATAAAGTTTATGTTAAAAGAATTAAAGTGCCAAAAGAGTTAACTGGCAAAAAGGAAATTGAAAAGTTTAGGTTACAATGCCAAGTTGAATATAAAGAAAAAGTTGAGAAGTTATCAAAAGGCATACTCTCTTATGAAGACAAAAAAATAAGTTTTTGTGATTATGCTGAGCAATGGGTTGAGAGAATTATGTTATACAATAAAGAGGCATACAATCATTACATGCACGGCAAACGCAATTTAACAATATATAGAGAACATTTTGGTCGATTTACATTAGCGGAAATGACTTTGCCTGTCATTCAAAACTTTTGTGATTGGCTTTGCACTAGAACATATAAAAAGGAAACTATTATTGTTAAAGAAAGTTTAAGAGATGTTATCAAAGATAAAGGCTTTATATTAAAGCAAGTTGCTGAGAAATGCGACATAGCAACAAATACTTTAACCCTTGCAATTGAAGAAGGCAAACACATAGCAAAAACAACAGCTGAGAAATTATGCAAATTTTTAGATGTACCTATTAACAAATACTTTAATGTAATAAGTGAAGATGTGCCATATTCCAAAACTGCAAATAAAGGCTTAAAAGTAATGCTACACACTATTTTAAGTCAAGCGGTAAAAGATGGTTTAATACCTATTAATTATGCTTCTAGCGAATATACAAAGAAAATTACCGGTACAGTTGGCAAGAAAAAGATTTTTGAAACACAAGACGAAATACATAATTTTTTAGATTGTTTAGCGAAAGAGCCAGATATTAGAAAGAGAGTTGCTTTTTCAATAGGTTTAAGTTTAGGTTTGCGTGGTGCTGAAATAAGCGGTTTATCATGGCAAGATATTGATTTTGATAAAGGCACTATTTCAATAAATAAAAATACAATTTATACCGAATGCTTTGGTGTAGTAACGAAAGGAACTAAGAACAAATCTTCTACCCGTGTAATTAATATGCCACAAACTTTAATTAACTTATTGCAAGAGTATTATGTTTGGTGGCTAGAAGAAAAACAAAATCATGGCGATTTGTGGGCTAATACTGATAAACTATTTGTGCAGAATAGCGGCAAAGATATGTGTAATAGTACAATTTCAGTTTGGCTTAAAAAGTTTGAAATTCAGAATGACATTAAAAGAGTAACATTGCATGGTCTAAGACATACAAATATTACCATGCAAATAGTAAATGGTGTTGATATTAAGACAGTTGCTTCAAGGGTTGGACATAGTGATGTGCAAACAACATTAAATATTTACTCACATTGCACCAATCAATCAGACAAAAGAGCAAGTGATATAATTGAGCAATTGTTATATGCACCAAAAGTAGTAAGTGTGTAAGTAAAAAATCAACCACCAATTAAGTGGTTGATTTTACCTTTTATGGTGCGTCGTAAGGGATTCGAACCCCTGACCTTCGGTTCCGTAGACCGACGCTCTATCCAGCTGAGCTAACGACGCATATGGGAAATATTAAGTTTTTTATAAGGTTTTTTATAAAGTTTTTATACAAAACTTTTTTTTATGTTAAAAACCCTTGGAAAACCTTATAAAACAATGGGTTTTTAACACCAGACCTCGTAATCCGTAGCCGAGTACTCTATCCAGCTGAGCTACGGTCGCATAACATTAAGAATTTTATCACTATTTTTGCAAATTGTCAACTTAATATTGTTTTTTGCTTTTCTTATTTTCTATTTTATTTTTTCAAAAAATATTGACACATTACAATTTTGTGATATTATTATTTTATACACAAAAAAGGAAATGTTATGAAAACTTCAAATTTTAAATTTTCATATTATTACTGCTACATATAAACTATATGTAGATTTTTGTGCGTAAAAATTATAAGCAATATCTGTCATATAGTTTAATTCTTGTGACAGATTTTTTATTTGCTTTCATTTCTTTTGAAAAATTAAAAATTTATGCTACAATATTTTTGAATTACGGCAGCATTACAAAACTACTATATTTAAAGGAATTAAAATTATGAAAAAAACAGACACAAATTTATATAACGAACTAAAAGAGCGTGGACTACTTTATCAATGCACAGATGAAGAGGCTCTTAAAAAAATACTTGAAAGTGGCGAGCCAATAACTCTTTATGAAGGAACCGACCCAACTGCAGACAGCTTGCATATTGGTCACTGTGTGCCATACACAATTCTTAGGAGATTTCAAAAAGCAGGCCACAAGGTTTTGGTGTTAATGGGCGGAGCAACTGCTGGCATTGGCGACCCTTCTGGAAAGTCAGAAATGCGTCCACTAATGACAAAAGAACAAATTAACTCTAACATTGAAAAAATTAAAAATTCCCTCTCTGTATTTTTAAATTTTGAAGGTGAAAATCCTGCAATTATTGTTAACAACGCTGACTGGTTTAAAGATCAAAACTATATTGATTTTATGCGTGAGATTGGTGTTCACTTCAACATCAACAAAATGCTTTCTAACGAAATTTATAAAAATCGTTTAGAGAGTGGTGGACTTACCTTTTTTGAACTTGGCTATCAACTTATGCAAGCCTATGATTTTGTTCATCTTAACAGAGAATTTGGTTGCACCCTTCAATATGGTGGTGCAGACCAATGGGGCAACATTGCTGCAGGCAGTGAGCTTCAAAGAAAACTCAATTTTGTTAATGGCACAAGCATAAACTTGGTTGGTGCAACCAACCCACTTCTTCTTACACCTGAAGGCAAAAAAATGGGCAAAACAGAAAAAGGTGCTATTTGGATTGACAAAGACAAAATTTCTGCCTATGACTTTTATCAAGGAATTTATCAAACACCCGATGCTTGCGTAAGAATGATGTTTGCTCTTTTCACAGACCTTCCTATGAAAGAGATTGACGAGATTATTTCTGAAAATATTGTTAATGCAAAAAAGAGGCTTTGCTTTGAAATTACAAAATTTGTTCGTGGCGAAGAAGATGCAATTGTTGCACAAAGCATGAGCGAAAATCTTTTCACTGATGGTGGAAACGATGCTCCTGAATATGAACTTTCAAAAACAGAACTTGATGGTGGAATTGCCCTTTTAGATTTGCTTGTTAAAACAAATCTTTGTCAAAGCAAAGGCGAAGCAAGAAAAATGATTCTTGGTGGTGGAATATCTGTTAAGGGCGAAAAAGTTTCAGATGTTAATCTTGTAATTTGTGAAAAAGATTTTGAAGAAAACGCAATTTTGTTAAAAAAAGGTAAGAAAACCTTTATTAAAGTAGTGTTAAAATAAACTTTTTTACATTTTGGAGCAAAAAATGGAAAAAACTAACTCTTCATAAAACTAAGTTTTTATTAATCTCTGCCTATATTTTAACGGCAATTGTTTGTATAATCTGTCAATTTGCCTGCTACAAATTTTCAATGCAAGGATTTGTTAATTGCATAATTATAGCAGTTATTTGCATAATTATTTCAATAATCATACATTTCTTTTATAAGGTTAAAGCAGAAACTAATTCTGAGCCAAATAAAGAAGAAAATGAAAATTTATCTGAAGTTGATAAATATATTAAAAGTTTAAAACCTAATGAAAAATCAAATGCAGAATATTGCAAAAGAATTTTAGAAAACAAAGCATACTCTTATTTGGGCAAAAAACTAAAACTTATTGCATTAGGTTTTCTTGGGTTTATTGTTATGGGTGCATTGTTTGTTCCAATGCTAATTTTTGGAGTAAACACAATTAAAGATATTAGTGGCAACAACTATGTTAAAACTCAGGCAATAATAAGAGAAGCTTCTTATGATGCAAATGAAAATTCAAGTAAGCTAGCTTATTCTTATATGGCTAACGATGGAAAAATTTATACCAGCAGAAAAGGTGCAACTTTTGGTGGAGCAATTTTTAAAGTTGGAAAAACCATAACAATATATTATGAAGCATCTAACCCAGAAAACATTATTACCCCAACAAAAATATTTATTTTCTTTTTTATAGCAAGCCTTGCAATTATTCTTGGAGTGGGTTTTATTATAAATGGTTTTTTAGGAAATTCTGGTTCTGCCTTGGGATTATCTTTTTGCTTAACGTTTATAATTGCAAGTTTTGGATTAATGATAGCAACAATGCTTGCAGGCGGGTTATCGTTTTTTGAGGTTTTAGGTTGTGGAATATTACCTTATATTTGTTTTTGCTTTATAATAATAAGTATTTTAATTTTATCAATATTTGCACGAACAAGGCGCTTCTATAAACAAAATAAAACCATTTTTGAAGATTTAATTAATAAAAATTAATTTTAAAATTTTGGAGCTAACATGAAAAAATTTAAAGGAATAGATATTGCAAGGTTTTCTATGCTATCAGCTTTTATTGGGCTAGCAGTTATTTGCATTATTTGTCAGTTTGCATGCTTCAAATTTTCCATTGAAGGACTTGTTAACTGCATAATAATTGTGGTTTTGTGTGCCATTCTTTCATTTATTTCAAACTTAGTCTTAAAAGCTTATAAAAAAAACATTAAAGAAACTGAGTCTAAAAATGAAAACACAAATTATAGCCTAAATAATGCTAGAAATGTAGATGATTATATAAATAAGCTTGAAGGCTATGAAAAAACAAATGTAGAGTATTGCAGAGAAATTATAGAAATAAGATCTAAATTTTTTTCACTTAAAAGACTTAAACTTATTGCCTATGGATTTCTTGGATTTATTGTTTCAGGAATAATGTTTGTACCTCTGTTAGTTTTAGGAATAAAATCAGTTAATGAAATAAATAGTGACAAATATATAAAAACTCAGGCTGTTGTCAGAAAAGTATATTATGATGCAAATAAAAACTCTAGCATACTTTTATATTCCTACACCACAGAAGATGGAAAAATTTTTACCAGCAAAAACGGGCCAAGATTTGGTGGTGCAATATTTAAGCCTGGCAAAACTGTAACAGTTTATTATGAAGCCTCAGCGCCAGAAAACTCAACTTCCCTTTCTAATGTTTTTATGTTATTTGTTGGAGCCAGTTTTGCCTTAACAGTGGGCATTGGGCTGGTTGTTAATGGATTTTTGGGAAACACAGGTTCAGCCTTAGGAGTTGTAATCTGTTTAACATTTTTGGAAGTAAGTCTTGGACTTATTGCAGGTGTGTTTATTTCTGGAGGACTTTCAATTTTTGAAACACTGGGCAGTGGAATTTTAACATACATTTGCTGTTGCTTTTCATTTTTTGGAGTATTTTTGCTGGCTGTGTTGGCCTATGCAAATAAATATCATAAAAAATATATAAGAAAAATTAAAAAGCTATCTAATAAAAAATAAATCTATTTTTTATGTCAAATGGAGATATTATGAATAAAGATATAAAAATTAATTATGGAACTTTATTTTGCAGAATTATGATTGGAATCTTTATTGCGCTTACAATTATTTGTAATGTGCTTCATTTTGTTTACTTCAAGTTTTCAGTTGATGCAATTATTTATATTGTTATAAGCATTATTATCTGCACAATATTTTGCATAATCTTTGGATTTGCTGCTGGTGAGCCATTAACCAGTTTAAAAAGAAAAAAGAAAAAGAATACTCATGCTTTTCATAAACAGCTTGAAGAGGAAGAAGTTGTTAAGCCTATCCCTAAAAAAGAAAGAATAAAAAATATTTTTATTGGTCTTGGAATATTTTTAGCTTGTGGCATTGGCTATATTCCCCTCTTTCTTTTAGGTGCAAACTCTGTTAAAAAAATGAATAGTGATGGCTATGTTAAAACAACCGCCGTTATAAAATATGTTGAGGATTCGCATGGCGATATGAAAAGGCTTGCATACACCTATACTGCAGAGGACGGAAAAATCTACACCAGCAGAACAAGTGCTTCTTTTGGTGGTGCTTCATTTAAAGCAGGTAAAACTGTTACTATTTATTATAATGTAAGCTCTCCAGAAGCCATAATTTCACCATCAAGCACAGTAATGACATTTATGGGCGCATGTTTCTTCTTTTTAGGAGGATTATTTGCAGCAATTGCAATGCCTGGCCATGCAAAAAGCGCATTTGTTGGCTTGATGTTTAGCACAATATTTTTAATGTTTTCAATATCGCTTATTGTCGGCATACAGCTTGCAAGTGGATTATCCTTTCTAGAACTTATTGCAAGCGGAGTTTCAGTTTATGCAATGCTTATGTTTGGCCTTGTGGGCATAGTTTTAATGATAATAACCATTAGCCAAATAATTAGAAACATAAAATTTAACAAGTTTAAAAGGAATAATCCAGAAATTGTCCAAAGAATTAATGAAAGAAAAAAACTAAGAGCAGAAGATAGTCTAAAAGAGTCAGATAAGCCTTTAGAAGCACCTGATAGCGATATAGTTTCAAACCCAAAAGTGGAAGAAAAAAAGAAAAAACCTCGCAAGAAATATCGTCATAGTTTTCATGCAGGTTTAATTCCTTTAATTC
Source organism: uncultured Clostridia bacterium (assembly GCA_948434855.1). Lineage (GTDB taxonomy): Bacteria > Bacillota > Clostridia > Christensenellales > UBA1242 > RGIG1681. The sequence goes on along the minus strand of CAOJFR010000004.1, from coordinate 3,994 downwards.
TTGCTGGAACTGTGTTTTTTATCGCAGGAACCTGTGTTATGATTTTGGTTGGAATAATTCCAACTGCAAAATATTATAGCTATAATAAAACCAAAGCAACTATTACCAAAATTGATACCTATCATAGCAAAAGAGATGGAAGCTTGCTTGCAACCTATTTTTATGAATATGAAGTTGATGGCAAAAAATATGAAAGAGAAAGTTCTTATGGACAAAGTGCTGAACTCGTGCCAACAATTGGAAGCAAAATAAATATTAGAGTAAACCCAAAAAATGCAGAAGATGTTTTAGATGGCGGTTTTATTAATTGGATAGCAATTATTTTGGGCTTTATATTTGCTGGAGTAGGAGTTGGACTGTTTATTGCAACAGTTATAATGAGCAGAGATGGTGTGAAAAAAACGAAACATACAAGGTCTACGAAAAAAATATAAAATTGAATTGTAACAAACCAAATAAAAAAAATGTGGACAACAAGTCCACATTTTTATTTTATTTAATTACTCACCCTTTTCAATAACTGAGTATTCATTAGAAATTTTTTCTGCATAACCAGTATATGATGATGGAGTCATATTTAAAAGATTAACTTTATCTTCATCTGAAATCGGAAGCTCAGTAATAAAATTATATATATCTTCCTGACTAACTTCTTTTCCTCTAGTTGCTTCCTTAAGCCTATTATAAGCATCTGGGATGCCATAAACTCTTAAAACTGTTTGAATAGCTTCTGCAAGCACTGCCCAAGAATTTTCAAGCTCTGAGCTAATTTTCTTTTCATCAACTACACATTTAGCAAGACCTGCTGTTGTCTGTTCAATGGCTTGAAGCGAATATCCGATTGCCATTCCAATGTTTCTTTGAGTTGAAGAATCTGATAAGTCTCTTTGCCATCTTGATCTTGGAAGTTTGTTTGAAAGTGCAGTTAAAAGCGCATTTGAAACTTCTATATTAGATTCACTATTTTCAAACCTAATCGGATTAACTTTGTGTGGCATTGTGCTGCTGCCAACTTCATTTTTTACTGGGATTTGCTTAAAGTATCCCTTACTAATATAAAGCCACATATCAAGGTCTAGGTCTGAAAGAACATTATTAAACTCATTAATCTCATGGAAAAGCTTGCACATATAATCATGATTTTCAATTTGAGTTGTTACTGGGTTAAACTCTAAGCCCAAATAATCTTCAATAAATTGTCTTGAATTTTTTTCCCAATCATACTTTGGAAATGCTACTGAAATTGCAGCATAGTTTCCAGTTGCTCCATTAAACTTTCCAAAAGCTTTAAATTCTTTAATACTATTTAAAATTTTATTAAGTCTTTGAACATATACTGTAAATTCTTTTCCTACAGTTGTTGGGGTTGCAGGTTGACCATGAGTGTGAGCAAGCATTGGAACTGCCGCATTTTTATCTGCAATTTCAGCAACAGAACCAATAAGAGTTTCGGCTGCTGGAACCCAAACATCATTAACACCGTCCTTAAGCATTCTTGCGTATGAAGTGTTATTGATATCTTCTGAAGTGCAACCAATGTGAACATAACTAACAAGCTCACCATAACCTAATTCTTTAAGCTTATCAGCAACATAAAGTTCAACAGCTTTAACATCATGGTTTGTTACCTTTTCAATCGCTTTAACAGCAAGCATAGATTCATCATTAAAATTTTTATAAATTTCTTCTATTGAATCAATCACTTCTTTTTTTATAGTTCCATGATCATCTAAATTTGCACTTCTAAAATTATTTAAAACTTCTGACTCAATATTATTTTCAAGCAAATATATAAGCCATAAAACTTCAACTCTAATCCTATTGCTTACCAATCCAAATTCTGAAAAATATGGTGAAAGCTTTTTGCCAATTGATGCATATCTGCCATCTAGTGGACAAAGTGCATGATACTCAAACAAAACCTCTTGGTCTTTGCTTGGTTTAAACTGAATGTCATTAAAACTTTTATTTAACATTTTTTTCTCCTTTAAAACAAACTATATTTAGCATAAACTAAATATTTTGCAATGTCAATATGCAGGCCAAAAATAATAAAAATAAAAATGCGAAACTAATTCGCATTTTTTTAATCTTTGCAAGCTTTAATAAATCCAGAAAATAAAGGATGTGACCTGTATGGATGACTCTTAAACTCTGGATGAAATTGTGATGCTACATGAAATTTATTTGCAGAAACTTCAACTATCTCAACCAAATTTCTCTTTTTATTTATGCCACTCGCAATCATACCTGCTTTTTCAAATTTATCTTTAAACTTATTATTAAATTCATATCTATGACGATGTCTTTCTTCAATATGAGAGGTTCCATAAGCCTCTCTTGCTTTGGTTCCCTTAACAAGCTCGCATGGGTATGAACCAAGACGCATTGTTCCACCTTTTTCATGGATAAATTTTTGATCTTCCATAATATCTATAACATTATATTTTGTTTTAGGATCAATTTCCGCAGAGTTTGCGCCTTCCATCTTTAAAACATTTCTTGCAAATTCAATAACCGAAATTTGCATTCCAAGACAAAGCCCTAAATATGGAATATTATTTTCTCTTGCAAACCTGCAAGCTTCTATTTTCCCTTCTATACCCCTTGTTCCAAAACCACCAGGAACAACAATACCTTTAACGCCTTGAAGAAGTGTCTCTGCACCTTGTTCCTCAACATCTACGCTATTAATTAGTTTAACTTTAACATCAACATCATTAGCTAGTCCTGCATGCTTTAAGCTTTCTGTAACTGAAATATAGGCGTCAGCACATTCAGTATATTTGCCAACAATTGCAACAGAAATCTCTGGTTTCTTTTTAACAATATGAGCAACCATTTTTTTCCAATCACTCATGTTTGCTTTTGGAGTTTTAAGTTTAAGCTGCTTACAAACAATTCTATCAAGACCCTCTTTTTGAAGAAGCAAAGGAACTTCATATAAGCAGCTTGCATCTGAGTTATGAATAACACATTCTGGCGAACGCAGATTACAAAACATTGAAAGCTTTTCTTTCATTTCATTTGTAATTTCTATACCACTATTTGTCCTGCAAACCAAAATATCAGGCTGTATACCAATTCTTGTTAATTCTTTAACGCTGGTTTGTGCAGTCTTTGTTTTAACTTCATGAGCCGCCTCAAGATATGGCAATAGTGCAACATGCAAAAACAATAAATTTTCTGAACCAACTTCAATTCTAAGTTGACGAACAGCCTCTAAAAATGCCAAGCCTTCAATGTCACCAACAGTTCCACCAATTTCCACAATAACTACATCAGTATCTGGTGAACCAACGCTTTTAATTTTTTCCTTGATTTCATTTGTAACATGAGGAACTACCTGAATGGTTTTTCCTAAATATTCGCCCGCTCTCTCTTTTGCAATTATGCTACTATAAATTTTTCCACTTGTATAATTGCAATTTTTATTGCAACTAATATCTAAAAATCTTTCATAATGACCAATATCAAGATCTGTTTCAGTTCCGTCATCAGTAACAAAAACTTCACCATGTTGATATGGACTCATTGTCCCTGGATCTACATTTATATAAGGGTCAAGCTTTTGAACCATGACCTTTAATCCCCTATTAATTAGAAGTCTTCCAAGACTTGCTGCGGTAATACCCTTTCCTAAACTAGAAACAACACCACCTGTTACAATAATATACTTACTCATATTTGCTCCTTTGTAATAAAAACAAGAATATTATATATTTTTTTTTTAAGATTGTCTATGACGATATAAGCATTGCTTAATTATTATAAAAACTTTATAAACTTAAAAAATATATAATTTTGTTGTTGCCAAAAAGCTATCTTTTGTTGTATTATGGGCATATACCCACCGCAAAAGTATCAACAAACTTTTGTGGTTTATTTTTGCAATTTTTTCTAAACTTACACATACTATATATAAGTTTATGGAAATTAATGTTTATTTACTAATAGTTTCGCTTTTTGTAATTATGTTTGCCCTGCCTTTTAT